>JAGXGT010000001.1 GCA_024636595.1 Sphingomonadales bacterium | reverse complement strand
GTCATCGGCGGCGAGCAATACGGCACCGGCTCCTCCCGCGACTGGGCGGCAAAGGGCACCAACCTGCTCGGCGTCCGCGCGGTCATCGTCGAAAGCTACGAACGGATCCACCGTTCGAACCTGGTCGGCATGGGCGTTCTGCCGCTGCAATTCGGCGAAGGCACCGATCGCGAGATCCTCAGCCTGGACGGCACCGAGACCTTCACGATCAAGGGCGTCGCCACGCTGAAGCCGCTGCAGGAACTCGAAGTCGAAATGACCCGCGCCGACGGTACGCAGTCGACCTTCCAGACGATCTGCCGGATCGATACCGCCAATGAAATGGAATATTTCCTCAACGGCGGCATCCTGCAATATGTGCTGCGGAATCTGGCGAAGGGCTAGATCCGCTAAGCGCGGCGATTTGCCAGCCAGTCGATATCGCCCTGATCTCCGCAATCTGCGGGGCAGGGCCATATCGACTGTCGGGGGCGTGGCAGCCGTCAATAACCGTCTGATTTTGTAAGGCTATCTTAACCACATAGCCTTAGATTCAAGTGATGGAAAAACTCGCCGGATGCAAAAATTGCCGTAACAGAGAGCGTCTCGGGTTCGACTTGTCGATGGCCTTTCAACCGATATTTGATCTGCGCACCGGACAGCCATGGGCCTATGAGGCGTTGGTCCGCGGCACCGAAAACCAGCCGGCCGAGGAAATTCTGTCCGCCATCACGCAGGAGAACCGCTACGCTTTCGATCAGGCCTGCCGGGTCGCGGCGATTGAAAAATCGGTTGCTGCGGGAATCCTGGAAACCGACGCCAAGCTCTCGATCAACTTCCTTCCCAACGCGATCTATTCGCCCGAGGCCTGTATCCGCCTGACGCTGCAAACGGCAGGCGAGCAAGGCCTGCCGACATCGCGGCTGCTGTTTGAATTTACCGAAAACGAGAAAATGGCTGACACAAGCCATATCAAGAACATCCTGAAGTCCTATAAAAAGATGGGTTTCGGAACAGCACTGGACGATTTTGGGGCAGACTATGCCGGGCTGCAACTGCTGGCGGATTTCCAGACCGATTTCATCAAGCTCGATATGGCGCTTATCCGCAATATCGATACCGATATGCCGCGCCGGATGATCGTCGAATCGATTGTGAAACTGTGTCGGCGTATGAATATCAACGTCATTGCCGAAGGTGTCGAGACGCCTGGTGAATTGACGGCGATCCGCGACATGGGCATCGACCTGGTTCAAGGCTATTTGCTGGCAAGGCCGGGTTTCGAAGAACTTCCGTCGCTCTGTTACGATCTCACCGAGGCAAAGGCGGGAGACAAAGCCGCAGCTTGAGCCGCCCTTAGGTTGTCAGATGCATCAAGTTGATCAGAGACACGGCGGCATCCTCCAATATGTGTTGCGGAACCTCGCCCAGGGCTAGCAAGCCGCGCCAAATTGTGCATAGTCGGGGCATAGGAGAGACCCATGCCCCGACTGCGCGAAATCCCCCGGTCCGAGGTGACCGACGACTATGTTCTCGGTCTTTATGACATGCTCTTCGGCGACCGCGATCCGGTAGCGGAACCCGGCACGGCGACCGGCACGCCGGGCAATTGGTGGACCGTCTTTGCGCAGGTTCCCGATGCTTTCAAACATACCACCGAGGGCTTCGGTTTCTACCGCTCTCCCAATCGCAAGCTCGATCCGAAACTGCGTGAACTGGGCCAGATCCGCGCCGGCTATGCGGTAGGATCGCAATTTGTCTATTCCCAGCACAGCAAGGCGATGCGCTTCGAAGGCTATTCGGACGAGCAGGTCGCGGCGATCCCCAGTTGGTCCACCACCGATTGCTTCAGCGAAGTCGAACGGGCCGTTCTGGCCTACACCGATTGTCTTGTGCTGGAGCGGGGCAGGGTGTCCGACGGGGTCTTTGCAGCGTTGAAAAAGCATCTCGGCGAAGTCGAAATACTCGAACTGACCTACATCACCTGCACCTATATGATGCATGCGGTGATGAGCCGGGCGCTCAAACTGGAATTTGATGATGTGCCGGAACGCGTCGTCGAAGTACCCGCTCCCGAGGGCGCGACGGCCGATGTCATGGGTATGGTCGACAAAAGAAAGGATACCGAATGAGCTATCACCATCTCGCCCTCGCGGCGAAGGACATGAAAGCGATCCACGTCTTTTACGAAGGCATCATGGACTTCGAACTGGTCAAGGTCGAGATCGCGCCGGTCATGGGCGGTGGCTGGGGAAAACATTTTTTCTACCGAATGGATGGCGATGACAGCCGGTTTATCGCTTTTTGGGAGTTGATGGATACGCCCGGAGAAGCCGGATATTCATTTGACCTCAACGAAGCCGCCGGAACCCCGCTGGGCACCAACCACTACAGCTTTACCGTCGATACCGCTGAGCAACTGATCGCCTGGCGAGAAAAATGGAACGCGGCGGGACTCGACGTGCTCGAGATCGACCACAATTGGTGTCATTCCATCTATACGCGCGACCCGAATGGCAACGCGGTTGAATTTTGCCTGACGACCGGCAGCTTCAACGACGAAGATCGCCGCCGAGCGTTGGCGGCACTGGACGAGACGGAAATGAACCCGTCGCCGCCGCCCGCCATGATGAAACAGTGGCTGGCGAAAGAGGCCTAGCCGGCGATATGCAATTCTGGCTTGATGATTGCCTGCTCTTCATCGGCCTTTAGCCCGCTCAGGATGGTGTTGATCACGATCCGAAGCCGCTCTTCGGTCGCCAGATGCATCATCTGCATCATCAGCTGGGGATTGCAAAAGGGCTGCATCATGGTGTTGACCAGAGATACGACGCTATCCAGCTCCAGCCCCTTGAAATAGCCTTTTTCCATCGCTTCGGCGAGGATCGAAGCCATATAGTGATCGGCCAGGTCGACATAGCCCTTGATCACTTCAAAATGCTCGTCGCCCAATTCCATATAGGATTCAAAAAGTTCTGGATCATCTTCGTAACGCGACCGTTTGATAACCACGCGTTTGGCGAAAAACTGATAGAGCTTTTCTTCAACCGGCATGTCAGCGGAAACCAGATCCTCCATAATGATCAGCAGTTCAGCAAACCATTCCCCGGCCATCGCTTCAGCTAGCGCGTCCTTGCTCTCGAAAAAGCGGTAGAGATTGGAGGGCGACATGCCGACTGCAGTCGCCAGATCGGTCATGGTGAAGCTGATCGCGCCTCTTTCCTGGATCATCTGGTCTGCGGCGGCAATGATTCTGGATCGCGTGGCTGCGATGTCGGTTTCGGGACGGGGCATGGATTTGCTCCTGCAAAGGCTCCTCGGTGCGGCGGAATAGCCGACGTGCTCTATATATATCATACGGTTTCATGATAAAAGACGAAACTGTTCATTTTTCAATTACGTCGGACGTAATGTTTGTCTATTCGCAATCGTCCCGCACCGCTAAAGCATTTCCATGAAAGACGCTCAGGCCGACAAGGCCAGTCCGGAACAATCAAAGCCTAAACAGCCATCCGGTCCATTCGCGCCCGTCACCGGCAGTATTCGGCTATTCCGCCGCTGGTGGAGGGTCGCCGTGCGGGCCGATGTCGATCAGCAAGCGGTGATCGACAAGATTCGCGAGGACAGCGGCTTCACGCCGCATTTTGCCTTTATGACGTCGATGTCGGCAGGCATTGCGATCCTCGGTTTGCTGCTGTCGTCTCCGGCGGTGGTCATCGGCGCCATGCTGCTCTCGCCCTTGATGGGCCCGATCATGGGGGCCGGTTTTGCCTTGGCCATCGGTGATTCCGTGTGGCTCAGGGAAAGCGCAAAAGCGATCCTCTATGGCACGATCATTTCGGTGCTGTTTGCCGCGCTGGTGGTGACATTGTCTCCGCTGCAGACCGTTACGGCAGAAATCGCCGCCCGTACCCGGCCCAATCTTTTTGATTTGGCGATCGCCCTGTTTTCGGCTTTGGCCGGCGCTTACGCCATGATCCGGGGACGCATGGGAACGATTGTCGGGGTCGCGATTGCCACGGCTTTGATGCCACCGCTTGCTGTCGTCGGATTTGGCCTGGCGACCTTCAACTGGTCGGTATTCGGCGGATCCGCGCTGTTGTTCTTCACCAACCTGATGACCATAGCGCTGACAGCTTCGGCAATGGCGCGCCTATATGGCTTCCGCTCCGATCTGTCCGAACGCCAGTCGCAGATACAGATCGGCTTCATGGTGGTTATTTTCATCGGTTTGGCCATTCCGCTTGGATATTCCCTGCAGCAGATCGCGTGGGAGGCAAATGTCTCCCGGTCCGCCAATGGATATATCAAGGACCAGTTCGGCGACAATGCCCGCGTCGCGCAGCTTGCGATAGATTTTCGGGCCGAACCCATGCTCGTGACAGCATCGGTGTTCACGCCGCGCATTCTGCCCGGTGCTGACAGCCAGAGTGCCAGGGTGCTGAGCCGGACTTTTGACCGCCCGATTGCCGTCAAGATCGAACAATATCGAGTGGAAACTGGTGCAGATGCCGCGAATGCCGAACTGGCCGCCGCGCAGATGCAGGCGCAGCAACAGGCGGCCGAAATCAAGGTTTCCCAGCTCAGGGAAAATCTCGCCCTGATTGCCGGAGTGTCCAGCGAAGATGTGGTCATCGACACCGCAAAGCGCCGGGCGGTGGTAACCGCCAAGCCGCTCCCGGGGGCCTCCCTCGAAACCTATTATGCACTAGAGCAGCGCGTCTCGGCGCTTGCCAGCCAGTGGACGGTGCAGATCGCGCCGCCCGTCATGGGTCTGCCCGACGTCAAGATAACCGATGGTGTTCTGGATGATCAGGCTGCTCGCCAGCTGGATCTGATCATCTGGGCCAGCCAGCGCAGCCCGCTTGGGTTGGCGTTGAATGGCTCCGATGCGGATCGGAATATTGTTGCCAAACGGCTTGCCGAGAAAAATGTGACGGCGATCCGCAAAACTGACATTGCCGAACGCAGCAATATGGTACGGTTTCGCTGGCTATCACCGCAGGAAGACGAAACGGAGGGGCTTTAGCCGTTTAAGCAAGGTTCATTTTCAATTTGTTAGCGTCCGGTTTCGATAGGGGAGAGAGAATATGCGGCTTGTTGGTTTTGTGGGCATTTTACTGGCTGGCGCCGCAACGCCAGCCATCAGCCAGTCCGCACTGGATGAATCGGCGCAGGGCGAGGTCTCGGTCACGATCTACAACAACAATCAGGCGCTGGTGCAGGACGTCCGCAGCCTGAACCTGCCCAAGGGCCGCAGCAAGCAGCAATTCCCGGATGTATCGGCGCAAATTCGAGCGGAAACCGTCACGCTGGCCGGACCCGATATCGGCATTGTCGAACAGAATTTTGATTATGACCTGCTCACCCCCGCCAAACTGATGGAAAAGGCGGTAGGTCAGACAGTAACCCTGATTCGGACGAACCCGGCGACCGGTGCTGAAACCCGTGTCCGCGCCGAGATACTCGCCGCCAATGGTGGTGTGGTCATGAAAATTGGCAACACGATTGAAGTTTTGCGCGATGACGGGCTGCCGGTGCGGGTGATTTTTGATCGCGTGCCACCCAATCTGCGGGCGCGTCCGACGCTTTCGATCACGCTGGAATCTGCTGGCGGGCGGGTGCCAACGACATTGAGCTATCTTACCCCCGGGCTCGGCTGGAAGGCGGACTATGTGACGCTATTCGACGAAGCCAAGCAGACGATTGACGTGCAGGGATGGGTTACGCTGACCAACAACAGCGGCACCGATTATCGCAACGCCAATATTCTGTTGGTCGCGGGCAGTCCCAACAGTGGGCGCGGACGGAACAGCTATGCGCAATGGCCGACCGGGACGATTGACAGCGCCGGGACTGAATCCAATGATCGCGAGCGGCTCGGCGACTATTATCTCTACCCGCTGGCGGAACGGACCACCGTCGCTAACGCCCAGCAGAAGCAGGTCAGTTTTCTCGATGTGACGGCGGCTCCTGCGCAGAAGGTCTACGAATTTACCAATGGCTGGCTGGGTTCCGGCGATGCGACCAGCGCCAGCTCCGTCCTCAAATTCTCGACCTCGCGATCCGGCGGTCTGGGCGACCAGCTGCCGTCCGGGGTCATGCGCGTCTATATGCGCGACAAGCGCGGCGATCCGCAGTTTATCGGCGAAAGCCAGATCGAGGCGACACCGATGGGTTCCTCGATGTCGATCCGGACCGGTGAAGCCTTTGACGTGAAGGTCAAGACGGTGGTCGAGGAACGCACCCGTCGCTCATCCAGTCGTTGGCGCACAAAGATGCGCTATGAGCTCACCAATGCGCGACCCGAAGCCGCAACCGTAGATCTTGCGCAATCGGGATTGTGGGGTGATGTCCGCATCGAGCAGGAAAGTCAGGCCAGCGAGCGAGTTTCTGCCGACAAGGTCGAATGGCGCGTGAACGTGCCCGCCAACAGCAGCGTCACGGTGACAGCAACGTTCGATAGCCGCTACTGATCGCGGGGGCGCAATGACCGTCTCGCGCTTCTTTGCCTTTCTGGCGCTTTTGCTGGCCCTGCAAGCTGGTCCGCTTGCGGCCCAGCAATTGGTCGTTTCGGACCAGCCAGAAAATATCTCGATCACCATTTACCGGGCCCCGGGTCGCGGTGATCGACCGATTGATGCCAACTGGCCGCAAGGCTATGCGCTGATCACCGAAAGTCGCACCATATCATTGCCAGCGGGCGATGCGATGGTCCGCTTTGAAGGCGTGTCCGAAGGCATGTTTCCGGAAAGCGCTATCGTCACCGGACTGCCCAACGGCGTGCAGGAAAAGAACCGCGACGCCCGGCTGTTATCGCAGCAAGGTCTGGTCGATGCCTATTTGAAGCGGGAAGTCTCCATCACCCGTACAAACAAGGCAACCGGGATGTCCCGCACGCAGAATGTGTTCATTACCGCTGGTCCCGACGGCGGCGTAATCTTTGAGAGCGATGAGGGTTTTGAGGCTCTGCGTTGTACCGGCCTACCGGAGCGGATGACCTTTGCGAAACTGCCCGCGGATTTGTCAGCCAAACCGACGCTGTCCATTCTCACCACGTCCAAACGCGCGGTGACCGCACAATTGACCCTGACATATCTGGCTTCGGGCTTTGACTGGCAGGCCAATTATGTCGCCACGGTCAAGGAGAGCGAAGCCGGTGAGCAGACCAAATTGGACCTGTTCGCCTGGCTGACCGTGGCCAATGGCGGCAACCAGAGTTTTGATAATGCCAATCTGATGGCGATTGCCGGAGAACCCAATCGGGAAGGGCGGGGCGATCAGCTGCGTCCGACCGGAGGCGCTCTGCAAATCCGCTGCTGGCCGATGCAGCGGACGCATGAGGTGCCGTACAATATGGGATATTATCCGCCACCTCCGCCGCCTCCGGCCCCACCGCCGCCGATGGCAATGATGGATGAAGCAGGCGAAATGATTGCGGTCACTGCCCAAAGGATGGCCTCGCCGGTGGCCGCTGTGGTTGCGGAACAGGAAGATTTGGGCGACCTGAAACTCTACCGCGTGCCGGAGCGGGTTACGGTGAATGCCAAGGGACAGAAGCAGGTCGCGATGATCGTTCAGCCCGATGTCAGCTATGATCGCATCTACGTTGCCAACGCTCGTGACTATTCCGAGGATAGCGCCCCGATTTCCTATATCTTGCGCAGCAAAAACGATCGGCAAAGCGGCCTCGGTGTTCCATTACCAGCAGGCAAGGTCGCGGTTTTTGAAAACAGCACGTTTGGACCGCTGCTGGCAGGAGAGGGCGATCTGCCGGACCGCGCGATTGACAATGAAGTTGAAGTGGTCGTTGGACAGTCATCGGACGTCCGATTGTCTGTGACACAAGTCCGCCGGACAAAAAGCCGCCAATATTGGCGGGCGAAAATTTCCAATACCCGCGATCACCCGGTTACTGTTGAAATGGAATTACCCGATGAAATATCGGGGCGGGTCAAGGGGATCAGCAAGATTGACGGCGTCCCCACTTGGCGGGTGACGGTTCCCGGCAATGATGAAGCGAAAGTCGATTATACCATCAAGTTGCGCTGACTGCGGCCATCAGCTCATGCGAGATAATGCGCCTTCGATTCCTCCGGAATCACTCTGGGATTGTGATTTTCATCCAGCGCCACAAATGTGAACAGTCCGCTGGTCACGGGCACCTTCTCTTCATCGAGATTGCGCGAGGCAATCACATCGAGCCGGATTGCCACAGATGTCCGGCCAATGCGTTCCACCCGGGCGTATACCGATATCAAATCACGGGTCAGGATCGGCGCGATAAATTCCATCGCCTCGATCGCAACCGTTGCGGTTGATCCGCGCGCCACTCGGGCCGCCATGATGCCACCAGCAATGTCCATCTGCGACAGCACCCAGCCGCCGAATATATGGCCATTGTTATTCAGGTCACGGGGCTGGGGTGCCATCCGCAACACGGGTTGCAGCTTTGCCAGTGCTTTCAGGTCATCATCACTCATCGGGAGAGACGCTCCGTGAGACCGGATCATCGATCGATTCGTCATGGCCGGATTCGCTCGACAGGAACACCAGCCCCATTAGCGCTGCCATCAACATCAACGTCAGCGCCACGCCGCCCGCCGTTGCGAGATACATGTGAATCGATACGAAGCCGTGCATGTAGAAAAGAATGGCAAATGCCACAGCGATACAAACCAGGGTGAATTTCCCCATGCCGCGCATCAGCCGCCAATATCGGGCCCAGGCCATGCTGGCATAAAGCGGATCATCAAGGCGGGATGGTTGGGGCAAAACGGACTCCGTTGGTTTTCAGTGCATTGGACGGGAATCCTGTTACCATCAAGTCCAATGACTTTCAAAAACATGTTATAGGCATGCAATAAACAGACTTGGAGCCGAGGAGAGGGACGATGACCATACATTCGATTTTGCAGGGCCGCAGTGACGAAATATATAGTTGTACCGCAGATATGTCGGTTTCGCAGGCGATCGAGATTCTGGCAGAAAAGCGCATTGGCGCGCTCCCGGTGCTGGACGAAGAGGGGGTTGTCGGCATATTCTCCGAACGCGATGTACTCCATTGTCTCCGAAAATTCGGTCATGCCGCGATGGATCATGTGGTGCGCGACGTGATGACATCGGATGTGATTGTTGTCGAGCGCAGCAAGAGCGTCATGGGGGCGTTGTCACTGATGACGAAAAGACGGATTCGCCACCTGCCCGTGGTCGAGGATGGCAAGCTGGTCGGTTTCGTCTCGATCGGCGACCTGGTCAAATATCGGATCGACAAAATCGAAAGCGAAGCGGCGGCTATGCGCGACTATATCCAGTCCACTTAGCGAACGAGAATCCCGTTTTGCTGGAGATAGGCAAGGCTGGCATTGCGCACCGCGGAGGCGCGCTCTGTCGCATCGGGAAATTGATCCCGATAGATTTTCGAACGGATTTCCAAGCTGAGCGGAATGGCTTTCGGTAGCGCCCTTATAATCTCGGCCACGGGCAGGGTACCTTCACCCGGACAGCTGCGCAAATCGATCGCATCCTCTAGATAGGCCTCGAAATTGTCCTCGCAGTCCAGATTGCCATCGCAGATCTGGGTGTAAGGCAACAAAGATGCTTCCAGTTCTTCCAGTTGTCCGGGCTTATGCCCGGCCCGCTGGAAATGAATCGTGTCAATCAGCAACGCCGCGGCCGGATGATCGGCTTTGCGGATGATATCGAGCGCGCTATCCATCGACTGCACCGCAGTGATCATCAGAAATTCGAGCGCCACCCGCATATTGCCGGGCGCTCCCCAAATGCATAGTTGATGCAGCGCCTCGGCTGTCCTGCCGTGATCCGGCTCGGAGCTGACCACCAGCACATTGGCCGCGCCGAGTTCCAACCCGGCATCGATGATCAGCTTATGATCATCGGTCAGCTTGCCGCCCTCCGGAATCCAGACGACTTCGACATCCAGCACGGAAAGCGCGTGGTCCGCTATCGCTGCCTTGGTTGCCGCCAGTGCTTCGGCGTTCCATTTGTCCGGTTCAATGGTGAACCCGCAGTGGGTGAAGCCAGCCTCCCCGGCGGCGCGCGCCACTTGCTCTGGCTGGAATTCGGGCAATGTGCCTGCCGCAAGAGATAGAATATGGTCCATGGCGCAGATGCTGCGCGCATCGCCGTTGTTCGACAATGGGCATTTTAATCAGGGGAACCGGGCAGCCGAAACGTTTTTTTCGTAACGCCGCGGCTTCGGGACGGATGTCCCGCTTATATGTTCTCTGATATAAGGTCCGCCGGGACTGGTTCCGGCGGCTTGCGCCGGACAATCAGTCTGATCGCCTCAATCAGCGTCTGCTTGGCCAGTATATAGAGCAGGCCGACATAGGCGAGGCCTCCGGTCGCGACCAATATAGCCAACCGTGCATAGACAATCATCTCCGGCAACAGTTGATCGATGCAATATACAATGGCAGCCATCGCGATCGAAGCGGACAGGCCAGGCCAGACTGCTGCGCCAATTTCCCGGGCGCTGATGCCGATATGACGATGCGATTGCGAATAGGTAAAAATCGTCAGCAGCGGGAATGCGATGATCCAGCCCCATGCGAGACCGTACACACCATATTGTATGGCGATCAGAAAGGTGATCGGCATCAGCACGGCACCAAACATATTGGTCCGGGCGGTAACTTGCGGCCGGCCCAGCGCGTTATTCGCCGGCGTGAACATGATTTGCAATGTCATAACCGGCATCGCCAAGGCAAGTATGGCGACAAAAGGAGACATTGAGATCCACTTGGGGCCGAACAGCGTTTCGACGAGCGGGTAGGCGGTCACCGCCATGCCCAGATAAAGCGGGCATGAGATCAGCATCACCAGTCGGATCGCTTTGAGAAAAGACCATGCCAGAGCGCGGGGATCCGATTGCAGCCGCGCATAAGCGGGAAAGGCGACTTCGTTTAAGGGCGGCACAAATTTCGCCGCAAAGATTGTCGTCAGGAACAGGGCCTCGGCATAAAGGCCGAGATCGTGCGGATCGAGATACCGACCGGCGATAAAAATGTCGGACTGGCTCTGGATCGTCCAGAACAGGTGGCTAGCCAGTAGCGTCGCGCCGAATCCAAACATCGCTCCGGCGCCTTTGAAATTGAACGTCGGCAATATATAAAATCTGACCGCGATCACCAGACAGATGGCTCTGCTCCAGAATATCGCCAGCGGCGCATAGACCAATGTCCACACGCCATAATCATTATAAGCGAAATATAGCGCAGTGACTGCGCCGACCACCGCCGACACGAGATTGATGATTGCCGGCTTCTTGAACTCCAGATCACGGGTCAGCAGTGCTTCCGGCAGGGCCATGAACGGAGTCGCCAGATAGATAAGCGCCTGAACCCGCAGCAAGTCGGCGACGATCGGCTGTCGATAATAGTCCGCCGCAACGGATGCGAGAATCAATTGCAGGATCGCGATTCCCCCATTCAGTAGCAAAAGCATGCCAAATGCCTGCCGAATCTGGATCTTCTCGACTTTCTCCGCCTGAATGATTGAGCTCACCAGGCCGTATCCGTTCATAAAACTCAAAAAAACCAGGATGACCTGGGTCATTGCAAATATTCCGTAATCTTCCGGATTCAGGATACGGATCACCGCCAGAGTCGCGCCCCAAGCGACGACCTGAGACAGGATTTGTGTGCCGGAACGCCAGAAAACTGCGCTTCTCACGCGATTCTCGAAATTGCTATCGTCAGCCTGGGGTGCGGTATCATTGATCATGGTTATACGGTCTTAAAGCCTTTTTATCGCCTGAAACCCGGTCATAACGGCCAATTACGAATAATTTTGAAACAAAAGTGAAAAACTATGTTGACCGAATCAGGCCATCCATCTAGAGATCTTTTCACCGGCACGAAGCGGCTCACATGGGCCCCACAGTGTTGGTCGTCAAAATTTGTAACAACGGTTCTCCCCGGTAGCAATAGCGGGAAAAATCGTTGTCTGCGCTTTCTGACGGGCTCTTTGACATTGTAATAATAGATGAAGGGACATGTGGGCGGCGGCCCCAGACCCGGGAACTTCAAGGTTCCGGTGCTCTGGTAAATTAAGTCGTTCCATAGGTTTCGTG
>JAGXGT010000030.1 GCA_024636595.1 Sphingomonadales bacterium | reverse complement strand
TGCGAGCGGGCATGACGTTAGGATAGAGCAAAAATGGCGTTTTCACAGAGCGTCTAGGGCATAAAGACAATTCTTCGCGGGGGCGATGCGAGTGGCTCAGCTTCAGCGTGATAGTGAGGTGCAGCCCTGATGTGCCTTGATAACTCGGCAAGCAGGATGAAGCGTTGCAAATCCTTGGGTCCATAGCCGGAACGTCGGCTTTTGGGGCGCTTGCCGACCAGCCGCTTTTATACTCCATCCAATCACTTCGGATGACCGCAACTGGGTGGGTTGCGGAAGGGCAGCTTTGCGTGGATAAGAAAAAGAGCCAAGCATCGCTTGGCTCTTAAGATGGTAGACAGGATTAACATTCCGACGCCAACGTGATTGTTAACACCCTCTTGGTAACACTGGGGTCGGTAGAATCGGGTGACCCCGATTCCATATCATTCCCATAATAATCGATTTTACAGAAAATACGACTTTCGGCAATGGGACCTCGGTCAGCGGATATGAAACATCGCAGCGCAGCGTCTTGCAGGAAGGCAATGGCGCGCCGAGCACCATTTTAACCATCAACTGGGGACCATCGAACTTTGAATCGATCTCGCAGGAATTGCGGCTGGCATCTCCGTCGGACGATACTTTCAGCTGGGTAATCGGCGGATTCATTTTTCACGAGCGCGGCGAGGTTGACAAGTTCTATAATCTTACCGACGCCAGTTTCGCGTTAGGGGGGATCGAAGCCTTTGACCAATTTTATGTCCAGACCACCGACACCTATGCGGCCTTTGCCCAGGCGGAACTGGAGATTACGGACCGCCTGAACCTGACTGTCGGCGGCCGGATCAATCATGAAAGCGCGATCTGGAACACAGCAGCTTTGGCACGGACCGCAATGGCAATAATCTGCTGCCGGGACCGCTTTTCGATATCAATCTAAAGGAAAGCTGGACGGAATGGTCGGGCAGGGCCGCCTTGAGCTATGATTTCAGCGACGATATCATGGGATTTGTCAGCATCAATCGCGGGTTCACCAGCGGCGGTTTTAACACCGGCGCGTTCAGCGACCCGGTCGGTGCGCGCAAAATCTACGATCCCGAAATCGTAATCAGCTACGAAGCGGGCGTGCGAACCTCGCTCTTCGACAATCGCGTCCAGTTTAATGTGACCAGTTTTCTCTATGACTATAGCGACCTTCAGGTTTTCACCTTCACCGCCGGCGGTCTCCAGTTTATCGAGAATGCTTCGGACGTCAGCATCATGGGTCTGGAATTCGAGCTCCAGGCTCTGCTAACGGACAATTTTGAAATCGGTGGCAGCCTCGGCATTCTTGACAGCGAGTATAAGAATTTCAGCCGCACCAATGGCGGTGTGACGGAAGATCTGAGCGGCAATCGCCTGACCGGCGCACCCAATTCGCAATTCAATCTCTATGGCCGCTATACGATTCCGACCTCGATCGCTGATTTTGTGCTGCGGGGCGATTTCACCTATACCGGAAATCGTTATTTCGACGAGCGCGAACTGGTCGAGCTCAGCAGCGAAGGCGCCACGGTGAATCTCGACGCCCGCATTGCCTGGACCAGCAAGGATGAAGCGGTCGAAGTGGCGTTTTGGGCGAAAAATCTCACCGATGAGGTCAATATCATCGACGTGTTGGAAGTGGGGCTCTTTGGCTATCAGAATGTCTGGCACAACACGCCGGGGACGTACGGGATTTCGGTCGGATACCGATTTTAGCGAATAACATGTTCCTGCAGAGTCGTTGGTAATTATATCAATATATCAGAGGGATACGAGAATGTTGGCTAAGTGATGTTCGCCTATTGCCAAGCCAGTCTCAACCTCTGCAAAGCCCACGTTCAATAGACTTTGATCTAACAGTCCCGCGACATGAAACGGGAAAGCTGTACAAACCGGAGGTCCACTAGCGTTACTGGTTATAATCGCAGCATCGAACCGATTTAACCTAACAGGAAATCATTCATTATCTTTTATGGTGCGCCCTATAGGATTCGAACCAGCGACACCCAGATTGAAAGTTAGGAACTGGACTCGTTTAGGCATACATGTTGCGCTCATTGAGCAACTTCGAAATCTCATCGGAAGTTCGGGTGACCGCCAATTTCAACGCTTCGTCGATATGGACATAACCTTGAGTAACGCCGCGCGTCGCGTGTCCGAGTAATGCGCGTATGGTCAGTTCGGAAAAGCCAAGATCACCCGCGACGCTGCCGAATGTATGACGGAGCGTATGGGGAGTCACGCCTTCGATTCCCGCACGATGACACAGCCGGGCAAGGCAAGCCGTTCCAGCTGTAAAAGGCCCGTTCGTTATGTCTGACGGGAAAACATATGGACTAGATTTGAACACAGGTTGATTTTCAACGAGCTTGATCGCTGCAGGGCCAATCGCCCGAATTTGGCCGTCGGTTTTGGTGTCCGGAAATTGCACATACCCACCTTCGCTATGCAGCCAGTAGCGTTGCAACCCTTGAACTTCAGATATGCGATAGCCTGTCAACAGCATGAGCTCGACAATTGCTAGTGCCGTAGAATGTTCCCCGTGCTGCCTTCCATATTGAAGGGCTTCACCGAGCTTTTTTATTTCGGCCACGCTTAACCGTCGTTCCTTTTTCTTTCCTGCAATTTTTCGCGCGCCCGCGCCTTGATTGCTGGCAATTATGTCCAGGCGCACCGCGTGGTTCAAAATACTTTGCAACGAAGCAACCGATCGCGATGCTACCCCGGTGCCACCCTTTGTCACCCCGCCGCGTCCAGGGGTGCGAGGCTTGCCGACATATCCGTCAGCCCGATCTCCTTCGAGTTTCCCTCTCCGAAAAATGACAATCCGGCGGATATCCCTTCGCAATGCTCGCGAGGTGTGCTCAAGGGTGCGTTGCCGAAAGTCGAAAATAGGAGAAGTGGCCAGTAAGTTATTGTGTCGGCTTTCTTGTTATCCGGATCACCGTCGAATCTTCAGATGCGACAAAATGCCGATATCTGGTCGCTGACGCGCCCGCCCTTCTCTTTTGAGGTTTTCGCTTCATCCGCTTTCACCGCGCTGATTAGCGTAGATGTTCCTCATGCGATGATATTTCCCCGCCAAATGGAAAAACGGTCACAGGCGCCACCTCTGAGTGTTGATCTTCTGGATCAATTATTGTGGCCCACTGGTCAAGAGCGGCAATCAAACCGTCAGCATCGTTGGTATCTGCGTGCGCATCCGCCAACTCGTAGCGAAAGGACAGGGCAACAGAAGCGATCGATCCCGAATCTTCAAATAAATCAGCCGCAATATTCCTATCACCGGCAGCGGCCCGCTCGAACGCATTTTCGCGCAGCCGCGCAGCTTCCGCGATCAAATCCGACACATGATCAATCATCATAAAGGCGGATTGCGCATCGATTTGTTCAGAATCGGCCATGATTTGATCATAATATGCCTGTCCACGCGCGTCCAGCCCTGCAAAAAATCTGGAAATCCGGGATCACGGTCGCATAAAAGCCGGCCGGTAAGAAACGAAGAATGATCGCTGCTGCGGCAAAGTGTGGTGAGGAATGTCCACAGCGTGCACAGAGTGCCTAACCCTCCCGCTGCTCCAATATCCTGGTTACCAGTTCCAGATCATCCGGCTTGTCCACATCGATCGCCGCTTCGGCAAATGGCAAGACGATCGGTTCCGCCGACAACGACAGGCGCCGGCCTGCTTCCGCCATCGCCTGCTTGAAGCCGATCGTTCGGCTAAGCGCCCGCAGCAGCAGCCAGGGACCGAAATGGGCAAAGATTTTCCAGCCTTTCTTGCGATCTTTCTCGACACCCGCCCACATCGCCAAAGCGGGCTTGGCAGCTGCATTATGCAAGGCGAACAGATTGGCCCCGCTATAGGCCCCGCCCCGGAATTTTAGCCAAGTACGGCGGGCGTCGGGATAGGCGGCCAGCATTGTCTCGCGCTCGACCACCCCGACCGCAACATCCTGCCCGGCATGGCTTTGCAAGAAAAAATCGAGGATCTCTCCGGTCAGCAGCGCATTGTCGGCGGTTGTCACCAGCACCGGCCATGGCGCGACAGCGGTGCCGACAACGTCGTGAACGCTGGTTGCGATCCCGTCATTGGATTCGACGAAGGCGATGCTGTCATGCTCTGCCAGATCAGGACTGAGGCCCGCCTTCAGGTCACCGGGTGACTGGGCCATGACCACAATCTTTCCGATATAAGCCGACGCCATCAGGGCGCGCATGACCCGCTCGAGCATCGTCTGCCCGTGGATCGGGATCAGCGCTTTATACTGGACCTTGCAATAGACGGCCATCGGGTCCCCTCCGGGCCGCTGGCCAGCCAAAATTATCGCGGTCCAGAGCCGCTTCCCGTCAGCGGCCGGATTACCGACAGAATTCGGGGGATCGCTAACAGGGGGCACGGACATCCTTATCATTTCCCATCGCTACCGGCAAAGGCCGGGTGCATGACACGCGCTTTACCCGCAGCTTGGCGTTTTGCAAAGCAGGCCGCCAAAACATCCCGATCTGGTTCGCCGCAAGCAACCCACGGACGGAGAGCAGATAGACTTCCGTCAATAATTTGTCCAAAGACCGGAGCAGGCGGATTGGTTCCGCCTGTGCCCAGAGATCAGATGAGGCCGGATATCCGATGGAACAGACATGATGGCGGATTCATCGAGCCACCCCCGGCGCATCGGCTTTTTGTTCAATCATGACGAGCTGCACCAGGTCGCCCATATCGCGCCTATCATTTCCGCCTTGCAGCGCCGCGCCCCGAATGCGCGCGTCGAAGTCATCACATCCAGCGAAAGCCAGGCCGAAGCGGTTCGCCAGTTCCTCGATCCCGCCTTGCCGACCCCGGCTTTCTGGTCGATCCATCCCCATCCCGGCACTCGGCTGGTCGAAAAAATGCTGGGTAATATCGTGCCGCTCAACCGCCTAAGTAGCCTGAAGCGGAGCACCCCTCTATTTCGGCAGTTTGATGCCCTTGTCGTGCCGGAGACAACCACGACCTTTCTGAAGAAAAATGATCAGGCGGAGCGGCCAAAGCTGATCTTCTTTCCCCACGGTGCGGGTGACCGCTCAATCGGCTTTTCACCGGAAATAGGCCTGTTCGACTATGTGCTGCTGCCC
>JAGXGT010000005.1 GCA_024636595.1 Sphingomonadales bacterium | reverse complement strand
TATCGTCGGCAGCGTCAGATGTGTATAAGAGACAGATCATGCACTGGGCGTTGGAACGCAATGACCCGGCCAACTGGCTGCAGGGAAGCGTTGCCGAGACGGAATTGATCGCGGAAGCTGATGGTCCGTTCAAATATAATCTCGACCGCTACAAATATCCCGTCCGCTACGACAATGTCGACCCGCTGGACCACCGCGCCGCCGGACTGGTCTTTCTTGAGAAGCTCGATGGTCTGCTGCAGGCATCGGGACAGCTGATGGGCGCGCAGCCAAGCCTAGCCGACCACGCGATATTCCCCTTTGTCCGCCAGTTCGCCAATAATGACCGCAACTGGTTCGACGAATTGCCGCTACCGGCCTTGCAGCAATGGCTGGCCGGCCATCTCGCGTCGCCTTTGTTTGCCACGACCATGCAAAAATACCCGCAGTGGCAAGGCGGCGATATGGAACCCGTGTTCAGTCTGGAACCCGCTGGATAGTAGTTCAAGAAGCTATTGGTGCCAGCTGCTATCGCGCGTCATACAGCAGTCGCCCTGATCCCATCTTCGACAAGATTTATAAACGAAAAGATGAAGGGAGGGTCACACGGGTCACACCCCCTAACGCAGAAAAACCGGTGGCTGCCGACACCGGCTATTTTGAGATAGGTTCAACCCCTTGTTGTTCATGGCATACGCATCTTCGATACCAGGGGCATCCAAGCCAGATGCAGGCATGTGCACACAAGACAGATGATGATGTCGCAGAGTCATGTTGCCAGCTTATCAGAAAGGGCAAGCTGTAGGAAAGAGGGGGTTGATCGAGGTGATGCGATCAGTTTGCTACCGCATGTCCGAGGCCGCCAAGCTCTCCAGTCAGGATCTAATCCGGGTGCCTGTTGGATTGTCGATGTGGAGCGGAGTATTTTTCGGGGTCAGGAAATGAATCTTCCGGTTGGGAAAGTCGATCGCGACCTGATCAAATTTGCGCAGCACGTCCATGCCCATCAGCAGGGTTGGCTTGTCGGCCAGACCGAAGCGCTCGAACGGCGGTGCATCGGCGAAGGCCACCAGCAGGCTGGCAAAGCGGGCGCGACCGATACGAAATTCTCGCAACCTGCCAAATTCTACTCCCAAGGTCTCGCCGGTGACAGCGATCAACAGATTATCATCTCCCAGCTCTTTCGCTCGTCTGAGCAAGCGTTTTTGCAATATTTTGTTAGCGATGGAAACCTGCGCACCGGTATCGACGATAACATTGACCTTGACCCCGGCAATCGTCGCATCGGTGAAATTCAGCTGCCCGGATCGCCGCTTGGCGGTCACCACGATTTCCCGTGATCTTCGCCGGCTGCGCGCTTCTTCAGCATCTTCGATAATAATTTGATTGGCGACAAAATCGAACAAAATGCGCTGGTCCTGCAACCCGTCGAGGCCCAATATGCCATCTGCACCGATGTGGCGGGCGGCCAAAACGGGCGAAATCAGACCGTCATAGTTTTTGCTGCCCAGGGTTAGACGGGGCACATAGACCATATTGACCATGCTGGTGCCGGCGATGCTCATCAGTTGCGCTGGTTCTTCGCCTTCCAGCAGCAATCTTTTGGCAATCTGGCTCGATATCACCGTCCGTTCGGCACCGGTGTCGATCACGAAGGAAAACGGACCCTTGCCCTCGATGCTGACCGGGACGGTCATCCGCGTGGCGCGGTCTTCGTCAAGATCGACAATTTCACCTTTGGGATTAATCCTGTTGCCCGGCTCGACCGGCTGGCCGAAGGGCACGGGGTAAGCCATCGCCAGAACGGAGGCCAGAACGGCTGGCATGCTGGTCAAAAATGCAGACATAAACTCTCCCGTGCGGTTTTCCCCGATAACGATAGCATAGTTTCGCGTCCCGAAATTGCCAGACCGATATCACGGACCGACGCCCTGTCTCGACCAACGACCATATCAAGCCTCCTTCGGAATCAGAAAATAGATCTTCCGATTGGCAAAATCGATTGCCACCCGATCAAATTTGCGCAGCGCATCCATGCCCAGAAATAGCGCCGGTTTCTTGTCCAGCTTCAGGGCCTTGAACGGCGCAATATCGGCGAAAGCGATGGGGATGATACCAAAGCGGGCGCGACCGATCAGCAATTCCTCGGCGATGCCGTAATCGGCCTGGACCGAGCGGCCGGTGACATCGACGAGACTGGTTTGCACCATCGCCGACGATTTCAGGCGCAAGCGTCTCTGCAGCGCCTTGTTGCCGATCGAAAGTTCGCCGCCGGTGTCGATGATCACGCTGGTCTTGACCCCGGCGATCGTGGCGTTGGTGAAGATCAGCTGTCCGGAACGCCGTCTTGCCGTCACCACGATTTCGCGGCGTGACCGGCTTTTCAGCGGCTCGCTGGTGTCCTCGACGGAAATATTGCGCGCGAGAAAATCGAACAGGATCCGCTGTCCCTGAAGGCTGTCGAGACCGAGCACCCCGTCGGCACCGATGTTGGTGGAACGGAAGGTCGGCGAGACCAGTCCGTCATAGCTCCGTTTGCCAAGGGTCAGGCTTGGGACAAAGACGGTCTGCACGACGGTGCTGCCGGCGAGTGCCACAATCGTGACTTCATCCTCGATATCGAGCGCCAGCGCGTCAGCAATTTCCGTGGAAAGGATCGTCCGCTGGGATGCCGTATCGATAATGAAGGCATAAGGCCCGCCCTTGTCGATCCGGACCGAGACGGTCATTCGTTTGAGCCTGTCCTGCTCAATCGCAATCTGTTCTGCGTCAGTCTGGATGAACTGGTCCGGCAGGCGGTCGGCAATAGTCGCTTCGGTCTCCGGCTCCACCGGCATTGGTGCCGCAAGCTGGGCCGCGAACAGCGACGCAAAGGCAGGATATAACGGCATCGGACAGGCTATTTTGCCATTCTACGCCTAAAACCCGATAGTTCCTAATGTCAGGCGGTGTAGCGCTTTGTCCTAGTCCATCTTCATCGCTTCGTTGATCAGCGATTCGGCCTCGATCAGCAGCGCATCGTCGGTCGCGCCCTGGGCGACATGTTCGCGCCCGATCATCACCAGGACCGGCACCGCGAGCGGGCTGACCCGGTCCAGATCGACATGAATCATCGATCCCGCAGCACGGTCGAGCAGGTCACCAAGGCGCCCGACATCGGTCATCCGCGCCCTCGCGTCGGCCCAGGCGGCCTGCATCAACAGATGGTCTGGCTCATATTTACGCAGCACGTCAAAAATCAGATCGGTTGAGAACGTCACCTGCTTGCCCGTCTTGCGCTTGCCCGGATGCTGCCGCTCGACCAGACCGCTGATCACTGCTACTTCGCGGAAAGCGCGTTTCAGCAGATTCGATCCTTCGACCCAGTCGAAAAATTCGTCCTCCAATATGTCGGCGCTGAACAAAGGTCCGGGATCGGTGACTGGTTCCACACTATAACAGGCGAGCGCATAGTCATTGGCGACAAAGCCGACCGGCTTGAGGCCGCGATCCTCCATCCGCCGGGTCAGCAGCATGCCAAGTGACTGGTGCGCGTTCCAGCCTTCAAAGCTGTAGGCGACCATATAGTGCAGATTCTTGTGCGAAAAAGTCTCGACCAGCAACTGGCCGGGCTCCGGCATGGTCGAGCGGAAATCCTGCATCTCCAGCCATTCGCGGACATCATCTGGAAAGCGGGCCCAACCCGCGCGGTCGGTCAGAAAGCCGCGCACCCGGTCCGACAGATGCGTGGTCAGCGGCAGTCTCGCGCCCATATAGCTCGGGATCATCGCGGCTTTCTTGGACGCCCGGACGATCACGTCGCTGCTGTCCATCTTGATCATCTCGAGGCTCAGCCCGGCGAAGAAAAACGTGTCGCCGACCGACAGCATGGCGGCAAAACCTTCCTCGACCTTACCGAGGCTGCGGCCGTTCTTGAAGCGCACGGTCATCATCGCCGCATCGACGATGATCCCGGCGTTGAGCCGGTGCTGGGCGGCAAATTTAGGGTGGGTCAGACTCCAGGTGCCCTGCGCATCCCGGCGCAGGCGTTTGAACTTGTCATAGGCCTTGAGCGCATAACCGCCATCCCGGGTGAAATTCAGCACGCGCTCGAACTGTTCCTTGTTCAGGGCGCTATAGGGCAGGGCGGACTGCACCTCGTCGAGCAGGTCATCCTCCTGAAACGGCGCGGCGCAGGCGCAGCTCATCACATGCTGGGCCAGCACATCCAGCCCGCCGGCGCGAAACGGCTCGCCGTCGCGGCGACCCTCGTTCACCGCATCCATCGCCGCCTGCGCTTCGAGATATTCAAAGCGGTTGCCCGGCACCAGCAATGCTTGCGAGGACACGTCAAGCCGGTGATTGGCCCGGCCAATCCGCTGGAGCAGGCGCGACGATCCCTTCGGCGCGCCCATCTGGATCACGCAATCAATGTCGCCCCAGTCGACCCCGAGATCGAGCGAGGCGGTGCAGACCAGCGCCCGCATCTGCCCTGACGCCATGGCGTTCTCGACCTTGCGCCGCGCCTCCTTCGACAGGCTGCCGTGATGGATGCCGATGGCCAGCGTCTCGTCGTTGATGTCCCACAGCTTCTGGAAAGTTAGCTCGGCCAGAAAACGCGTGTTGCAGAAGATCAAAGTCATCCGGTTGCTGCGGATCTGCTGCATCACCTGCGGGATGGCATAGGCGCCGGCGTGGCCCGACCACGGTACCCGTATCGGATCGCCTTCCGGCGTCTCCGGCAGCATGATCGACAGGTCAGCGGGCGCGCCTTCCGCGCCGAGCACGTGGGTGACGGTATCGATATCGCCATAGGGCGCCAGCCAGGCGCGGAAATCATCCGGCTCGGCCACCGTAGCCGACAGCGCCGCGCGGCGCATGTCCGGTGCAATTTTCTGCAGCCGTGCGAGCGACAGCGCAAGCAGGTCACCGCGCTTGCCGGTGGCAAAGGCGTGGACCTCGTCGATCACCACCCGTTTCAGATTGGCAAACAGCGTGAAGCTCTCCGGCTGGCTGAGCAGCAGATTGAGCGATTCCGGTGTGGTCAGCAATATCTGCGGCGGCTTGACCCGCTGCCGCGCTTTGCGATTGGCCGGGGTATCGCCGCTGCGGGTCTCGATCGTGATCGGCAGACCCATTTCCTCGACCGGCGTCAGCAGGTTGCGCTGGACATCCACAGCGAGCGCCTTGAGCGGCGAGATATAGAGCGTGTGCAGCCCATAAAACTTGGTGTGTTCGACCAGATCGACCAGCGTCGGCAAAAACCCGGCCAGAGTTTTGCCGGCACCCGTTGGTGCCGTCAGCAAGGCATGACGTCCGGCCCGCGCCGCCTCGAGTATCGCCCACTGATGCTCCCGCACCGCCCAATTGCGCGATGCGAACCAGGTGGCGAGAATCGGGGGAATAGTATCTTCGGCCATTGCTCTGGAATGGCGCTTTGTTGCTATTGTTTCAACTCCGCCATCAGCCCGAACAGCTGCACCACATCCGGCGCTGACGTATCGCCGGAATATTCGCGGTACAGGGTCGAGACATTGACCGCGATCCGCTCGCTGTCGCCCCAGCTGGAGAAATCGCCGAGCCTGATATCATGCGCCGCATCGCGCACCGACAGCCCGGCGTCGAACCGCTTGCGCGCTTCCTGATCGATATAGCGCAGATAGTCCTGCACCCGCCGGACGCCGTGGACGTCGGTGATCGGGCCATGGCCGGGAACGATGGTTTCGGCCTTGAAGCCGATGATCTTGTCACAGGCGGCGATCCAGTTGCCGACCGGCCCGGCCCACATGATCGGTGTGCCTTCGATAAACAATATGTCCCCGGTAAAGACGGTTTTGTCACCCGGCACATGGATGAGCACATCACCAGCCGTATGCGCGGGACCGACCTCGATCAGATCCACCGCCTTGTCGCCGACCATCAGGCGATACTCACCGCTAAAGGTCCGGGTTGGCAGTTTCTCCTCGACATCGGTGAAGTCAAAGCTGCCGAAAATATCCACCAGATACTGCCCGGCCGGACCCATCGCCCGGGCCTGCGCCATGATCGCGGCGAGCTGGCTCGCCGGCAGCTCTGACATTTCGCGCGCGCTGGCTGCCGATGCGATCACCTCGGCATGCGCACAGCAGCCATTGCCATGGGTGTGGTCACCATTGGCATGGGTGTTGACGATGATGCCGATATCATCCGCGCCGACGCCGGCGGCATCCGCCATGACGCCAAGCATCTCGCGGGTCAGGCTGGCATCGAATAGCGTATCGACCAGCAAGGATTGACCGCCATCGGTGATCAGACCGGCATTGGACCAGCCCCAGCCGCCATCCGGCTGGAGATAGGCGTAGAGGCCATCGCCGGTTTCGACCAGGCCCTTTTCAAACGGAATTGCCATCAACTGTTCTCCAGCATTATGCGCCTTATGCGATATATTGTCGCAACTTTCCAATGATTCGCACGTAGGTGGCTGGATAATGACCACACGGCGGTCCTTGCCGATCGCAAATTATTCTCGTATCTGGCGAGCTGGGAAAATTGACCGGGACGGCCGCGACAAATCCAATAAGAGCGACACAATATGGACAATCGGGCAACGTCGAAAAGCCGCATCGAATGGGGGTTCATCCTCACTCTGCTGGTGATCATTTCGCTGGCTTTCGCGTTCATTATCGAGCCATTTTTCGGGGCCATCGTCTGGGCCGTGGTCGTCGCCGTGCTGTTTCGTCCGGTCTATGATCGCCTGGTGGGCGTTCTGCCGGGCCGGACCAATCTGGCAACGGTTATCACTCTGGTCCTGATCCTGTTGCTGGTCATCGTTCCTGCGATTCTGCTCGGCTTCGCGATGGTGCAGGAAGCGACGGGCATCTACCAGCGGATTCAGGCTGGCGATATCGACTTCGACGCGGTCTTCGAGGGGTTTGAAAAATCCCTGCCCCACTGGATGCAGGGTCAGCTCGCTGACTATGGCTATGGCGATTTTGCCAGCATCAGGGCAGAGGTCGAACAATATGTGTCCGCCATTCTCGAATTTCTGCTCGGTCAGATACTCAGCGTCGGGCAGGGAGCCTTCCAGTTCATGCTGGGTCTGGGCGTGATGCTCTATCTCACCTTTTTCCTGTTGCGCGACGGCCCCGCCCTGACCGACCGCATCGGAGATATGATCCCGCTCGAGCAATCCAAGCGTCACATCCTGATGGAACGCTTTCTCGCTGTGATCCGGGCGACGATCAAGGGTAGCTTGGTCATCGCGATCATCCAGGGCGCGCTGGGTGGACTGGTCTTCTGGGGGCTCGATATCCGTGGTGCGCTGCTGTGGGCCGTGGTGATGGGTGTGTCATCGCTGATTCCGGCAATCGGAACGGGCTTCGTCTGGGTTCCTGTCGCGCTCTATCTGCTCGTCACTGGCGATGTTACGCAAGGTGTCATCTTGATCCTTTGCGGCGTGTTCGTGATCAGCATGGTCGACAATGTGGTGCGTCCGATCCTGGTCGGGCGAGACACACGGATGCCCGATTATGTGGTGCTGATTACCACTCTCGGCGGGCTGCAACTGTTTGGCATCAACGGCATTATTATCGGACCGCTGGTGGCGGCCCTGTTCATTGCCATCTGGAGCATTTTCTCGGACATGCACGAGGTTCATGAACCCGAGAGGACCAGCGACTAGCCGCTTAGCGGCTCGCTTCATCGGCCATTGCCATCATCGATCGCGCGTGACGCCGGGCAACTGCCTGATGATCGTGGCCATAGCCTCCGCCGAGGGCGCTGGCGACGGGAATGCCGCGATCGCGCGCCTTGCGAATAACCATCCGGTCGCGCTGTTCCAGACCGGCATCGGTAAGTGACAGCCGGCCCAGACGATCATCGACATGCGGATCGACTCCCGCCTGATAGAGCAGCATATCCGGCGCGAAACCGGCCAGAATTTCCTCCAAAGCCACGTCCACAATAGACAGATAGGCGTCATCTTCAACCGCGTCGGGCAGGGCTATATCGCGGCTGGAGCGGGCTTTGCGGGTCGGGAAATTGCGGTCGCTGTGGATCGAAAGGGTAAACACATCGGATCGTCCCGCCAGCAACATCGCGGTTCCGTCTCCCTGATGCACATCCAGATCGACGATCAGGATCTTGCGCGCATCGCCCTCCGCCAGCAGCCGGTTGGCGGTGATCGCCAGGTCGTTGAACACGCAATAGCCGGCACCGGTATCGGCCAGCGCATGATGGCTGCCGCCGGCGCTGTTCGCGGCATAGCCATGGTTCAGGGCCAGCTGCGCCGCCAGCCAGGTGCCGCCCGAGCTATATTGCACGCGGCTGGCAATTTCAGCCGACACGGGGAAGCCGATCCGGCGCTCTATTTCACGTGGAACAGTGGCCGTCATCACTTGCTCGACATAGGCCGGATCATGCATCGCCTCGATCCAGTGCCGTGGCATTGGTGCTGGCTCGTGAGCGACATGGTCCGGTGCGTGCTCCCGAATCGCGTCCATCACCAACTGATATTTGTCGAATACAAAGCTCCCGTTTTTCGGGCGAGGCGCGACATAATCGGAATGATGAACGATATGGAGCATGACTGTCCTAGCGCGCTTTCCGCAGATGATAGGTCAGGGCCATGGCGATGCAATGCTTGACCACCTCGACCGGCAGTGGGCCCTTGACGTCAAACACGACCGCTCGATTGCCGTCAAAGGCGAGTATATCCTTGTACAGCTGCTTGTAGCGCTCGATCAGATCGGTCTGGCAATGCACATATAGAGCATAGCTGTCGGCCGATTTCTTGTGCCGATGGATTCGCACGGCCGTGCCAGATCCGGTGGCCACGGTCAGAAACGCAGGCTCTCCCCATTTGAGTGTCTCCTCGAGCGGACCGATGGCCGGTTCGTCGCGCGCGACATCCAGTACCAGACCGCGAAGCTGGATGAGTTTCTCGGTCAGCGCGTCCGGAAAGCCTGCCCAGGCGGCGCGGCTCTGTTCGGGAATTTCGTCTGCCATTCCCGCTCATTATCAGTCGCCCGACGTTTTTGTCACGCCCTGCGTATCAATTGGCCCGGTCGTGCTCCGGTGGACTGGTCAAAGCGGCGGATGATTTCGCCGGATACGATGGTTGCATCGTAGCCGGTTGCGCGCTGATGCAACCGTTGCCCACCGGCTGGAAGATCCCGGACAATCTCCGGCAGATGCAATTCCAGCCGATCCATGTCGATGACATTGAGATCGGCCTTGGCACCCTGTTTCAGCAGACCGCGATTGTTCAGGCCGACGGCGCAGGCCGCCTTGTGCGACAGCATATGCACTGCTTCCGACAGGTCAAACCGATAGCCATTGGCTTTTTGCACATATTGTTTGAGCAAATAGGTCGAGTAGCTGGCATCGCATATCGCCCCATAATGGGCACCGCCGTCGCCAAGCCCGGGAATGCAATGCCGGTGGCTGAGCATTTCGTGGGCGCTGGCCAGTGTACCATTCTCGTAATTGCCCAGCGCGGCCAGAAACAGGCCCTTGCCATCGGTGTCGAGCAACCGGTCATAAGCAATTTCTTGCGGCGTGCAGCCCTTGGCTGCCGCCTGACCGGCCATGCTCATTTCTTTCGGCGGCGCGTAATCGGGGGGATTGTCGAGCGGGAACAGCCAGTTCCAGTCGCGGGCCAAGGCGTTGAATGGATGGCCCGGTTCAAAGTCCTCGCTGAGCAGGGCTTCGCGCAAGCCGGGATCGCGCATCGCCGCGACCTGCTGCTCGATGGACAGGTCCGCGATCTTTTCCCAGCTAGGGCAGAGGATGAAGGGGTGGACCGTGAGTTCCAGTCCGGCGATCAGTCCGATTGGGCGGGGCATGATCTGGGCGGTGGCTTTGCCACCGGAGGCGTTGGTGTGGTCGAGCATCTCCAGCACCCGGCGCCAGCGCGGCGGGCCATCATTGCCGGAGGCAAGCGTGAACGTCGCCGGCCGGCCGGATGATTCGATCACCCGCTCGATAACCTTATATTCCTTGTCCCAGCCGACAAAGGCATCGAGCACGACCTGAAAGGTCCCGGTACCGGCATCCGCCATGCCGCCACAAATCGCTTCCAGCTCGGCGATATCCGCTTCGAACGTCGGAATGCTGCCGCCATCTGCGGTCTTGTGAATCGACAGCCGCGATGTGGCAAAGCCCAGCGCTCCGGCGTCCATCGCTTCGCGGCAGAGCTTGCGCATCAGGGCCAGGTCATCCGCATTGGCCGGTTCGCGCGCAGCGCCTCGGGCACCCATGGCGTACACTCTGAGCGGCGAGTGCGGCAGATAGGCGGCGACATCGATATCGCGCTTTCCCTTCGCCACAACATCGAGATATTCCGGAAATGTCTCCCAGTTCCAGGGCAGGCCATCGGCCATCACGACGCCGGGAATATCCTCGACGCCTTCCATCACGTTGATCAGCATATCATGATCTGTCTTGCGGCAGGGCGCAAAGCCGACGCCGCAATTGCCCATGATCGCGGTGGTCACGCCGTGCGACGACGAGGGGCTGAGCTCTTCCGCCCAGATCGACTGGCCGTCATAATGGGTGTGGACATCGACAAAGCCGGGAGTGACGATTTTGCCGGACGCATCAATTTCTTCGCGGCCCTTGCCAGAAATCTTTCCGATCGCCGATATTTTGCCGTCGCTGATCGCGATATCGCCGTCGATCAGATCGCCGCCACTGCCATCGGCAATGGTCCCACCGCGGATTACCAGATCATATTCGCTCATGCTGTGACGCCTCTCATGCTCTGATCCAAATGACAATGCTGCCGACCAACGAACCCAACACGAAAATATAGATGGGCGGCATGCTCGCATAAAGCCAGCGCAGGCGTTTCTCCGGTGCCTTGTGATAGCCCAGCGCATAGCCGACCCGCATAAACGGCCAGATCAGACCAATGCCCGCTGCCCAATAGGGGCTTACCACGTAAGCGAATAGCCACAGACCGGGCAGGAACAGGACCAGATGCTCCAGCGTATTCTGATGGGCCCGGACATAGCGCTCATATTCGGGGGGACCGCTGTGCGACGGCACCGCGATCTTGAACCGTCCGCGCGCCAAGCCCGCCATCAGCAACGTAAAATAATAAGCCAGCAAGGCGAGGGCGCTGACAAAGGTGACGTAAATATACGGGTCCATAGTCGGCATTCCTCATCCCTTTGATCCCCTGTCCTGAACGAATGACGGGGACCTGACCATACTGCATTTCGATAAGAACCGGATGCAATGCCGAATCTGTAAGGCAATGCTTCGCTGCGTGTTGCCCCAGCTGCGGACAATTGGGGCCTTGCTGCGTATCACGTCATGATCGAAAACTAATTATTGGGAATTTTTCCTACTAGTCGGTATCGGGCCAGCCTGCCTCTCAATCGGGAATGATATAACCCATTGAAATAAAACAGTATACATAAACTGGCACGGCCCATGCACCGCTGTTGTTATCTTCGCTAACAGAAACTGCGAAGCACCATTTTAACAAAAGGGAATTTCAAAATGACCAATACAAACATCCAGAACCATGTCGCCGCCGCTTTTGCCGCTCTTTTCTCTGCCGCAATATTGGTTGCCGCGAGTGTCGGCCCAGCTGTTCAAAGCTCCGCTGCTCTGATCGCATAACCAAATCAGGACGAAGGAAAATATCATGCCCCGCTTCACGTTACGTCAGGAAATCGCAGCCGGTTTCGCCGCCATCGTCTGCTCGGCAATTTTCATAATCTCTGCTGTTGGTCCAGGAACCAACGCGGTGGCAACCTTCATTTGACGCCAATCGATCGCGGCGTATCGGTCTATAAAGGTGCGGGACTAATGCCCCGCCTGCTCGCCGCGCTGCAGACCAGATAATGCCAATTGCTCGTCAATCTGCGCCATCAGGCGGTCGAGACCATCCTGCGACTTAGCCTCGGCCCGGGCAACCAGAACGTCCTGGGTATTGCTGGCCCGCAGCAGCCACCAGCCGTCTTCGGTATTGACCCGCGCGCCGTCGGTGTCGTTGACCTCGGCGCCACTCGCTGACAAGCGCTCTAAAACTTCGTCGATCACCGCGAACTTCCGGCTTTCATCGACTTGAAAGCGCATTTCAGGCGTGTTGATCATCTCGGCCATATCGCTGCGCAGCTGGGTCACGCTCTTGCCGATATTGGTCGCCGCCTGGATCAGGCGGACCGCGGCATAAGGGGCGTCGTCGAAACCGTAATAGTCATGTTTGAAAAACACATGGCCGCTCATTTCGCCGGCGAGCGGTGAACCTGTTTCCTTCATCTTCGATTTGATCAGACTATGGCCGGTCTTCCACATCAGCGGCTTGCCGCCGAGTGCTGCGATCCGGTCGTACAGCGCCTGTGATGCCTTGACGTCGGCGATGATCGTGGCGCCCGGCTCGCTTTTCAGCACGTCCTCTGCATAGATTTGCAGCAACTGGTCGCCCCAGATCACTCGGCCTTCGCCGTCGATCGCGCCGATGCGGTCGCCGTCGCCGTCGAAGGCCACGCCAAAATCGAGGCCTTTCTCTGCGACCAAAGTTTTCAGGTCGGCGAGATTCTTTTCCTCGGTGGGATCGGGGTGATGATTGGGGAAGCTGCCATCGACATCGGTGTAAAGCAGATGATGTTCGCCGGCGCCGCGATCGGTCAGCAGCCTGGTCAATTTCTCGATCACCGGTCCGGCTGCGCCGTTGCCGCAATCCCAGCCGACCTTATAGGCACCGCCGGTAAAATTCTTCAGCAGGCGTTCGACATATTCATCTTCGATATCGATACGTTCCACCGTACCACTGCCCTGATCCCAATCGCCGCTCGCCGCCATATCGCCCAGTCCCAAAATATCGGCACCAAAAAAGGGCCGACCCTGAAAAACCATTTTGAAACCATTATAATTGGCGGGGTTGTGGCTGCCGGTGATCATGATGCCGCCCTGGACCTGATTCAGTACAGATTCGGCATAATAAAGCATCGGAGTGGGGCCCATTCCAACAGAAATTGCATTGATACCGGCATCATTGAGGCCGCGGATAAGAGCGTCCTCCAGAACCGGAGAACTGGTGCGTCCGTCACGCCCCGTGGCAACAGCGGAGCCGCCATCGCGCGCGATCAGTGTCCCGAAACCGCGCCCAATGGCATAGGCATCCTCCTCGCCCAGCGTCTCGCCGACAATGCCGCGAATATCATATTCGCGTAGCGATGTAGGATGGAAATTGTGGGAGGTCGGAGTGTTCATGTCGGGGTCCCTGGCTTGTTGGATTTGCCGGTGGTTGTAAGAGGCAAATGTTTGAAAATCCAGTGCTACTGTCAAATTGCGACAGTCTGGTTACCGCCCTTTGGATGCTTCCAGTTCTTCCAATAATATGTCGCGCGCCCGATTGATCATCTTCGCCAACTGTTCGTCGCCGCCATTGTCGGGATGATGTTCCGCCAGCCGTTGTTTCCAGGCGGCGTTGATCTCGATAAACCCGGCATCGTCGCTTACGCCGAGCAAGGACCGGGCGCGGTCCAGCTCAAAATTGCGCGGTTTGCGTTTCGGTTCCTCGCTGTCGCGCGCCGGTATCAATATCCGCCAGCCGCTCAGAAACGCCGCGCCCACGAGCATTGCCCCGCCCATGATCCAGCCGCCGCCGCGCAGGAAATTGGCACCGACCAAGGCAATCACCAACGCCAGCCACTGGTTGGGGGTCATCGTCTTCGCTTTACCCGACAGCACCAGCCAGGCCAGGATGGCGCCGCCAAAGATAAGCAGGGGCAACAAATCAGGCCACCAGCTTTGGCTTCGCCAAGCCTGTATCAACGCCGTCGGGCGTGCCCCGACCAGTTTGCGGCAGAGCGAGATGCTTGATCAGTTCGCGCAATTCCTGGCGCGCCGCCAAATGGCTGGTCGCGAGTCGCCCGAGATGTTTTTTGTCGAGCATCATCATTCCCGAAGGGAAAAGCTCGCGGTAAATGACTCGCTCGCTGAGTCCGGGAATGATCCGGAATCCGACCCGCTGCGACAATTCTCCAAGCGCTGCGACAATACGTTTCATATTGTGCGCCTCTACATATTGGGTGCGGTTTCTCAGCAAGACCCAGTCGATCGTCGCGCCGTCCGCCTTGGCCCGTGCCTTGCGTGCATCCCAGATCAGTTCAGCGTAAAAACTGAGTTTTTTTACCTTGTAAGTTTCCGGATCCACCTGCCCGATCAGGTCGAAATCGACAAAGCTGTCATTGATCGGTGTGACCAATGTGTTCGCTCGGGTTGCCACAAACCGCGCGAATTTGTCGTCGCGGCCCGGCGTGTCATAGAGCAGATAATCAACCCCGTGGCCCAATTGTTCGATCATCTGTTCGAGCCGCGCGAGATTGTCTTCTTCGAATACATCATAGTCCGGTTGGGGAATCTCAATATTCAGCCGCTTCATTGTCGCGTCGCGGTTTTCCAGATAGCGATAGGATGTGCGCTGGCGCGGATCGAGATCGATAAGCGCAACCTTGTGACCTTGGTAGGCCAGAGCGACCGCGACGTGGACTGCGGTAGTTGACTTGCCGGTGCCGCCTTTTTCATTGGCGAAGACGATATGATGCGTATTGTTGGTCACGTTCTGAGCGCTATCCCTGTTCTTGGCCCTTGCGAAGGGCGATCCGCCGTCCCATAGCTTAGATGAGCTTTACCGCAAAATCTAAACACAAAGAGTGATGCATGCAAATTGTTCGACAGCTTGACCCGCTGCGGGACGCTTTGGCGGAATTTCGCAAGGCAGGATTAAAAATCGGTCTGGTGCCGACAATGGGCGCTCTGCACGCGGGGCATATGCGCCTGGTCGAAGTTGCGAGGGAACAATGCGACGCGGTGGTGGCGTCGATCTTCGTCAACCCAACCCAGTTCGGCGAGGGAGAGGATCTTGATGCCTATCCCCGTCAGGAAGTCGCCGATGCGGCTTTGCTCGATGCGGCGGGCGTGGAATTGCTATGGGCGCCAACGGCGGATCAGATGTATCCGTCTGGCTATGCTACCAGTGTCAGCGTGACCGGGATCAGCGATGGTCTGTGCGGCGCGGCGCGGCCGGGCCATTTTGATGGCGTTGCCACGGTCGTGGCGAAACTGTTCAATCAGGTGCGCCCCGATGCCGCCTATTTCGGCGAAAAAGATTATCAGCAGCTGGCGGTGATCCGCCGGATGGCGCGGGATCTTGACTTCACCCATGACATTGTCGGCGTGCCGACGGTCCGTGACCCCGACGGTCTCGCCTTATCCTCACGCAACGCCTATCTGACTGCGGAGCAAAGGGCCAATGCCGTGGCGCTCCCCGAAGCGATGCGCGAAGCGGCCACCGCGATTGCGGACGGCGGCAAAGTTGCGGCGATATTGGAAGCAGCCAAAGCGCGAATACTCGCCTCTGGCTTTCATAAAATTGACTATCTCGAGCTTCGCGACGCCAATACGCTGGCGCTACTGGATGTTTTTACAAAGCCTGCCCGTCTTTTCGCTGCAGCCCATATCGGACCTACCCGATTGATCGATAATATCCCGCTTTCCTAGGGCTCTTGAGCCATATGGTTAATCGATAAAATCTGAAAAAGCGCCCGATTTCGCGGGTTTTTGTACCGTTCAACCGGACTTTCTCCGCTTCGCGTTAACCATTCCTTTAGGACATTGCGTTGAATGTCGCTGTGTCGCTGCAATTGCGGCAAGAAAAAACAGGGACTGAAAATATGGGCAACAGCATGAAAAGCGCCGCCTTTCTGATCGAAAGCCACCTCGCGGAGGCTTCGCAAGGCAGCAGCAATGCTTATTTTGATCTGGGGGTCATCTACTCGACCGGATCGGATGGGGTCGAGGTCGATCTGATCGAAGCGCACAAATGGTTCAATCTGGCGGCACTATCCGGCCATGATGAGAGCAAGATCTGTCGCGCAGAAATCTCGCTTGATATGACGGCTCGTGAAATTGCCGAAGCCCAGCGCGAAGCCCGTGGTTGGCTGCAAGAAAATACGCGCCGCGCCGCCTAAGCCGATTTCTTAAATGGCCCCATTTCTGCCAGAAATTCAATGTCGGCGGTGACCGCCCGCCGCTCGCGTTCGAGATAGTCGGCAATCGCCGAGCGAAATCCCGGATCAACAATATAATGCGCCGACCAAGTCGGCACCGGTTGATAGCCGCGCGCCAGCTTGTGGCTGCCTTGCGCTCCGGCCTCGACTGTCTTCAAGCCTCGCGCGATCGCGGCATCTATCGCCTGATAATAGCAAATCTCGAAATGCAGAAACGGGATATTGCGCGTGCAGCCCCAATAGCGACCGTAAAGCGTATCTTCGCCAATGATATTGAGCACGCCCGCGATCGGAATGCCGTCCTGCATGGCAAAGATCAGCAGCAATTTGTCCGCCATTTTCTCCTGCAACAGATCAAAGGCGTTGCGCATCAGATAGGGCTGGCCCCATTTGCGCATGCCGGTATCCTGATAAAAGTCCCAGAAATAGTCCCAGTGCTGCGGTTGAATTTCATCACCTGTTAGGTGAACAATCTCGACCGCTTCCTGGGCCTTGGCGCGTTCCCGTCGGATCGCCTTGCGTTTCCGCGAAGACAGAGCCGCCAGAAAATCATCAAAGCTTTCATAGTCGTCATTGCGCCAGTGAAACTGGCTGTCGGTGCGGATCATCCAGCCGGCCTCGCGGAAATGGGGCAGCTGGTCCTCGCTGACAAATGTCGCATGGACCGATGAAATGCCATTATTTTGCGCCAATTGCTCAGCCGCTCGTAACAATGGCACCGCCAGCGCCTCGTCGCGCATCAGCAACCGCGGCCCAGGTACGGGGGAAAAGGGGGCGGCTATCTGGATCTTGGGATAATATTGGCCACCGGCATTTTCAAACGCATGCGCCCATTGCTGATCGAATATATATTCGCCCTGGCTGTGCGATTTCAGATAGCTCGGCAGACAGGCGGCGATTGTCCCGGCCTTATCCTCGATTATTATGGGCAGCGATTTCCAGCCGGTGCCCGGCCCGACACTCCCGGATTTCTCCATCGCCGAAAGAAAGCCATGGGAAACAAAGGGATTGGCCGAACCGGCGCAGGCATCCCATTGGTCGGCGGGCAGGCTGGCGATATCATCGGCAACGCGGGCGAGAATTTCGGTCGGGGGAGAATCGGACATTGCTATCAATGCTATCAGTTTTGGGGCATCTCATAAACCGGTTCGTCGGCATATAGGTTGGCGGTCTTTTCCTGTTCGGCGGAACGGACCGTCCACGTGACCACTGGCAGGCCGCGTGCACGCTGGGCCGCTGCGAAGCGGGATGGCAGGTCACGAATGTCATAGGCCAGAAAATCCGGCTTCGCCGTCCAGAGATTGCGGTGGCGAGCGATACGGCCGCGCCAGTTCCTGCTATCCTCTTCGGTGACGACCAGCCCGCGCACTATATGTCTGGCGTTGCTGTGAAACCATGCACCGACGAGCGGGTTGAAGGACATTATAGCGGCCTGGCCGCCATAGCCTTCCAGGGCTCGGCGCACCGATAGGCACAAGGGGCCTATCCGCAGGTTGCGTGACTTGATTTCGATCAGGACCGGCACTCGCGCGGCAACCTGAGCCAGTGTTTCGCGCAGGCGCGGGATCTTGCCGTGGCCACCCTTTAGCTCAATCTGTTCAATATCTTTTGCCCGCAATTTTGCGATCGGGCCAGTTTGATTCGTCAACCGGTCCAGCTCATAATCATGAAAGACAAAGGCGCGGCCATCTTCCGCCGCTTGGACATCGCATTCAATGCCATGACCCAGCTTGATTGCAGCTTCGAAGGCGGCGGGGCTATTTTCGAGAACACCATTGCCATGCAGCCCGCGATGCGCATAGGGCTGGCCTTTCAGAAAGGCGACACGGCCGGGCGCCGGAGCCGGCGCAAGCGCGTTATCGAGCAGCCTCCCGATCACTCGGGTTTCAGGGCAATGATGGCGTCGACTTCAACCGCGACCCCAAGCGGCAGCGATGCCACACCCACGGCACTTCGGGCGTGCTGTCCGGCTGCCCCAAAGATCACTTCCATCATGTCGGAGCAGCCATTGGCGACTTTGGGATGGTCGGTATAGTCGGCGGTGCTGTTGACGAAAACGCCGAGTTTGACGATGCGGTCGACCCGGTCGAGCGATCCAGCCGCCTTCATGATCTGCGCCGCGACCATCAGCGCACAGGCCTTGGCGGCTTGTTGCCCTTCTTCCAGCGACATATTGTCCCCCAGCCGGCCGGTGATCAGCTGGCCGTCATTCATCGATACTTGGCCGCTGATATGGATCAAGCCATTCACCTCAACGGCAGGAACATAAGAAGCAACAGGAGCAGCGGGTGTGGGCAAGTTGATGCCCTTGGCTGTCAGAGCTTTTTCGATATGGTTGGTCATAGGCTGAAACTCTCACGCATGGTTGGCAGGGTCAAGCTCTTGCGAAGGCAGGTCCATCGCCGGAGCCGGTTCGGCTTTTTCAAATTTTTCGGATATCCAGGCCACTGCTTCGCTCCAGGAGTCGATACGGGCGTGGGCGGCAGGATTCGTCTTGATATGTTTGGCCATGATCGGTTCGCCAACCATTTGCAGCCGCCATACATCGGGCGCGTGTTTGGCGACGCTGCCATGCTGATGCCCCAGATCGTCGACAAAGGCGGTGACCGAAGGTTCAAATTCGGCGATGATATTGTTCAGCAGTTCGCCCTTGCCGCCCTGATTGGTGTAGACGGGGAAATGGATGCCGACCGCCTTGAGCTGTTCTGCTCGCGCCTCTCGGCGATCATCCAGCAGGTTGGTCAATATCACGACATCGGCCATTTCACCGAGCTTGTTGATAGACTCCACGGCGCCCTTGATGGCTCCCTGACGATGCATTTCGGTGTCGAAAAATTCCTTCAGCATCGGCCAGATTTGTTCTGGCAGAACTTGGGTGCCGTCATGCTTGTGGCGCAGCGCATTGGCAAAATCGCTGCCATTTTCCAGATCGAAATGAATGTGCTTGTCGCTGTCCAGCCATTGCTGGAAAGGCACCACCATATGCAGTAGCACTTCATCGCAGTCGCTGATCAGAAGCGGCTTTTTACTCATGAAAATCTCCGGTCGAGTTGAGATGGTCGGCAGCGGCCGCCAATTTGCCAGGAGCAACCCCGATGGCCTCCGCGCAGGCAAGCAGATCGGGTTCGTGATTGGCAAGAAAGCCGAGCAGAGAGGACAGCATGGCCGGATCTTCGAGGCCCGATCGCAATTCGCGCGGATCCAGTCCGGTCAACGCGAGCAGCCGTTCGGCCCGGTCCTGATCCTGCAGCACCCAGCCAAGCGCCTGCAAGGCGATGATATCGCTGTCCGGCCCGAGATTGGGATTTGTTTCCATAGCCGCTTTCGCCTAATGGTTCGGCAGCAAGTTTGAAAGGGCAAATCCGGTCGTGGCAAAAAGAGTGTTGGTGGTTGAGGACAATGAATTGAACCTCAAGCTATTCTGCGATCTGCTGCGGGCCCATGGTTTTGTGGTTGAGCCGGTCAGCGATGGCAGGGAAGTACTCGAAAAGGCGCGCAGCTTTGTACCGAATCTGATCGTGATGGATATCCAGCTTCCCCACGTCAGTGGTCTGGAACTGATCGAGCAGATCAAGAAAGACGGTCAGCTCAAGATCATTCCGAGCATGGCCGTGACGGCTTATGCCGGCAAGGGTGATGAAGACCGGATATTGAGCGCCGGGGCGGAGGCTTATGTTTCAAAGCCGATATCGGTCGCGAAATTCATCGAATCGGTGCAGCAGGTCCTGCAC
>JAGXGT010000029.1 GCA_024636595.1 Sphingomonadales bacterium | reverse complement strand
TTCCACTGCTCGCGCCTTTTGTGGCGGTGGGACTTTATGAAGTGAGCCGCCGCCGCGAAGCGGGTGAGCCGATGTGTTGGCGCGCGATCCTCGGGGCATTGCGGGGGCGCGGTGACGAGCAAATATTGAGCATGGGCGTTATCCTGTTCGTCGCCTTCGGATTCTGGCTGATGGTTGCGCATGGTATATTTGCGATTTTTCTGGCCGAATCCGGCATCGGATCCGAATCCCTCGCACTGCTGGCCACCGGCGCGGGTTTGATGATGCTGATGGTCGGCGGTATCGTCGGCGCGCTGATGGCGCTGGCCTTTTATGCGATCACGGTCATCAGCCTGCCGATGCTGGTGGATCGCAATGTCGATTTTATCACGGCGATCATTGCCAGCCTCGCATCTGTCCGATCGAACAAACTCGTTTTGCTGATCTGGGCTGTCGTGATTGCGGGAGCCCTGTTTGTTGCCATGCTGCCGCTGTTCCTCGGGCTGCTCGTCGTGCTGCCGGTACTTGGCCATGCGACATGGCATTTATATCGTCGCCTAACCGGGCAAGCCGATACGGCGCAGCAGAAAACTGCTGAGCACGCACTGGTCTAGGCTGACTTTCTGACCATCAGCACATCGACCGGCGACCAGCCCATCATTTCACTCGCCCGGCTGCCGATGGTAGCCATGACAAAACCGCTCCGTCCGTGCGTTCCCAGTACCAGCAGATCAAAGTCGCCGGTATCGAGCATCCGGTGGACCGACTGGTGCAGATCCCCTTCGACGAGGTGCGGATTAACCCGCGCCTGATCGCTCACCGACAGGTTCATGGCCGCCATGAAATCCTGCAGTTCCTTTTCCGCGTCGGTCAACATTTCGGCGGCAACGCCATCGGATTTCAGCCAGGCTTCGTAAGCGACATGATAGGCATGCACGAAATCAATCTCCACGCCGGGAAAAAAGTCCAGCGCCGTGCGCAGCGCCTGGGCCGAGAAATCGGAAAAATCCGTGGCCACCAAAATACGGTCATAATTTGCCCACGGACGTTCTTTCACGATCAGCACCGGTGCCTCTGCGTGGTGGACCAGATTATCGACCGCCGTGCCGAGAAAAAAGTCGGAAATATCATTATGCCGGGCGGCGCCGACAATGATCAGGTCGCTGTCCAGCTGTGACGCCGTGTCAGCAATGACTTCGGGGGGCTTGCCATAATTTACCGCCAGATTGCAGCCTTCGGCATCTTTCCCATAATTGCGGAGCAGCAGGGCCTCCACTTTCGCGATATCAACCTCGTTTTTGGGACTGTTGACGAACAACAGGGTACGACCCGCTCCCCAGAAATCGGCGAGCAATTTCGCGCGTGCGAACGGTCGGTCCCCTCTGGCTGTCAAATCGGTTGCAACCAAAATCTGCTTCGGTACGGACATGAATATTCGCTCCTGTAAGTTTTTCTGCCTGGGCAATCAACCCTGCCATCGCGGATGGGGAGGGTGTATTTTGCCCATGACCATAACCGCATTCCAACTGGTCGAAATCAGTATCTTTACGGATCGGCTCCCTATTATGATCGACGAGAAAAGCAGCCAATCAGAAATGCAGCAGCATTTCCGATAGAAAATATGCAAACTGTCTTGAGACCAGCGTCGCGGCGATGTTGCCGGATTTTGGGCCAAAGCGGGCAGTGGTTGTAGAGGCGGAATGCTGATCGCCTGCAGGGCTCCGCGTCGAGTGCGGTGCAAAGCCGCCGCTAGAAGCTCGCGCCATCCACCTCCTGCACCGGCAGATGCTGCCACTCCGCCGGATCGAACATCCGCATATTGACCCCCATCCGGTCTGGCGACGCGGTGATCGGGGTCCAGTGGGTGTGGGCGCCACAGGTTTTGCAATTCCATGTGGTGATCATCTTGTCGCCCTGGACATAGGGGTTCAGCGCATCGGGCGCGGCGTCTATGATCACTTCGTCCGGATGCCAGTAGCCGCCGATCCAACCGGTCCTGCGGCACAGCGAGCAATTGCACTGCGTCACCTGCTCCGGCGGTCCCGGAATCGTGATAAGCACGGCGCCGCAATGGCAATGGCCCGTGATCGCCGCTCCCTCAGCACAGGCCATGCGACAAAATCTCCTCTACCCAGTCGGGCACCAGTTCACCCGCCCTGCCCATCCGGCTTTCGTGGAAATGAAAACTGCCTTCGGACGGGTCGAGATTCATTTCCAGCGTCTGCGCGCCATGGTAGCGCGCGGACTGGACGAAGCCGGCCGCCGGATAGACCGCGCCGGATGTGCCGATCGAGACGAACAAGTCGCACTGCGCCAGCGCTCGCTCGATCCGTTCCATCTCATAGGGCATTTCGCCAAACCAGACGATATCGGGGCGCAGACAGCCGGCCTGGTGGCAATGCGGACAGGCGGGACCCGCTGCCATCACGCCATCGAAAGGCGAGCGGGCATCGCAGGCGAGACACCAGGCGCTGTTCAGCTCGCCGTGCATATGCAGCAGGCGCTTTGATCCGGCGCGGTCGTGCAGATCGTCGACATTTTGCGTCACCAGCAGCAACTCGCCCGGCCATTTCGCGTCCAGCTTCGCCAGCGCCTGATGCGCCGCATTGGGCTCGACCGTTTTCAGCTTGGCGCGGCGTTCGTCGTAGAATTTCTGCACCAGTTCGGGATCGCGGACAAAGGCCTCGGGCGTGGCGACATCCTCGACCCGGTGGCCCTCCCACAGCCCATCCGGCCCGCGAAAGGTGGCGACGCCGCTTTCGGCGCTGACGCCGGCGCCGGTGAGGATGACTATGTTTTGGATGTCTTTCATGGGTCCTTCATAACCGTTCGCTTCGAGCGAAGTCGAGAAGCATGTGGGGCGTACGGGCCGGAAATTTAATGCCACGGTGTCTCGACTTCGCTCGACACGAACGGGTGGAAACTTTTCCTCTCCCATAGGGAGAGGCAACAAGCCTTGGCAATTTATTGCCTTAGGCGCAGTCGGTGAGGGGTTTTGCTCGCCCGATGAAGCGAAACCCCTCACTGAGTTCCGCTAGTCCGCAAGCGGACAAGCTTCACTTGCCTCTCCCTATGGGAGAGGGTCATCCCGTGCCAAAACCGAGAAGCTTTGCACGCTTTTCAAAAACCGTTAGTGGTGAGGCTGTCGAACCACGCCTCTCGTCTATAAGCGTCCTTCGACAAGCTCAGGGCTAACGGGATTATACAGAATGGCAAAAATCGGAATTATCGGCAGCAAGGGCCGCATGGGACAGGCGCTGGTCGCCGCGATTGCGGAAGCGGGCCACAGCCACGCCGGCGGCGCGGATCAGGGCGATGATGTGGCGGCGCTGGTTGCGGCCAGCGATGTGCTCGTCGATTTCTCCTCGCCAAAGGCGTTGCAGGCGACGCTCGATGCCTGCGTGGCGGCGGGCAAGCCGATTGTCATCGGCACCACCGGACTGGAAGATGCGCATCACGCCGCCATCGACGACGCCGCGACCAAAATCGCCGTGCTGCAGACCGGCAATACCTCGCTCGGCGTGAATATGCTGGCGGCGCTGGTCGAGCAGGCGGCGAGCAAGCTGGGCGATGACTGGGATATCGAGATTGTCGAAATGCACCACCGGCACAAGGTGGATGCGCCGAGCGGGACGGCGAAATTATTGGGCGAAGCGGCGGCGCGCGGGCGCGGGATTGATCTGGCTGCGCATAACGAGAGCGGGCGCGACGGCATCACCGGCGCGCGGGCCAAAGGCGCGATAGGTTTTGCGGCTTTGCGCGGCGGATCGGTGGCCGGTGATCATACGGTGATTTTTGCGAGCGACGAGGAACGGATCGAGCTGACTCATCGGGCGGAGAACCGGATGATCTTTGCGCGCGGTGCGGTGAAGGCGGCCGGGTGGCTGGTTGGGCAGAGTGCTGGGCGGTACGGGATGGATGGGGTTTTGGGGCTTTAGGTTGATAAATTGCGCCTGAGACTTGTGGTTTACATCACCCGATTTTATTCAATCCAGATCCTTAATCGTGACGGTAACCTTTTTAGGTTTTTTAAGTGGAAGCTCCGAACTCATTTCACTCTCTAGTCCGAACGACTGCCTAATTTTCCTTTTTGCTTCTTCCGCTATCTTAATTATGTCTTCACTCGCACGCCCTTGGTGACCAGTCGAAGTGTATAGTAGATCATCAAAATGAAAACCTGTCTTATTCATTAGAGCCTCCTTTGCTAGGCTTGGAATCTGATTTTTGACTCAGTAATCGATTTACGTAACGTCCATTCAATTCGCTTGAGAAATAGTGTTTCCGCTTGACCCAAACAAATCCCTCTGATTTTGAAATCACTGCGACGTCAACAGGGCCACCAACGGTTTCCATTCCACGCGTCACTCGCCTCTTTATCGATGTTAAGTCAATTAAAGCTTCTGCCATTTTCGCCATTTCTGGTTTTGGCATAAACTCGACCATATCTTCGATGCCTTTACGAGATGTTTCACGGACCTGCTTAAAAACTCCTTCTTCGAGTTTATCTAAAAATTCGTTTTCCGCAGAATGTGCCTGATCCTTTAAAGACGCCAAATCATTTCCATTTTTTAATTCAGCCTTAGTTAACAAGGACTTAGCAATTTCCGGCACTGCTTCTCGACAGTATTCGTTTATATTCCGTTCAATGCTTTCATCAAGACCGTATAGAAAACGTTCAATCATATCCTTTTGCGCAAAAGGCATAACGGCCGCACGTGTTCCTGAGCGATCAACATCGACGAAGTCAGCTTCTTTGTATTTCAGATGCCCGCATAGCATCCCGTCAGTCTCGAACCAAATCAAAGACGGGAAACGGTCCTTTTTTCCAAAGCCAGCAATCACAATGCCGGTCTTCCCATTTGAGAAAATGTCTTTCCTGACAAAACTGATGCAAAATTCGAGTAATTTCTCGTTATTCGATTTGGAAATGTTAGGCAAAAATTCACTTGTCAAACGGGCAAGCAAGTCTTTTGAGTTTTTATCAAGAGTGATCTTTGTAGAAGTGGCTCCAACAAAGGATGCCACCTTGACCTGTTTCAAAATCTTTAGTCGGCGATCAATAGACTTTTCCAGTATATCGTTCGAGAAACCTTTGAAATCTTCTGGAAGATCACCGGCTCGAATAGCTTCAAGTATTTTGTCGTCTATTTCCTCCTGCAAAGCCTTGAAAAACGGCTGAAAAATTGAAATCAGTAAATTATTTTTTATCAAATCGGGCGCTGTTTTCCCATCGTCTTGCAAATATTGCAGGAAAGCTTTTGCTGCATCCGAAACAGTATCGAATTCGGCACAGCGTTTCCGAAACTCTTTAACCAACACTGCTAGTGGAGTTCCCATAAAGTCCATTGTGTTATAAATCATAACACCGATTGGGTCGGAGTTGGTCAGTTCAAAAAGCTTGTCCGCAGAGTCAAATATTTTTTCTTGCTCATTGCCTACAGAGATCGTGACTGCGCTGTCAGTAGCAAGTGCTACCGCAGACTTATTTAAAATCGCAATCTCTGCAGTCATTCACACACCTCTCATGATGAATTAAACATATCGTCAAAAGTAGGAAAGTCAAAATTCAAATACTTAGATGCTTGCTTTACCGGAAAAAAGCTTATCTCTGCAGATATTATATTCATCGTTATTCTCCCTCCCCTCACCCCAATCTTTTCTCCCGCAACGCTGACCGCGCGGCATCGGCCAGGAATCCCGACCGATTCTTCGCCACCTTGTCGATCGCGGCGACCAGCCCTTCGTCCAAGGTGATATTGATCCGCACCGCCTTGCCCGGCCGTTCGGCCCGCACCAGGATGCGCGCCGCTTCCTCGACCTCCGGATCATGCGGGATCGTGTCGAGCGGCGAGGGAGCGGCGAATGTGTCGCCATATTCGGCGGACACGACCAGATGGCCGGTCAGCGCTTCCTCCGCATTTTCCGCCGCCTCCTGCTCGGTGGCGCCAAAGGAGGTGCAGCCCGGAAGGTCCGGGAAAAATACCGCGAAACCATCCGTAGATCGTTCCACTATTGCCGGATAATAAACTATAGCCAATATTTGACCCTACCTTTCAATTTCTCAACTGCAATCCGCTTTGACGTTCAATGCTTTTCAATGTGCCTATCGGAAGGTCCGCTTTCGGATGGGGCACCGTCACTGTGCCGGGGCGCTCCGGGTGCCGGAGATGCTTGTGGCTGCCACTCTGCCTCACCTCTTGCCAGCCGGCCCGTTTCAGGCGCTTCAAGACCTCCCTGCTGCGCATCCTCTCCTCATAGAATCTTGATCAATGATGTGTATTTATACACACTATTGAGGAGAATTCAATCGGCAACGTGCGGTGGCACAGCAACCCATCAGCGGTGCACCCTCATCCAACTGCGCCTAGCCGCCTGCGCTACGCTTCGGTGGCAAGGCTGCGTATCCTTCTCCCTTGAGGGAGAAGGGGTGAGTGATGGTGATCGTGCGCTTAGATTAAGCGATCCAAATCACTCGGTCGCCCCAGCGCAGGCTGGGGCCTAACCCGTCGGTGCTCTTCGCACGATAGATTGGTTTGGATCCCAGCCTTCGCTGGGATGACGGTTTGGGGACCACCGGCCTTCAACTGGTACGACCGCGTTATATGCCACTGCCGTCCATCGCGATTTGCTGGACGCGGGGCCGGGCTGCTGACTCGGGAGCGGCCATCACCGCGCCAACATCGATCGGCGCGTAGTCGTCCGTCTTGGCGTGATCGGCACCCTGCTTGTCCAGTCCGGCATCGCTGCCAAAATTTTCGTCGTTCCAGGCTTGCAGCCGTTCCATGCGCAGCCGGTCGATCTTGCGGGCGGGTTCTTCCGGGGTGAGGATGCGGGCACCGTTTGCATATCTGCCAATTTCATAGCTGGCATCGCTATATTCGGGAGCCGGCGCTGGCGCCGTCCTGATGGGGGCGTTGCTGGTCTTATATGCGTTCTGGCCGAGCGCATAGCGTTCGACCGGATCGGCGGGCGGGTTGGCGGACAGGCGGGCGTGCATTGATTGTTCGGTGGCGTGGCCCAAACCCAGTCCGGACAGGCAGGCGAGCGAAACGGCAATCACTGCGTGGGAAAAAATCTCCGTCGGCGTCTTTGTGCGATTCTCCATGAGCCCCTTACGCGCGGACCGGCGATCAGTTCCCCGTATCCGGTAATGACGGTTAGGATGTTCCGGTCCGCGACAGCACATTTGCGAGGCAAAACAGCAGCCTCATCGCGTCCCGCTTGCCAACCATCCGGACACACCATAAACCCCGCCCCATGGACTTTGATGATCAGTTGCACCGCTATTTCGGCACCACCGACATGGCCGCGATCCAGCCGGAAGCTTTGGCGGCGGGGATTGAGCATATGCGAGTCGACTTTGGTCTGGAAAAGGATCGCGGGCGGCGATTTGCTCTGTGGGCGCTACTCTATATGCTCGGCACGCATCTGGACCTGGACAAAGCGTTCAAGGACGAGGCGGACCGGGATTCGGCGCGGGACTTCATGGATTTGATGGGCCGGATGCAGGAAGACTGACGCGCATGAAAAAAGCCGATATCTTCGAATTTTATGCCCGCCTCGCCGCCGACAATCCGTCGCCGGAGACCGAGCTGAACTATGGCAACACCTATCAGCTGGTGGTAGCGGTGGCGCTGTCGGCGCAATCGACCGATATCGGTGTCAACAAGGCGACGCGGCGGCTGTTCGCCGAGGTCGAGACGCCGCAGCAGATGGTCGATCTCGGCCTCGACGAGCTGAAAGAGCATATCAAGACGATCGGCCTCTACAATACCAAGGCGAAGAATGTGATCGCGCTCTCCGAGATGCTGATCGCTGACTATGGCGGCGAGGTTCCGGCAGACCGGGATGAACTCACCAAGCTGCCCGGGGTCGGGCGCAAGACCGCCAATGTCGTGATGAACTGTGCCTTTGGCGCCGAGACCTTCGCCGTCGACACGCATATTTTCCGGGTCGGCAACCGCACCGGGCTGGCACCCGGCAAGACCGTGCTGGCGGTGGAGAAGAAGCTGGAGACGCAGACTCCGGCGCCGTTCCGAGTCCATGCCCATCACTGGCTGATCCTGCACGGCCGCTATATCTGCAAGGCGCGCAAGCCCGAATGCTGGCGCTGCCCGGTAGCCGATCTGTGCCGGTTCAAGAAGAAGACGCCGGCCCCGGATTGAGGGCGCCGGATTAAAGACCGCCGATCAGGGCGCGATCGATACGGAACATTCCGGATCACTGCCCATTCAGATTTCCGTCATGAACGATCCGATATGATTTCAGACTGCCCCTCAACAAGCGGAGATATTTCATGCGTATCCTGGCTCCCCTCATGATCCCTGCCCTTCTCGCCCTGGGCGGCTGTGCCGCAACCGACACCGCGATGGGCGACAGGACTTCGGTTGATGACCAGTATATGATCAGGATGGTTGGCGAGCCGGAAAGCTGCATCAGGCGCTCCAGCATCCGCTCGACCGATGTGATCGATGACCAGACGATCGATTTCAGGATGAACAACGGCGATATCTACCGCAACACGCTGCCCAACAAATGCAGCGGTCTCGCCTTTGAGGAAGCCTTCTCCTACAAGACATCGACCAACCAGCTGTGCAGCGTCGATATCATCCATGTGCTCGATCAGACCGCTGGCCGGCTGGACACGCGCGGTGCCTGCGGTCTTGGCAAATTCCAGCCAATCGAGAAAATCCGCAAGGATCAGGACGAGGACTAGGCGCGGCTCCGCAATCGGCCAAATATTTGATTGGCAATGCGGCAAAGTCGCTGCTAAACGCCCATCCGGCGATACACGCCTTGGCACCCGTAGCTCAGCTGGATAGAGCGCTGCCCTCCGAAGGCAGAGGTCACAGATTCGAATTCTGTCGGGTGCACCATTATTTCAATGACTTATAGCGACATCGCGATCGGGGTCATGCCAGTGATTCCGTCATTCTGCCGCGGATCGGCGAGACTTCGGCGGCTGGATCAAATGCCAGAAGCTCTGCCTCAGCTACGCCGCTGCGCAGCCGTGCCAGCCAGTCGTCCGGGTCATATTCGGTTCCAACCGGATTTTGACTGATCAGTTCGCCCTGGAAATAGTCCGTGCATTCCGCCTTGGTCGGAAACACGTCGACAGTAAATTCCATCTGGTTGCCATCGGGATCGGCATAATAGAGCGAAGCACTCATGCCGTGATTGACACACCAATAGGGGGTGATCCCCGCTGCCTTCAATATTTCATAATTCTCCAGCAGGTCGCGGAGCGATCCATATTCCCAGGCGACATGGTCGACGCCAATCATGCCCCGATCATCCTTGTCGTCCGGATCGTCCGGGCGGATCACGCCCAGATCGGCGAAGGCAAAGCGGTGATGCTCTTCGTCGAAGGTCAGGAAGGCCAACGCCGGGTTTTGATACTGGATGCTGGCACCGAACACGGTGGCATACCATTGCAGCATTTCTGCAAACCGGCGGGTGCGGTAAACCACGTGAACGAGTGCGGAGGGTGACTTGATCATGCTAAAGCTCCTTGTCTAATCTCATTTCTCAATCACAAATGCAGCGGCTGTTCGATCGGTAACCCGCCTTCGGTGCAGCACGATGCCGACGGCGATGGCGAAAGGTTGCCCCAGGCGCTTCTGAAGCTTATTCTTGCGGTTGAGGGTGTCGGTCATGCAGCATATTCCGGTAGTATGGCAGGCTCTTGGGATTGATCGCGGTTTGCGGCCAGCGCGCGGGTCATGGCTGGCCCGAACAGGTAAAATAGCCCGGCGCCCACCCAGCAGGCGGCGGCGTTGAGCGCCCAGAACAGCACAGGGTCCATGGTTTCATAAAAGCGCGAGAAATAGCCCGCGATAATCGCGGCGAAGAAGGCCACGAGATAGGCGGCGGCCATCATCCGCGCGGCGATCTGCTTGGGTGCATAACGCGAGACGACTGCCAGCCAGGTGGGCCATGACCAGGTGAATGCCACTCCGGTGATGAAATAGGAGAGCGCGGGAAAGACGATGCTGATCGATCCGGGCGCCTGGACTGCCGACCCGATGGCCATCAGCATCGTGCCCGCGCCATACATAAGGCCGCCGACGACCATTTTAGTGTTGTCGCTCTGTTCACCCCCGCGCTTTACCTGCCAGCGCCAAAAGCCGATCGCGGCAAACGCCCCAAGGACCGTGCCGAGGGAGTTGATCGACACGAACCATGCAACCGGCACCCGCCCAAATGGCGTTTGCAAATCGACGGCAGCGTCGATCCAGACCATGCCCATGTTAAATTGCTGATCATATCCCGGCCCCAGAAGCACCTGAAAGACCAGAAAGATCATCAAGATACCGACACTGCGCCAGTCCGCCGCTGAGAAATTGCGAGGCGGCGTGGAACTGCGTGTTCGTTGCGGTTCTTCGGGAAGATGCGAAAGCCCCCTCAGATACACGCCGAGCGCGATCAGCATCATCAGTCCGGCCGCTCCGAACCCGGCGTGCCAGCCATAAATCTGTGCCAGCAATCCGCAGGCCAGCGGGCCGGCGACCGCGCCGATATTGATGGCGGTGCTGAAAATGACGAATCCACGCGCCGGGCGCTCGTCGCCTGCGGAATAGAGCTGTCCTACTTGCGAGGCGATATTGCCCTTGAGTGCACCCGAGCCCAGGATCAGCAGGAGCAGCGCGACGAGAAAGCTTTGGTCGAACACCATCGCGGCATGGCCCGCCGTCATCAACAATACGCCAAGGATGACCGTGCGTTTCGATCCCAGCCAGCGATCGGCGATCCAGCCCCCGAACAGCGGTGTAAAATAGACCAGCCCTGCATAAAAACCGAAGGTCTGGCCGGCCAAAGCCTGGGTCGAAAGCGGGCCCAGCATCGTTTCGACAGCGCTGCGGTAGGCCGCCATCCCGGCGATCTTCTCCACCTGGCCCGGCAGGAACAGCGACTGGGTCATGTACAGCACCAGCAGCGACTGCATCCCGTAAAAGGAAAACCGCTCCCACGCCTCGGTGAAAGACAGATACGCCAGCCCGCGCGGATGGCCGAGGAAGGCGGTGTCGCCTCTTTCTGGCATTGTCATGTTGCAACTAACAGCGCTGCTCGGCGTCGATGAAGGACGAACCCGACCGGGATGCAGATCGCGATCAGCGCTGCCATGTAAAGTCCGCTGGCGGGATCGGCGGCAATGAACGCGATGAGGAGCGCGGTATCGATGAGTAGGAGCAGCCCGGGCAGCACGGGATAGCCGATCGCGCGAACGGGTCGCGGCAGGTCGGGCCGGGTCCGGCGCAACTGGAACAGCGACACATCGTAGATCACGAAGGAGAAGATGATCAGCGCGGCCATCAGGCGGAATATGAATTCGAAACCGCCCGAAAAGATCAGCAGCACCGTAAGCACTGCGGTAAATGCAAAGGCGACATGCGGCGTGCCGCCGGCATTGACGCGCGTTGCCGAGGGAAGAAACAGCCCGGCTCTCGCCAGCCCGAACAATACGCGCGGGGAAATCATGAGGCTGGCATTGAGCGAGGTCGACGCCAGGATAATTGCGAGCACGGCCACAGCCGCCGCCCCTCCGGGGCCGAAGATATTTCCCAGCACCAGGGCAATCGGGAGGTCGGAGGCGCGGATCGCCTCCACATCGAGCGAGCGCAACATACCGATATTGAAAAGGACATAGACCAACGCGACAGCGCAAATCGAAAGCGCCATAGCGCGCGGAATATTGGTTAGCGCATTTTCGTCCTCTTCGACGAAGACCATCGCGCTGTCCCATCCTGCATAGGCACCATAAATCATCTGGTACGCCGTGATGACGGCGAAGACGCCCAGCGCCGGTGCGCTGGCATCCGCCGCCGCCGATAACGCGCCGGGATGCGGCGGATCGGCCAGCAGCGCGATCCCGATCACCCCGCATAGCAATATCAATTTCACAGCGCTGCCGATGGTCTGGGCCATGCTGCCTTCACGCACGCCCAGCCAGTTCAGGATGATAAGCGGGATCAGGAACAGGCAGGCCACCGGGGCAGTATGATCGGCAAGCGACGGCTGGAGAATTGCGAGGAAGTTGGCACAGACGATCGACAAAGCCGCGCACGCCGCGACGACGGACAGATACATTGCCCATCCGACGAGCAGTCCCATCGAATCGCCGAATGCTGCGCGCACCGGCACGAAAATGCCGCCCGCCTTGGGGATGGTCGTGACGAGTTCCGATGCGACGTTCGCGGCCAGCAGGATATGCAGGCCGCCAAGCGCCCACAGCGCGACCACCAGCCAGGGATCCGGCACCTGGTCGACCACCGCCCCGCTGGTGCGCATCAGCCCCGCTCCGACCATTGAGCCTAACCCGACGGCTGCGGCAAAGGCGAAGCCGAGTTGTTTAAGCAATTTGCCGTTCGTCACCGTCGCATCAGCCATAGAAAAATCTTTCTTCCACAATCTGCCCCTCGCTGACGGTGTAGGTGGCGATTTCGCTGAATGGCTGCCGTTCGCCGGTGGCGCGGCGGGTGATTTCCATATCGATGAACAATGCGAATTGATCGCCGGTGATAAAGGGGCCGTCGATCAGCATCTCGCTCATCGCATTGACTGCCAGCCAGCGCGTCAATCTCGCGAGCGCCGCTGGCTTGCCAATGGCAATGGCTGGACCGTCTGATTCGAAATTGGCCGGCTCAAGAACGATGATGTCGCTTGCCCAGTATTTCTCTGCTGCCGCCAGCGTCTCGCCTGCGGCCATCAGAGCAGCATAATCGCTCGCTATCTCGGCAAGACTTTGCATGGGATTTTCTCCCGCATGGAAAAGGAATAGCCCGACGGATGGCGGGTCGCAAAACCATCCGCCGGACTGGGGTTCGGCCCATGCGGACGGTGCAAAGGGTCGCATCATCCGCCTAGACCAAGCTTCGAAATTATCGGACCGTCGCTTCCTGCAGAGTCATTGAACCCATGACCTTGCGGAATTTTGCCCGGTTGCCGGATTCGGCGTCGAGCTGCGCGTTGGTTCTTTTGTCAAACGCTTCCCATTCCTTGCTACGCTTTTCCATTTCGGCGCCGCTGGGCCAAGAGGGGAAAGTACGCGTCAGATACATGGTCGGCTCACCGTCGCGGGGATCGACATTGTAATAGATTTTATAATCGCTGATCCAGCCCTTGGACTTGGCGAATTCCTGGTTTTTCTTCCATTCGCTGGCGAGATAAGAGGCATAAGCAGTCCATCCGCTATCCTCAATAAAGATGCCGGTCATGGTTGTGTAATCACCGGCCTTCAATGGGAATTCGTCGGCCATGGCTGGGGTGGATAATGCCACCGGCGCAGCCACAATCATGGCGGTTGCCATCATCATATTTTTCATCAATTTCATTCGTCGTCTCCTCTGTTGTTTCGCCCGGAATGAGCGCTTTTGGTAATTTCTTGTGCAATAATTTACTGAGGATCCGGCTCGTAGCCCAGGCTAAGCGGCTCACCGCGCAGCAGACCGGTAAACTCGCCTATTGCGACGCGGCTCGATGGCGCAGCGCTATGATCACTGACGTTCACCACCAAGGGACCAGTGTCGGCAGCATATTCTATTCCGGTCGATTCCAGATCAGTCATCTCGAAATTTTCGGGCGCCGTCTGGTTGGCGCAAGCCGCCAGAAAAACTGTGGTCTGGAATACTGCGACAGCTTTGCCGAACAGGAATTTGGTCATCGCTACCCCCATAGCTATTGCAGACATGGCTCTCCCGACGGCGGCAACGCGGATGTCCGGGCCAACCCAAATGAGCTAAGTTTGTTTGCAATTTCAGTGCGCTATTGATGCGCCCAAACGTCGCGCGCCGTCAACGGCTCGACCGTCAAAAAAGCGTCAAAAAGCGCTAATTTGTTGGGCAAGGCTCCGGCAAAAGGTCCGGCCAGCCGTATTTTTCCCATGCCGCAACCAATCCGATGCGCTTGGCGAAGTCCATGAAGTCCGGGTGCAGGCGAGTCTGGCGGATCGGTTCGACATCGGCCCAGAGCGACATCAGGCCAACCATATTCGGCGGCGTGATCTGCTTCCCCAAAGTCTTGAACACCAAAGGCGCATTGCCCATCCAGATGGCGGGCCATACAATCGTGGGATCATAGGGATCAGGCAGGGCCGCAGGGAGAAAATCCAGCGTCTGACAAAATCGCTGCCGGTCTTGTTCG
>JAGXGT010000028.1 GCA_024636595.1 Sphingomonadales bacterium | reverse complement strand
TTTTTCATGGGTTGCGCCGAATTTTTCGAGCAGACCGGTATAGGCCCAGTGGCTGGTTGCCCGCTTGCCCCGCAGCAATCCGGCGGCACCGAGGGCCAGGGATCCGGTGCAAACCGAAGTCACATATTCCGCTGCGGCACCCTGATCGCGCAAAAATTGCAGCGTCGCTTCATCCTGAATCACATCCCTGATGCCAAAACCGCCGGGGACGCAGAGCAGATCGGCTTGCGGGCAATCCGCGAAATTGGTCGAGGGGAGAATGGCAAAGCCGCTATCGGTCTGTATCGGCTGTACTGCTTTGGCTGCGGTGTGAACCACGGCGCCAGGAATGCGGCAAAGCACCTGCGCTGGCCCAGTGAAATCAAGTTGGGTGATGCCGTCAAACAGCAGGAAGGCGATGTGGAAGGGTTCTGGGGTGTCGGTCATGGGGCTACTCCAACGTTTGAGAGGCACCCAGGCGATCGGCTGTAAAAATCGCCGGCTCCCCGATGGATTTCCATCTTGATCTCGCCAGTCACGGACAAGCGGACGTTTACCATCATATATAACGGCAGACAATCCGTTTTGATCCGCTCTGACGGCCAGAGAATATTCATCAGCCAACTGCTAGGAAAGAACCATGACTTACGGAACGAAAAGCAGCGGTCAGGACCGCGCCCAATCGCTGGCAGCGGTGATCGCGATTCATGCGGCGCTTGGCTATGCGCTGGTGAGCGGCATGGGCATTCAAATTGCCGAACGCGTCGATGCCGGGTTCAAAGTGATCACCCTTCCCCCGCCACAACCACCCGAACCTGCCCCGGACACGAAACCGTCACAAGCCGAAGAAGGGGCAGCATCGCCCGAAAATCTGCGGGCAAAGGCCAGCCAGGTTGTGTTGCCACCTCCCGAGGTGAAACTGAATATTGTGACGCCTGTGGTTGTTGCACCAGTCGCCGGAGTGGGGAACGACCCCAATGCGGGAGCGTCCGACCAGCCCGGACCTGGTTCTGGCAGCGGCGGTCAGGGAGAAGGAGCCGGAAGTGGAAACAGCGGCGACGGGACCGGCAGCGGCGGCATAGTCTCCGGTCCGCGCCATCTGTCGGGCGCAATGACGCGCAAGGATATTCCCCGTTCCGTCTGGAAAGCCGAAACACGCGGCAATGTTATCACCCGCTTCACGGTCGGCGCAGATGGCCGGGCGCGCGATTGCCAGATCCGGCAGACCAGCGGCCATCCGGCGCTCGATGCGATCACTTGTCAGCTGATAGAAACACGCTTCCGCTTTGAGCCCGCGCGTGATGAGCGGGGCCGAGCGGTCGCCAGCCCCTATGGCTGGGTACAGGAATGGTGGCGCGACGGACGCGGCCCACAGCAGACCAACTGATGCTGACCTACATGCCCATATAATCGCGTTTGCCGACGGCCACGCCCTGCATGCGCAGCAGGTTGTATGCGGTGGTGATATGGAAAAACAGGTTGGGGAGGAAGAAGCTGAGCACGTAGGTCTGGCCGTCCAGTTCCATCGTCTGTTCCGGACCGACCGGCATCGAGATTTTCATGTCGGCATTGCCATCGATCGTTGCATCGTCAGCCGCAGCGACTTTCGCTGCGCAGTCAGCGATCCGTTCGATCAGGGCATCGAATGTTTCTCCTTCCATCGGCATGTTCGGCAGTTTGTCCGGTACCGTTCCGGTCATCCGGGCGGCGCCGCGAACGGCGAATTCGGTGATCATCTGCACCTGCCACTTCAGGTCGTTCATATCGGGGAAAAGGCGCGCGCCCAGATAGGCTTCTTCGGCGGTTCCAGCCCCTTCGGCTGCTGCCTTGGCTTTGGTCAGAACATTGGTCAAGCCACGAAAGGCCTGGGCGGTGGAGCCTTTGAGAATCTGGGAAAGAGGGATGGTCATAGGGACAACTTTCAAATTGAGGGTTGAGAAGAGAGTCTAGAAGATACCTGCCAGCAGATAGCCACCCAGTGCCAGAAAGCAGCCGAATGTGCTGAATGCACCGATAGCGCGGAAGGCCGAAAAAATCTTGCCAGTAGCGGAGCCATGCGACCCGGCGACCGTGGACAGGGCAATGGCATGAAAGACGCGGCCCAGGACAAAAATGACCGCTATGATCGCTATGACGTCATTTGGCACTACGGTCATTTCTGCCAGCGCCAGCGCGACAATGAATAGAGCTGCATTTTCCGCCAGATTACCATGCCTGCGAATCTTGCGCTCCAGCGCCGGATCGCCGCCCGTCCCCAGATTTACGCGGTTACGGATGCGGTGGATGCCAACAAGGATCATCAATATGGCCTGCAGGATGATCAGTAAAGCACCGGTGACGGCCGCGATGATCGGTATGGTCATTGGGCAATCTCCTGATCTATTCTTCATTTACCGCTGGGGGACTTGCGGCTGGTGGTAAACGCGTAGGCTATTTTTAGTGGCTGAAAAATGGGAAGTCAAAGCGACTAATCGCACATGTGCGGTGCAAATTTTAGCCATGCAATGACGAGAATTTGACGTTACAAGCTCTGCTCATGGATTGGGAAGATGTCAAAACATTCCGGGCGGTAATGGAAGTGGGGACGGTGCGCGCTGCTGCCAAGCGGTTGGGCGTCCATCACAGCACGGTCAGTCGCAGGATCGAGCAACTGGAAAAATCGCTCGACAGCCGACTGTTCGAACGCCGCCCCGAAGGCTACTTCCCTACCGCATCAGGAGAGGAACTGGCCCGGGTTGCAGAGCGATTTGCGGAAGAATTGTTCACCGTCGAGCGCCATATAGCCGGGCGCGACAATGAATTGACCGGGAGCCTCAAGGTTACCATGGCGGAGCCTTTCGCGATCACCATATTTGCCGACCGGCTGCCAGAATTTTTTGCAGCCTATCCCGGGCTGAATCTGGAAATTATAACGAGCTTCGATCTGCTCGATGTGGCACGGCGCGAAGCGGATATCGCCATCCGGATGGACAATAATCCGCCCGAAGCTCTGGTCGGAAAAAGGCTGTTTGCCTATTGCAGCTCCATCTACGCCAATCCCGATTATCTGGCCGAGCAGGACTTCGACAATCGCCCAGGGGACGCGCGATGGCTCGGCTGGAGCGATCGCGATGGTCGCTTTCCCGACTGGACCCAGAATAGTGAATATGCCCGGGTTCCGGTGTGGGGCAATTTCGCCAGTATCGGGTTACAGGTGCGACTGGCGCGGCTTGGCCTGGGGTTGGCCATGGTACCGTGTATTGCAGCAGATGGCGTGCCGGGTTTGGTGCGGGCAACCGATCGTGAACCGGTGCCGGCGCGTGACATCTGGATATTGACCCATGAAGATTTGCGGCGGACGGCCCGCGTTCGCGCATTTATGGACTTTGCAGAGATGGTGTTGCGTGACAATCGAGCTGCTTTACAGGGCGTATTGACCGCCTAATCTCGCGGCAGACCGGTGATTGAGAGGGTCTGCCCCAAAAATAGACAATTCTGACACCAAACATTATCGGCGCGTTAACCATCTGTCTGCATAGCCCTTCAAGACATCCCCGCTAGGGAGAGGGTTCATGAAAACAACTATGTCCAGCTTGTCGCCCGTTCGACAAACAGCCATCATTTCGGCGATTGTGGCGGTGTTGTCGGTCACGTTTACAGGAACGGTTTATTTGCTGTTTTTCGGTGTTGACGACCGCTTTTGGTCGGCGCTCAAGATGGCGTTTCTGATACCTTGGGCGATTACTATTCCGCTTTGCTTCCGCATGTCAAAACAGCGGTTCAAGCTTGTCTGCATCACCAACCGGCTCAAAGAAACCCAAGCCCGTTTGCGCATAGCCAACAAAGCGCTCGAGCAGCGTGCCAATTATGATGGAATGACCGGTCTGCTGAGCCGGGACAGCTTTTTCAACCAGCTCGATAAAATGCGTCTGGCTGACAGTTCCGATGAACTGACGAATGTGTTGATGATTGTTGACGTCGACCATTTCAAGAAAATCAATGACAATTTCGGACATCCGATGGGGGATCAGGCCCTGATCCTGCTCGGCAAGGCATTCCGCAAAACTCTGCGCCAGAACGATCTGGTGGGACGCATCGGCGGCGAGGAATTTGGCATATTCCTGCCTGCAACCAGCGCGCCTGAGGGCCAGATCATCGGTGAAATCATTCGGCACGAAATCGAAAAGACGATTTTCGAACCCTATCATAACATGCGGCATGTGATCACGGTCAGTATTGGCGTGACCGCTGTCGCCTCGCATCAGCAGCGCGGGGTTCTTCTGGGGAACGCGGATACCGCTTTGTTCATGGCAAAACGGCGGGGACGCAACCAGGTGGTGCTGTTTGAACCGGGTATGATCGGTAAACCGGAGCCGGTTCTTAAAAAGGTTCGGGATTCGGAACCCGCTATGGCACCTACAAATTTTTTCGCACGTGGAATTTGAAATGACGAAGGCTGCAGGCGCTGCTAGTGCTGGCGGCTATGACGGACAGTTCAGACAGCAAACCCAAGCATCTCTATCTCGTTGACGGCTCGGCCTATATTTTCCGCGCCTATCACCGCCTGCCGCCGCTGACCAATGTGCGCGGCGAGCCGGTTGGCGCGGTCTATGGCTACACCACCATGTTGTGGAAACTGGCCGATGAACTCAACAAGGCCGATGGCCCGACCCATATGGCGGTGGTGCTGGACAAGGCGGGAACCAGTTTTCGCAACGATCTCTATGACCAGTATAAAGCCAATCGCCCGGAAGCGCCGGAGGATCTGAAGCCGCAATTTCCGATGATCCGCGATGCGACCCGCGCTTTCTCGCTGCCGCTGATCGAGGAAGAAAATGTCGAGGCGGACGATATGATCGCGTCCTATACCAAGGCAGCGCTGGCGGAGGGGTGGAAAGTCACCATTGTTTCGTCCGACAAGGATCTGATGCAATTGATCGAGCCGCATGGCGACGGCCGGGTCGACATGCTCGACACGATGAAAAATGCGCGGATGAACCGGGCGACGGTCGAGGAAAAATTCGGTGTCGGACCGGAAAAACTGGGCGATGTGCTCGGGCTGATGGGCGACAGCTCCGATAATATTCCGGGTGTGCCCGGCATCGGGCCGAAAACGGCGTCGAAACTGATCAACGAATATGGTGATATTGAAAGCGTCCTCGACGCCGCGCCGGAGATGAAGAAATCCAAGATGCGCGATAATCTGATCGAATTTGCCGATCAGGCGCGGCTGTCGCGGGTGCTGGTGACCTTGCGCGAGGATTGCCCGCTGCCCGACCCGCTGGACAGTTTCCTGATCCAGGATATTCCCGACGCCCCGCTGCGCGACTTTCTGTCGCATCACGGGTTCAACAGCCTGCTCAGAAAGCTTGGCGGCGACGGTCATGCCGAGCCGCAGGACCCTAATGTTGCCGATAATGAATTGGCCGACCCGATCGCCAAAATGCCCGACGCCCCAGCGATCGACCGGTCGCAATATGAATGCGTGCAGACGATCGACGGACTCGACCAGTGGATCGCGCGGGCTACCGAGCAAGGCGTCTGCGCGGTTGATCTGGAGACCGACAGCCTCGAGAGCGTGACCGCGCGCGTCGTTGGCGTTTGTTTGGCCACCGGTCCCAATCAGGCCTGCTATATCCCGCTTGGCCATGGCAGCGGCGACATGTTTGGCGAGACGCCGGAACAGATTGGTCTGGAGGAAGCGCTGGCGAAGCTGAAGCCGCTGCTCGAGGATGATGCGGTGCTCAAGGTCGGACAGAATCTGAAATATGACATGGGCGTGCTGGCGCAGCATGACATTAAAATTGCGCCGTTTGACGATACATTGGTGATGAGCTTCAATCTCGATGCGGGCCTGCACGGGCATGGCATGGATGAACTGTCCAAGCTGCATCTTGGGCACGAGTGCATCAGCTTCAAATCGATCACGGGGACCGGCAAGAAGGCGATCGGTTTCGCCGAAGTACCGCTGGAAAAAGCGACCGAATATGGCGCGGAAGATGCCGACGTCACGCTTCGCCTGTGGGAAATCTTGCGTTTGCGGATGGTGCCGGAACGGGCGACGCGCGTTTACCAGATGGTCGACCGTCCCCTGGTGCCGGTGATCGCCGGGATGGAAGGTACCGGCGTTCTCGTCGACCGCGAGGAGCTGGCGCGGCTGTCGAAGACATTTGCCGAGGAAATGGAAAAGCTGGAAGCACAAATCCACGAATTGGCCGGCGAACCCTTTTCCATTGGCAGTCCCAAGCAATTGGGTGAAATCCTGTTCGGCAAGCTTGGACTGAAAGGCGGCAAGAAGGGCAAGTCGGGGCAATATTCAACCGATGTAACCGTGCTCGAGCGGCTGGCTGGAGACGGCGAACCGATTGCGCAAAAGGTCGTCGACTGGCGGCAGCTGGCGAAACTCAAATCCACTTATACCGATGCTCTGCAGGAGCAGATCAATGCGAAGACCGGACGGGTTCATACCTCCTATAGTCTGAGCGGCGCGCAGACCGGGCGCCTGTCCTCGACCGAACCGAATCTGCAGAATATCCCGATCCGTAGCGAGATTGGGCGGCAAATCCGGCAGGCCTTTGTCGCCGCGCCGGGCAATGTCATTCTTGCTGCCGATTATAGCCAGATCGAACTCCGGCTGGCGGCGCATATCGCCGATGTGGAGACATTGAAGGAAGCCTTTGCCAATGGCGAGGATATTCATAACCGCACCGCGCGTGAACTGTTCGGCACCGAAGACCGTGATGCCCGCGCGCGCGCCAAGACAATCAACTTCGCGATTCTCTACGGCATCTCCCGCTGGGGTCTGGCCAAGCGGCTCGAGGTCGATGCGGATGAAGCGCAGGCGATGATCGATACCTATTTCGAGCGTTTCCCTGGTATCAACCAGTATATCTCGACGACGCTGCAGTCGGTCCGCGAGACTGGTTATACCGAAACGCTGTTCGGTCGGAAAACCTGGTTCGAGCGGATAAAGTCACCAAATCAAGCAGAGCGCCAGGGCAGCGAGCGGGCGGCGATCAATGCGCCGATCCAGGGGACCAGCGCCGACATCATCAAGCGGGCGATGGCGCGCATGGGGCCGGCACTGGCTGCCGCTGGGCTGGACGATGTGAAAATGCTGATGCAGGTGCACGATGAACTGGTGTTCGAGGTGCCCGAATCGGATGTGGATGCAGCAAGTAAAGTGATACGCAGCGTCATGTCCGGTGCAGCGGAACCAGCGGTGAAACTATCGGTACCGCTGGATGTGGATATCGGGACCGGCAAGAGCTGGGACGAGGCCCATTGAGATGACGACAGGTCGGGTCAGCGCCTGTCGATCCGGGGTCAGGTCTTGATCCAGAAGCGGATGAAGAAGCCGACGGCGCCGACGACCAGTACGCCCATCGCCCAGTAAGCCAGCATCCAGGCCAGACGCTTGGGCAAGGGCGCGTGATCTGCCGTCTTTCCACCGGTCGAGAGCGGATCAAAAGCCATCAGTGATAGCCGTCCGATCCGACCTTGCCGCGAAACACCCAATAGGCCCATGCGGTATAGGCGAGGATGATCGGCACCATGATGCCTGCGCCGACCAGCATGAACAGCTGGCTCTCATAGGGGGCGGCGGCTTGCCAAATGGTGATCCGGCCGGGGATGACGTCGGGCCACATCGAGACGCCGAGGCCGATCAGGCTCAGGCCGAACAGGCCGAGCGCATAGAAAAAGGGCGCTGCCTCCTGTCGTTTGGACAGGCTGCGGAAATATAATACCGAGACGACCAACGTGGCGAGCGGGATTTGGGCGGTGGCGATGATCCCCGGATAGGCGAGCCAGCGCGTGTAATATTCGGCCTCCAGAAAGGGCGTCGCGATGCTGACGGCGGCGATGGCAAGAAGGATCAGGATGCCAAGACGACCGGCATAGCTGTAACACTGGCGCTGCAGCGGGCCTTCGGTTTTCCAGATCAGCCAGCAGCATCCGAGCAACGCATAGCCAGCCAGCAAGGCAAAGCCGGTGAGCAGGCTGAACGGGGTCAGCCATTCCCACCAGCCGCCGGCATAGGCCCGGCCTTCGACCGTGATCCCCTGCAGTAGCGCGCCCAGCGTGATCCCTTGGGCAAAGGTCGCGATGATCGAGCCGGCGGTAAAGGCAAAATCCCAGCGCGCACGATGGGCCGGGTCCCGCCAGCGAAATTCAAACGCTACACCGCGGAGCACCAGCCCCAGCAGCATCGCGATCAGCGGCGCATAGAGCGCGGGCAGGATGATCGCATAGGCGAGCGGGAACGCGGCCAATAGCCCGCCACCGCCCAGCACCAGCCAGGTTTCATTGCCATCCCATACCGGTGCGATGCTGTTCATTGCGGTATCGCGGTCCGGTCCGACCTTGAAATTCGGGAACAATATGCCGATGCCGAGATCAAAGCCGTCCATGATCACATAGACGACGACGGCAAAAGCGATGATCCCCGCCCAGATGACGGTAAGGTCGATGCCGTTCATGGCGCTGCTCCTTCCTCATGATCCCCTTCGAGCACCGCCGCCGCCGGGGTAATCCCTGCCGAGCGGATGGGTGCGTCGTCGGGCGTCGGTTCGTGGGCTTCGGGCGGTTTCGCAGCGAGCTTGAACAGGTAGACGATCCCGGCGCCAAAGACGACGAAATAGACCAGTACAAAGGCCAGCAGCGAAGCCGCAACCGCTGGCGCGTCGAGCGGCGCAGCGCTTTCGCTGGTCCGGAGCAGGCCATAGACAGTGAACGGCTGGCGTCCGACCTCGGTGGTGATCCAACCCGCCAGCACGGCGATAAAACCCGATGGCCCCATCACCAGCGCCGCGCGGTGCAGCCAAGGCCAGTCATAGAGTTTTTTGCGTGCCCGCGCGAACAGGCTCCACAGGCCGATGCCGAGCATCGCGAAGCCAAGACCAACCATGATCCGGAAGGACCAGAAGACGATTCCGACCGGCGGCTCGTCCTGGTCGGCTATGGTGTCCAGTCCCGCCAGCGGCGCATTCAGGTCATGCTTCAGGATCAGCGATGATGCCTTGGGTATTTCAATCGCATAGTCGACGCGCTTTTCCTTGCTGTTGGGAATACCAAACAGGATCAGCGGCGCACCGTCGGGATGGCTCTCATAATGACCTTCCATGGCCATCACTTTTGCGGGCTGGTGTTCGAGCGTGTTGAGGCCGTGCAGATCGCCCATGAATATCTGGGCCGGGGCCACCAGCGCCGCCATCCACATCGCCATCGAGAACATCTTGCGTGCACCCGGATTGGTTCTGTCTTTCAACAGATGCCAAGCCCCGACTGCGCCCACCGCAAAGGCGGTGGTCAGATAGGCGGCGAGCAATGTGTGCAGCAGGCGATAGGGGAAGCTGGGGTTCCAGACGATGTCCCACCAGCCCGCAGCGGGAACAAACTGGCCGACATCATTGATGGCATAACCAACCGGCGTCTGCATCCAGCTGTTCACCGAAAGGATCCAGAAAGCGGAGATGAAGGTTCCCACTGCAACCGCCAATGTGGCGACAAAATGCAATTTGCGGCCGACCTTGTTGATCCCAAACAGCATTACGCCGAGAAAACCGGCTTCGAGAAAAAAGGCGGTCAGCACCTCATAGGCCATAAGCGGACCAATCACCGGGCCGGCCTTGTCCGAGAAAACCGACCAGTTTGTACCGAATTGATAGGACATGACGATGCCGGACACCACGCCCATCGCGAACACCATGGCAAAAATCTTGAGCCAGTAGCGGTAAAGATTCGCGTAAACGCCGTTGTCGGTTTTCAGCCACAGCCCTTCCAGCACCGCGAGATAGCTGGCGATGCCGATGGTAAAGGCGGGGAACAGGAAATGGAAGCTGACGGTGAAGGCAAATTGCGCCCTTGCCAGATTGATTGCCAGATCATTTTCCATCTTGTTTTAACCTTCAGAGATTTTTCTGCTGTCGAGCGCATATTTGCCAGGCCCGCGGCAATAGATCAGAAACAGCGATCCCATAATCGCGATATTCTTGAATAATGGCCCGACATGCCCGGGCGCGATATGAACAGTGATGGTAATCGGAACGAGGGTCAGGAAAATCAGCAGAGCCGAAAGCCGGGTCATCCAGCCCAAAGCAAGCATCACGCCGAATATGACGAAAACGCCGCCCGACAGCCACAAAAGCCAGGAGGGATTGCCGACCAGGTTGATCATATTCCACCATGGGGATTCCACCATCCGGTCCAGCATCATTTGATGCTCGCCGAAATGGCCCAAACCGCCAATGATGAATATCAGGCTGGTCAGGACACGGAAAACGGGCTCGGCCCAGTCCTGCAATCTTTGGGATGGCGTGATATAGGTCTCAATCGTCCGTATCATATCAGGCCTCTTGCCATCCAATCGTCGGTTACGTTGTCGGCGTTGTCTTCGGTATCCGCAATTGCAATTAGCGCAGAATAAGCTGCATTTTGTGAAAGGAAGACTTTGCCTGACAATTGGTCGAGAAAATGCGAGCGTTTCAGCCGGTCCATCACCGGCCCTTTGACTTCCGACAGATGCAGCGAAATGCCGCCATCTTCGAGCCGGTGATTGATCGCCTCGATACTCTCCAGCGCCGAGGCATCGATCGCGTTGACCGCCGAGCACATCAATATGACATGGCGGACGGTTTTCTGATCGGCGACCTGCTCAAGAATGAATTCTTCCAGCCAGCGCGCATTGAGATAGGTTAGGCTTTCATCGATGCGGATCGTCAATATGCGGGGGTCGGTAAAAACCTTGTGCCGATTGACGTTGCGAAAATGCTCGGTTTCGGGAACCCGACCGACGATGGCGGCATGGGGACGCGAACTGCGCCACAGGAAGAGCGCCAGACTGAGGCCGACACCCGCGATCACGCCGGGTTCGACGCCCGCAAGCAAGGTGACGCCGATGGTAGCCGCCATCGCCGCAAAATCCATTTTCGAATAGCGCCAGATGGTTTGCGGAGTCTTGAAGTCGACGAGGCTCAGCACGGCAACAATGATGGTCGCGGCCAGAGTGGCGATGGGCAGCGAAGCAAGCAGCGGGGTGAGAAACAGCGCCGCCAGGGCGATCCCCACCGCGGTGAAGGCTCCGGCCGCAGGAGTCTCGGCACCGGCATCGAAATTCACCACCGAACGGGCAAATCCGCCGGTGACCGGATAGCCGCCCGAGAATGCCGCTGATATATTGGCCGCTCCGAGGCCGATCAGTTCCTGATCCGGATTGATCCGCTGACGGCGCTTGGCCGCCAACGTCTGGCCGACCGATACGGATTCGACGAAGCCGATGATGCTCAACAGCAGTGCCGGTATGGCCAGCGTTTTCCATAGCTCCAGATCGATCAGCGGAACGGAAAAGGGCGGCAGGCTCTGCGGGATATCGCCGACCACC
>JAGXGT010000027.1 GCA_024636595.1 Sphingomonadales bacterium | reverse complement strand
TACGTTGCCATAATGAAACGACCCACATCCTTTTCCGTTCCCGAAAATCACTCCTGCCCGTTTGCGATTGCCTCGGCGCACCAGGTTGCGAGCATCAGAACGCGGCGTGTTTCAACGGGCGCAATACGAATGGGTAAAAAAACCGACCCCATCCGTTCGTGCTGAGCCTGTCGAGCCGCAGGCCAGCGAAGCTAACGACATTGTGAGGTAATCCACCCGTGCCCCTGCGAATGCAGGGGCCATCTCCAGAAATACAGCCAACAGGCATCAGGGGTAGAGCGCGCTGCCCGGCAGACTTAACGCACCTCCTCTACCCTACCTTGCGACAATGGCGCAGAAGGTAGTTATCAAGAACGGGCTGCTTCCGCCATAATACACCACGAACTGCCATTCGGGATTCAAGTCTTGAATTGAAACTGCGTAAAACCCCGCTACGTGGATTTCCTGAGCAGCAAGATTGCAATCATTGCCCTAACTAAATCTCGTGATCCAAGTCATTCGAATTTGGTCAGTTCTGTTACATCCAGGAAGGGCATCAATATGACAATCGACACAAAATGTCGCAAGGCAATCCTGCAATCCACTTCAGTTGCGGTTGCACTCATCATTTCCGGCGTGAGCATTCCAGCACTGGCCAATAGCGCGGCGGAAGATTTTTCCGAAGTGCAGCATTCCGGTAGCAGCGGTAGCGGCAGTTCATCGCATGACAGTGATTCTCATGATTCTGGTTCGGATCAAGGATCGGAAGAATCGAAGGGCCAAAAAGGCAAGGGCCGCGCACCGGGCACCACATCCAGCAAGGGCAAAGGAAATATGTAGGATATCTTTCGCGATATTTCCGGCGAAGATGATGGCGATGATTCGGATAGCCCGGACTGGGCTGGCGAAAAAGGTGGCAAGAATGAAAATGGCGGCAAGCCTGGCACGGCTGGCAGCAAAAAAGGTGACCGGTTCGGTGATCTTTACGTCATCCTGCGGGACGAAAATGGCATCCCGATCTTGACACCAGAAGGCTTTGTCCAGCCCGTTGATGCAGAAGGCAATCCCATCCCGCTTGATGAAGAAGGCGCTCCGATCGATCCGTCGCTTGCTATTGAAGTCGAGCTTGGCCGTCTGAATGTTGGCCGGGCACCCAGTTCCGTCCTCGATCGACGGGCGCAGGAAGTGATCACCATGCTGAATGATGCGACAGAAGTCACGCTGGATGCAGCTGGCCGGTTGGTCCTCACTGTTGACGGCGTGGCCAAGACGATCGATTCACCGCTGGAGAATCTTGCTATCTACGTGGCGTTGATGACCACAGGAACGATTCCGGGCGTTGACGATCTGCCCGGCACCGAATTTGACCATTTGGTTGATGGTGTATTTACAGCAGCTGACATGCTGTCTGCGGCGTCATTCCTTGCGGCTGGCAGCGACAAGGCAGGCGAGCTGACGACCGACGAAGTGGCCTATATTAACGCATTTCTTGATATCAATATAGTCAAGATAGGCGATGTCACCTTCTCCGATATTGACTATAGCAGCTTCAACTATGATCGATCCGACGTATACGGTGATATTACGGTGACGGTCCTACTTCAACAGCCCGACGGTAGCTGGGTTCCTACAGAAGTGAACGTCTATGAGGCCGTATTCGGTAGTGCAGATTTTTCCGGATCTGGATCGCTGTCAGCTTTTGCACAGGCAGCTGAGGATGCCCGGGCAATTATCGAGTATATCCATGAATATGCATTGCCCGCCGTTCAAGAGAACTAGACACAATGTGTCGGCGGCGGGGCCGCCGACACTATCCATCTCCTCACCAAAGGAAATTTTGATATGACCCTAAAGACAGGACCCATTAGCAAAATACTGGCTGCTGCTGCAGCGCTCAGCCTCGTGACAGGCTGCATGACCGCAACGCCCTACCAACCCGACATCAGAGGACAAGCCGTTTCCGGCGGCTATTCGAACGAGCGATTGAGCGAAAACCGGTTCAGGGTCAGCTTTGCGGGAAACAGCCTGACATCGCGCGACCGGGTCGAAGGATATCTGCTATACCGGGCAGCAGAGCTGACCCTGCAAAATGGATATGACTATTTTGTCATCATAGACCGCTTAACCGAACGCGATGTGCGGACCTATGTCGAACCAGATCGTTATTATCGGCCCTATTACGGCACATCTTACTCCTATTGGCGACCGCATTGGCGCTATTATCAGCCCAGCATTGGCTGGAGTGCCTGGCATCCCGAATGGGGCACGGCATTTTGGACCGGTCGCTCAGATTACCGAAGCATAGAGCGTTTTGAAGCCCATGCTGAAATCGTCATGTATCGCGGCACAGCGCCAGCGCGCGAACGCACGGCCTTTGATGCACGTAACGTCATCGCGGATCTGGAGCGGACAATTCAGCGGCCGGACTGAGCAATTACTACAGGGGGATATTTGTGATCAAGAATCGGGCGAGACCGTTGTTCGGTCAAGCGCCGGGCTTGTCTGCGCGAGGCAGAAACAACCGGCACAGTTTCAAGCTTGCAATCATGGCAGCGGCGGCAATGCCGACAGTCGTGGCTGCGCAGGAGAATGTGGTTCTTGCGGCACCCGATTCTGTCGATTCCGTTGCCCCCGACACCTCCAAACAGGACGCCCCGGCTCCCGGCAAGCCTGATCTCGAGGCGGCCACTATTACAAGCAATCGCTTCAATGTTTCCGCTGATATCGGTGCCGAATATAGCGACAATATTTTTGCGACCCGCAATGAAGAGGTGGATGATATCCTGATCTCGGTCAGACCCAGTGCCAGCTTTACATTGGGCGATCAAAAAAACCGATTCACGCTCTCGGGGTCCGGAGAAATGGGCCGCTACATCGACAATGAAAGCGAAGATTATGACGACTGGCAAGTTGGCATAAATGGACGGTCCCAATTGTCTTCCGACATCACCTTGGTGGCTGGCGGCGATTATCGGTGGGATCATGAAAATCGTGCGTCACCGGAAGCAGTGAACGGGATGGAACCCACAGAATATGACCGTGCTTATGGCTTTGTGGGGCTGCTCCTGCGGACAAAGCCGATTACCGCCCGCCTGGTCGGGACTGTTAACGATTTTGATTTTGATGACGTGAATACATTGGCCGGGGCGATAAACAATGATGACCGCGACCGGACACACTATGAAATCGGTGCGCGACTAGGATATCCCCTCGGTCCAGGATCGGAAATCTTCGTCCAGGGTGCCTATGACCAGCGAGAATATGATCAGACCATCGATGATTTTGGCTATGCTCGCTATTCCGATGGCTTCACGCTTGCCATCGGCGCACGGCACCAATTGACCAACCGTCTGTCGGGCGAACTATTTGTTGGTTATCTGCAACAGGATTACCGGGATGTCCGGTTTACCGATATCTCGACAATTGATTTCGGCGCCGTGGTCGAATGGCGCGGGTCGAAAGGGCTTTCCGCCTCGGTCCGAGTTGACCGCAGCGTAGAGGAAACAACACTTCCCGGTGCTTCGTCCTATATGCTGACTTCCGGGAATTTTTCGATCAAGGCCACTCCGCACCGTCGGCTTTCTGTCGGCCTCGGCCTGCGTGGATCGCATTATGACTATCGGGGTGTGGATCGGTCTGAATCTGTCCTGAGCGCAAATTTGTGGACGCGCTATTATCTGAATAAACATTTGTTTGTCGGTACCGATTACACTTTGGCGGAGCGCAGCTCCAACGCCGCGGGTTTTGACTATGATCAGAATCGCTTCATGTTCCGTATCGGGGCGCAATTGAATCCGTATTACAGCGACTCGATCGCCCCGATCTCAATCGGCGCCACCGCTCCGGGCGGAGGATATGTGGCTTTCACCATGGGGCATGGCATGCTCATCACCGGACTCAACGGACCGCGTGGCCCTGGCAGCAATACCGCCGACTTTGGTGATGCCGGGCTAAGCTTTGGCGGCGCGGTCGGATATGGCGTGCTTATTGACTCGCTTTATCTCGGGGTAGAGGCACAGGGACAACTCGACGGACCCGACTGGCTGCACACCGCCAATCGCATCTTTTCGCTGGAACAAAAAGACAGTTTCGGTATTTCCGGCCGTATCGGATATTCTGCCAAAGGGGATAATCTCGCTTATGCCCGGGCAGGCGTGACCAGCACCAATTTTCGTACCAGATACGATCATGCGGCGAATAGCTTTGTGAACAGCGCTCGCATGATCGGTCTGGAATTTGGTCTTGGTATGGATGCCAAGGCCGGAAGTCGTGGTTTTATTCGCATGGAATATGTCATGAGCTCTTACGACGATACAGATATACCCACCGGAGGTGGAAATTTTGACAATTTTTCAACGTCGCGAAACCAGTTTCTGATTGGTGGAGGTATCCGCTTTGGGGCGAAATCCGAACAGAAAGATGAAGTGCCGCCTACCGATTTTTCGGGTTTTTACATCGGTGCCCAATTTGGTCATGGATCTCTAACCAGCGACAATTTCGGAACGCGCACTGGAGGCGTGCCAATTGACATTCAGCGCGCGAGTCAGGGCCCTGTGGTCGGCGTTTTTGCAGGCGCCGGGTTCGTCCTTTCCGGATTTTACATCGGCGGGGAAGTCGATGCCGACATTTCCAATATCAACTGGAATATCGAACGCGACCCGAACGGACGGATTTACTCAGCCGAACATGAATATAACTTCGGCGCACGTGCGCGGCTCGGCTATCAAATCAGTGATGCAGCGATGATTTACGGTCATGCCGGAGCCGTCCGCACACGCTTCAACATCCCGTACGCTAGCACGACTGCGACCGTGCGATCGGAAGAAACACAGACTGGCTTCCGTTGCGGAACGGGAATGGAGATTGGTCTGGGCAAACATGCGCGATTGCGCCTTGACTATAGTCTTACCGATTATCAAAAATATGACGTACTGGTCGACGCATCGATAGACGGATTCAATCATAAGGAAAACTTGTTCCGTTTCGGCCTTGCTTGGAAATTGTGAGTTCTGGCGATACACTGGGATATATTATTGTGAAATCAATGTCCAAGTGCTGCGTTCTGGTGCTTTTGAAGGAGACTCGGTTTCGAAACGCCTGCAAGCGGCTTGGTGCCGGTGTTGCAGAAATCAGTAGGAACCACCGCGTGAAAACAGACGTTCACATTCCCCTTTCCTACACACACCCCAATGCCTTATCTTCCTGCCTTTAACCGAGGCAAGAATGACGCGCGTCCATCCTCTCCCAAAAAATAGCGGCAACAATCCGCGCGAGCCTGACAGCGACGCCCCGCTCTCCTTCTCTCCTGCGCTCTTGACATATTACCGCGAGGACAAGGAGCCGCCGGGGCAACCGCAAGATTTTCCGGCGGCGTTCGTCGCTTGCGGTGCTTCGGAAAAGGTCGCGCAAAATTTGGCTAGAAATGGCGGATTTTCGGCGGGTTTTACCGGTTCCGGTCCACAAACTGGTTTTCCGCTTTAGGGGTGTGACCCGTGTGACCCACATGCCGCTGCCCCGGTCAGCTATAAGCGTTTTGTCGCGAATTTTTATTTTCGCTCGCACCATTTTTATCCGGTGCCGTGGAAAAGCATCTTCCGACTGGCCGGATCTTAAACAAGGATTGAACCCTATCGTGCGCTCGCCTAGTCTCTTGCCGATGAAAAAACTTG
>JAGXGT010000198.1 GCA_024636595.1 Sphingomonadales bacterium | reverse complement strand
GGATCTGCTCCAGACGGGCGGGCAGCGCCGCGCCCCTCGCCTTTGCCAGGACGGCCAGCACTTCTGCTTGCGTGATCCGGTGATCGGGAACGGCGGTAGCTATAGATATCAATGCGGACATGGGGGACTTTCGGTAATGATGTTGGTCCTGTTACAGCAGAACTGGTGTGGAACCACTGAAATTGATCGCATTGTACCAAATGGGGTATGCCCTATGACCTCCCAACACCGGTTAGCGGCGGGGTCGATCATAGCTGTTGTAGGACTAGACCTCTGAATTACCAGGCTTAATACCTGAAGCAAGTGGTTTATTGTGCACTGCACCATTTTTCTTGACATCCGTCGCCAGATGCCTTATTTGTGCACTGCAACATGGAAGTGAGATAACCGATGGCTGATACCACAAACGAAACATCTACTGCTCCGGCAGAAAAAGTAACCGGCTCGCTCTCTGCTGACGCAGCTTATGCTGCAGCAGCGTCTGCGACCAATATTTCCGACAAACCGGCGTCACAAGCCGAGAAAGCCGCCGCCGATCAAGCTCCGGCAACGACTGAAACCCAAAAGCCGGTGGCTCCCGCTGCTAAACCGGCGACAGCGACCAAACCTGCTGTCAAAAAAACCGCAGCATCCAAACCGGCAACGAAGAAGGCCCCAGCGAAACTTAAAGTCGCTGCAAAGCCAGTTGCCAAAACCACATTGAACAAAAAGACCAAAGGAACCAAAAAAATGGCTACCACAAAAACCACCACAACCGCAGCAACCAAGCGCGTTGCAAAGAACACCAAAGCCGCCAATACCAAGGCTGCCAACACTGCGAAGAAAGCCGCTGACAAGCTGGGCTCGCGTTTCGAAAATCTGACAGCCGACGCACAAGCACGTGCCAAAGCAGCCGCTGATCGTGCCGTTGCGCTGTCGAAAAATGCGGTTGAATTCAATCGCGAAAATGTCGAAACCCTGATCGAAAGCGGCAAGATTGCTGCCAAAGGCGCCCAGGAAATCGGCAAAACAAACGTGAAATATACCCGTGAGAACTTCGTTGAAGCCAGCCGCGCTCTGCAAGGCCTGTTCAGCGTCGCGACGCCAAAGGACATGTTTGAAAAGCAGGCTGACTATGTACGCAGCGGACTGGACCGGGTTATGGACCAGACCTCGAACAACGCTGATGCCGTTGTGAAGCTTGCGGGCAAAGCCTATCAGCCGATTGCTGATCGCGTCAGCGAAATCCGCAAGGAATTGAAAAAAGCCGCTTAAGCCGCTTTTCCAACCGATCAAAAAGGGCCGTTCCATTGGAGCGGCCCTTTTTTTGCGCCCTATTCATACCGCCAAGCACAAAAGCTGTGGAAACTATCAATCCCACCCTTGCCCTCTGGGGTAAAAATACCATATCCTGAGGCTAATGATGAAGCAGCAGATTCTTTTCCCGTTCTCGCAATCCAATCGGCGACCTTGTGTCAGTCTCCCGACTGTCATGGGCGACGATCCGGACAAGGGATCGGATGACGACGACAACACAAATCTGGGAATCGCCACCAAGACCCGGGCAAAGACCCAGAAGCCCAGCCCCTATAAGGTGCTAATTCTCAATGATGATTACACGCCGATGGAGTTCGTCGTTCTGGTGCTGAAGCGATTTTTCAATATGGACATTGATGAGGCAACTCGCGTCATGCTCCACGTCCACCAGAAAGGCGTCGGCGTCTGCGGCACTTTCAGCTACGAGGTTGCCGAAACCAAAGTCACTCAGGTTATGGATTTTGCTCGAAAGAACGAACATCCGCTGCAATGCACCCTCGAGAAAGCCTGATACCAACCAAGGAAATCACCATGTCCGAGACCCCCGTCATCACCATTGATATTGTCTCGGATGTCGTGTGCCCGTGGTGCATCATCGGTTACAAGAAACTCGAAAAAGCGATGGCCCAATTCGCCGGACAAGCGCGTTTCGAACTAAGCTGGCATGCGTTTGAACTCAACCCGTCGATGCCACCCGAGGGACAGTCAATCAACGAACATATGGCTGAGAAATATGGCGCCACGCCAGAACAAAGCCAAGCCAATCGGGAGCGCTTGCGCAGCGCAGGAAATGATCTCGACTTTGACTTTAGCTATGGTGAAAATATGCGCATGGTGAACACATTTGATGCGCACCGCCTGCTGCACTGGGCCGGCGAAACCGGCAAGCAAACCGCGCTCAAACTGGCGCTTTTCAAGGCCCATTTTACCGATGGCAAAAATGTCAGCGATCATGAGACGCTGGCGGATATCGCTGCATCGGTTGGCCTCGATGAAAAACGCGCAAGCGATCTGCTTAAAACAGATATGTTCGCTGCCGAGGTTCGGGCCGTGGAATCCGAATGGCAGGACCGTTTCATTACGGGCGTGCCCGCCTTCATCTTCAACAAAAAGTTCATGGTTCCCGGTGCTCAGGATACCGAGGTATTTGCCAATATCATCGAAAACAAGCTGCTCAAAAAAGCTGCTTAGACTGATGCCTCTTCCAGCAACTCTATGAGATTGCCAAACGGGTCCCGGCCATAGATCGCTTTTTGCGTCCCGAAGTCGACGGGTGGTCCGACAAAAGTCATCCCCGCGGTCGTCAGCCGGTCATATTCAGCGTCGATATCTTCAACCGCCAGAGCCATATGCGGATAGCCCAGATCAGCAGGATCGCTGCGCCGGTCACGCGGATGTGGATCGGTATATTGCCAAAGTTCAATGCGGGCACCAGAGCCCTTGAGCATAGCCATCTTGGCTTCAAGACCCGGCAGACCGACTGCGGCACCGGCCTTGTCGTTGTCGGCAGTCACGTCACTCCGCCAGTCCACCGAAAAGCCAAGCGTATCGCAATAAAAGGCGATTGCTGCTTCGATATCCGGAACCCCTATCGCGACGTGATGGATGCCCTTGATCAACGGCTTTCCCCCTTCTTCGGCGGCATTGGGAAAAAACCCGACGTCCGCTGAATATACTCCGCATATTGCGGCCGGTTCTTTTTCAGGCTTTTTTCCAACAGGGGCGCACCACTCCATTTCATCAGCGTGAAACTCAGAAACAGGGGGCCAACTGCAGCCACCCAAACCGGCCAGCCGGTTGGCGCTGCGACCAGCCAAATCCCCCACCAAGCGCAAAAATCTCCGAAATAATTAGGATGGCGGGTATATTTCCACAAGCCGGTATCAAGCACCTTGCCCTTGCTGTCCGGATCGGACTTGAATGCCTTGAGTTGCATGTCACCGATGGTTTCAAAGCCGATGCCAACCACCGCGATCACGGCGCCGATGATCGAAACGGGACCGAGACCATCCGCGCCTGCGAGCAATATCCCAAGCTGCGCCGGTAGACAGACGATGAAAAGCAGCGGAATTTGCAGCGCCCAAGCCCTGATCAACGCTGCCTTGGCAAAGCTCATTCCCTGCTTGTCCATCGCTTTCCCAAGAATTCTCTTATAGCGAGGATCTTCACCTTCCTTACGCCAGCGGAGGAAAAGATGCGTTCCCAACCTTATGCCCCAAAGCGCGGTCAGCGCCCAGATCGTGTATGCCAAAGACCCTGGGATTTCGGTCTGCAAGAAGGATGCGCTGGCCATGATCGCCATGCCATAAGCCCAAAACGCATCGATAAAAGACACGTCACGGATTCGGATCGATATCAACCACAGGACCATCATAATGGCGACCAATAGACCAAAGTTCAGCCCCAAGGCTCCGAGCACGTTCAAATGGCTTCTCCTTTTGCCTGCGGTTCGCCGCTTGCCCCGGGCTCCGTCGACACAATATCGCGCATCGCTTTTTCAGGGTATTTTGGCGTTACGCTGTAATAAAAATCGCTCAGCTTCTGCATGTCGGTTTTGTAATTTCCAGACGGCATGAAGGATGGCCCCAATCCGCCGGTTTTTCTCGAATAGTCCATCAGACCAATGATCAAAGGCACCTTTGCCTTGAGCGCGATATAATAGAAACCCGTCCGCCATTGCTTGACGCTCCCACGCGTCCCCTCTGGCGGGATGGTCAGGAGAAAATCATCGCGCTGGTTAAACTCTCTCACCATCGCGTCAACCATGTTTTGCGATTGTGACCGGTTGACCGGAATGCCGCCCAAGCGGCGCATCATGCCCGACCACGGCCATTTGAATAGCGTATCCTTGCCAATCCAGTAGGACTTGATCTTCAGCTTGTTCGTCAGCCCAAAAAAATAAAGGAAGTCCCAGTTGCTGGTGTGTGGGGCAGCAATGATTATGGCTTTTCTGGGTGGCGGATTTTCCTGAACGGCAGTCCATCCATTCACGGTATAGATGAATACGGAAAAACGGCGGACAATTTCCGACAACCAGTTCGGCTTGATTTCGTCGTGCACACATCCTCCCCCTCGCGGGTTCGGGCTCCGCGTATGACCAAATACCATAAATCTATTTTTCGACCGCGCAACGAAAGATGTCCGTTGGTGCAATCATGCTGGCACTTCGATGGAGATATTCTCTCCGCCAGCTTTTTCCCAAATGGAAAAACCGCGCGCGGTTTATTGCTTGGTCTCGCTAGTTTCGGAGCCTCTGCTCGTCCGGATTCAGAATCCTTGGTCAACAAGAAAGAGCAATCCCAACACTCGAGCTGACGTCAGGCGTCGCCGTGACAATCAACCCGACAGAGGTCCCCTTCTTCATCTTCAAGCTCGATCTGAATGGTGGTATGATGGATGGAGAACAACGCCAAAACTTCCTTTTGGACTGAGGCCAGAAACCCCTTACCCGGATGCCCGTCGGGCAAAATCAGATGGGCTGTCATCGCCGTTTCGCTCGTGCTCATTGGCCAGATATGCAAATCATGCACCGTTTGAACACCGGGCAACGAAGCAAGATATGTCTGTACTTCTTCGACATTGATATCTCGTGGCACGCCCGCCAGCGACATCCGCACGGCTTCCGACAACAGTCCCCACGTGCTCCAGAAGATCAGTACAACGATCAACAGACTGATAAGCGGATCGATCCAGTTCCAGCCGCTGAAATAAATTGCAATGCCTCCCACTACGACACCTGCGGATACGCCAGCATCGGCCATCATATGGAGGAAGGCGCCGCGGATGTTGATATCTTCTTTCTGTCCGCGCACAAACAGCATCGCAGTACCGAAATTGATGACGATTCCGACCGAGGCAACGATGATGACCGTGGTTGATGCGATTGGGCTGGGGGCGCTAAATCTTTGAATGGCTTCTAGAGCAATGGCCCCGCAAGCAACCAAGAGAAAAAGGCCATTGAGCAACGCTGCCAGAATCGATGATCCACCCAGCCCATAGGTAAATCGCTTGCTGGGTGGACGCTTGGCCAGCTCTGCACCAGCCCAGGCAACGGCCAGTCCAAGAACATCGGACAGGTTATGACCGGCGTCGGCCAGCAAGGCCATCGATCCGGCGAGCAAGCCGTACACGACCTCCACAATGATATATGTGATATTGAGGGCGATCCCGAGCGCGAAGGCACGGCTGAAACTGGTCGGTATATGGCCGTGTGGACCATGGCGATCATGATGGCTGTGGGCGGAATGCCCGTGGTTATGATGATGACCTGCGGACATCTGCGCTCCGACAACTGCAATGCGACTGTTCAAGTCTTCGATTACACGGATTGGTCGGAGCGGTCCATGGCTTTAATGTAATATTTTCCGTATGTTATATCATCTAGCGGAGAGTGACTGTCCAGCTCAATCGACAATCAAACCGATTGCCAGATAGATAATAATTGCGGAACCGCAACCAAATATGGTCGCGAGAACGAATATGATGCGCAGCAAGTTGACATCCATACCGCTCCAGTTCGCCAGCCCGGAGCAGACGCCCATAAGCTTGCCATTAGCCTTGTCGAGTTTCAATTTGTTTTTCATGGGTTTATTGCTTCCTTTCTTCGATGAAACAGGGTCCGGCCAGCTGCCGGGGCGAGAGTCTGAGCTTTTCTTTCCGTCAGCCATCAGATCACCATGGACGATGCGTTGTGGAGCGCGGGCAAGAGGCTGGCGCCGACAAACAAAGCTGCTGAAACGGCTGCGGCAAAAGCGGCGGAAAACGAATTTTGAAGACTGTGTGACATGATGTGTCCCTTTCTGGTGTGAACTTGGTTCAAGCGACGACTGAAGCGGCGTGGCTGACGGCGGGGCCAACGCTGGCGCCAACAAAGATAGCGGCAGTGAAAATGGCGGCCACGGCGGCGGAGATATTGTTGGACACATTCGAGAACATTTTGATTTCCTTTCGATCTAAACCTGTTTTTCGCATTATTGCGAAGATATCAGACACTTTGCACGGGTCGTGCCAGTTTATCATAATCTATATATATCAATGGCTTCATTCAATTCCGCGCCAAATGTCATATCGTATAGAACGAATAATTGGCAATATTCCCCAATTATTGGGCTACCGTTTTTTTGTGACCGGCAGAACAACGTCTCTCTCCGAATTTTCTTCTCTTCGCCGATAGCTAAAGCTAATGACCAGCTCTAGCATGGCCCTTTCCCAACTCACTCTGCACAACTTTCGCAACTATCCCGCGTTGCGCTTGAATGCCGCACCCGGCTTCATGGTTTTCAGCGGTGCCAACGGCGCGGGCAAGACAAATATTCTGGAGGCGGTATCGATGCTCGCGCCAGGGCGCGGTCTGCGACGCGCATCGCTCCGCGATATCGCCGGTCAGAATGGGCCTGGCGATTTCGCCGTCGCCGCGCAACTGAACGACGTCCATCTCGGCAGCGGAACCAGTGTCGAAGCGCCTGACCGGCGCAAGACGAGGATCAACGAGGCGTCTGTCCCGACCAACGATCTCGCCGAATGGCTCTCGATATTATGGCTGACACCCGCGATGGACCGCCTGTTTACAGAAGGAGCGTCCGGCCGCCGGAATTTTCTCGATCGGCTCGTGACAGCCATTGAGCCTGCTCATGCACGAAACTGCGCCCGATACGAAGCCGCACGACGCGAACGAAACCGGCTGCTTGCCGATACATATCCGGCAGACAAGGACTGGATTGACGGTCTCGATCTACAACTAGCGCAATTCGGCTCGTTGGTCGCTGCGGCCCGCGATCGTTTGACAACCGCATTGAACCTGAGGCTGCAACAATCAGACAGCACAATATTCGCCACACCAACCCTGAAACTGGCGGATGATCAGCTATATGCGGAGCATCAACTCCATCAGATGCTTCAACAATATCGTGCCGCAGACCGGGCAGCGGGCCGAACGACACGGGGGCCGCATCGCGCCGACCTAGTGGTGTTTCATTCGGCGAAAAAACAGCCCGCCGAGAAATGCTCAACCGGCGAACAGAAAGCACTGCTGTTCTCGATTATTTTGGCACATGCCGATTTGATTGCTGATCGGCGCGGAAGTCGGCCGATATTGTTGCTCGATGAAGTTGCGGCCCATCTCGATCCGCAGCGCCGGGCCGCGCTGTTTGACAAGCTGGCGGAGCGCGGTGGTCAAGTCTGGCTTACCGGTACCGAACCGAGTTTGTTCAGCGATATTCCGGACAGCGCGCTGCATTTTGAAGTTTCAGATGGAAGCGTGAAGCAAAGGCAGCCTTAACCGTCGCCGTCATTTATGGTTAAGAGTGATTCACGATAGTCATTAGCGCTGGCTTTCCGCTGGACGTTTATGTCTGTCTGCATGAACGCAACGGCGCCCAAAAATTTTGTCATTTCACTCCGCAATGCGATCATTCCGATCCTGCTGGTGTTGCAGGCAATCATTGTGCCCACACCGGCGAAGGCCGAAGACTATCTGCAATGCGTCCCTTTTGCCCGCGAACTGAGCGGGATCCAGATTTATGGCGATGCCCATAGCTGGTGGGACCAGGCGGGCGGAGTCTATCAACGCGGCAGGATGCCGACAGAAGGCGCCGTTTTGTCGTTGCCCGGCTATGGTGCCATGCGGCTCGGGCATGTCGCGGTGGTGCGCGCCCTCGTCAGGCGGGCTGAACATGGGAAGGTCGCGTGCCATCTCAGTAAACAGGCGTTTCCGGCCCGACAGCCTCCAGCCACGCCTTGATCGAGCGCAGGAAGATCGCCGCCCCGGCGCCGTC
>JAGXGT010000197.1 GCA_024636595.1 Sphingomonadales bacterium | reverse complement strand
GTGCAGCCATGTCCCGGTTCGATCAGTCGTCTCTCGTGGCCGTTCTCGGCCCGACCAACACCGGCAAAACCCATCTTGCCATCGAGCGCATGTGTGCCCATTCGAGCGGGATGATCGGTTTTCCGCTGCGCTTGCTGGCGCGGGAAGTCTATGACCGGGTGGTGGCGTTGAAGGGCGCCAATCGGGTGGCGCTGGTTACGGGTGAAGAAAAGATCATCCCGAAGGATGCGCAGTGGTTTCTGTGCACGGCGGAAGCCATGCCGATGGACCGCGAATTTGCTTTCGTCGCGATCGACGAGGCGCAGATCGGTATCGATCCCGAGCGCGGGCATATTTTTACCGACCGCATGCTGCATGCGCGGGGCCGCGACGAAACCATGATCCTTGGCTCGGAAAGCCTCAGGCCACTGATTGAGGCGCTGCTGCCCGATGCCGAAATTATCACCCGGCCGCGTTTTTCGACGCTGAGCTACGCAGGGCCGCGCAAGCTGTCCCGGTTGCCGCGGCGATCCGCAATCGTCGCCTTTTCGATCGAAGATGTCTACGCAATTGCTGAAATGCTGCGGCGGCAGCATGGCGGCGCGGCGCTGGTCATGGGGTCATTGTCGCCGCAGACCCGCAACGCCCAGGTCAAAATGTACCAGGATGGCGAGGTCGACTATCTGGTCGCCACCGATGCGATTGGCATGGGGCTCAATCTCGACGTCACCCATGTCGCTTTTGCCGCGCTGAAGAAATTTGACGGCCACCGTAGGCGCCGGCTTGCCCTGGCGGAGATCGGTCAGATTGCCGGGCGCGCCGGTCGCCACCAGAAGGATGGCAGCTTTGGCGTGCTGTCGGGTCTGGCCACATCGGATCAATTGCAGCCGGAGGAAATCGAAAATCTGGAAGCGCATCGGTTTCCCAAGCTGGAATGGTTGTACTGGCGCAACGCCGACCCGGATTTTGCGTCGGTCGACAGCCTGATCCGGTCGCTCGAGGAAAAGCCGCAGGAACGGCGATTGCAAGCCGCGCCGGAAGCCGTTGACCTAGCGGTGTTGAAAAGGCTGGCGCAGGATCCAGCGCTGTCCCGTCTCGCCGATACGTCGGGCAAGGTGCGGTTGCTGTGGGAGGCGGCCTGCATCCCCGATTTTCGCAAGGTCGGGGCGGATCATCAGGCGCGCTTCATCGCTTCGCTCTGGCCGCATCTTGCGGGGGGCAATCACAGGATTCCGCATGCGCGGATGGCACAGGAAATTGCGCGGCTGGAGAATGTCCAGGGGGACATCGCGACGCTGGGCGCACGCATCGCAGCGGCCCGCACCTGGACCTATATCGCGCAAAAGTCGCATTGGGTGGAGCAGCCCGAAGCGATGATCGATCGCACCCGCGCTCTGGAGTCCCGGCTCAGCGATGCGATGCACGCGCTGCTGACCCAGCGTTTTGTCGACAAACGGACGCGGGTATTGATGCGCGGCTTGCTGAAAGATACACTGCCGCAGGATGTCGTCGTCGATGACGATGGACAGGTGCTGGTCGAGGGACAGGAAATAGGAACACTCAAGGGCTTCCAATTTCTCGTACCATCCGATAGCCGGAGAGAGGATCGCAAGATGCTGCTTGCGGCGGCAGAAAGATATTTGGGACGGATTATGACAGACAATGCAGACGCTCTTGCCAAGGCACCGGACTCTGTTCTGGCATTGGTCCCCGATGCGACCGGGCAGCCGACGATCATGTGGGGCGACAGCCGGCTGGCGGTTTTGTCGAAGGGCAAGACGCTCTTGCAGCCCGAGATCAAATTCGAACGGTCGATCAAGGATATGGCCGCCGATGACAGCCAGAAAGTGATCGATCGGGTCAAGGCCTGGGTCGACGCGATGAAGGCCAAGCATCTGCAGGGACTGGTGAAAATTGACGCGCTGGCCAATGAGCCGGAAACACCGGCGGCGGTGCGCGCCTTGTTTGCGCAGATCGTTGACGCCGGCGGGATCTTGTCGCGGAGCCAAATCGATCAGGCCGTCCGCGCCCTCGACAATGATATGCGCGGGCATGCGCGGCGGGCTGGTCTGGTGTTCGGGGCGCTCGATATTTTTCATCACGCGCTGATGAAGCCCGGTGCGGTGCTCTGGCGGACCGCGCTGTTCGCGGCTTATGATGCAGAGCCGATGATTGACCAGGCACCGGACAACGCCGTCCATCTCAAGCAGGGCACATTTGCCGCCGCCGATCACGCGGCACGGCTCGGCTTTCGCAAGATTGGCGACGAATATGTCCGGGTCGACATGGTCGAACGGCTGGTCAAGCAAGCGCATGAGGCGCGGCAGCAGGGCGATATATTCTCGGTTGATCCCGCTCTGGCGACGTCGCTGGGGCTGTCGCAAGCCTGTTATGAGGCGCTGCTGGCTCTGGCAGGTTTTGTCAAAACCGATGACCAGCCGGCCCCAGTCCAGAAGCCGGCTGAGAATCTGGTTGCCGAGGCCGGTTCATCACCGCAAGCCAGTGCTGACAAATCGGAAGTGTCGGCCGAAGAGGTTGTGGCATCTGATCCAGCGCCGACCGTGGCCGCGGAAGCCGATGCCGCGCCAGCCGATGATGTTGCGGATAGTGAAGAACCGGCTGCAGTCGTGCAATATTGGCGCTGGAAGGGCATGGCCCGCAAAAAGAACCGGAATCAGTTCAAATCCCGTGAAACGCATCAGAAAAAGGCCAAGGGTGCACCGGTCAAGCGCAAGGTGGAGCCTGTGCTGGCGACAGCCGGCGGTGCCTTCGCTGAACTGGCGGCGCTCAGGGACAGCATGAAAAAATAGGATGCGGGCTTGAACAGCAGAGCAGCGAACCCGGTCCCTGCCGCAGATCCCGTGCTGCGGATCGACAAGCTACTCTGGTATCTGCGCTTTGCCCATAACCGGGTGATGGCGCGCAGGCTGGCGGAACAGGGGCATGTCCGGATGAACGGGCGACGGATCGAGAAGGGGCATGTCAAGGTTCGTCAGGGGGATATTCTCACTGTCCCGCAAGGCCAGCAGGTGCATGTGGTGCGTATCATTGCGCTACCGGAACGCCGCAGCAGCGCTTTGCAGGCACAATCCTGTTATGAGATATTGCAGACTGGTAATTGAATTAGCGGCCAAACCAACTGTTGACGTGTCAGATATTGCGCAATAGCTAGGACAGGATTCTGACCTCGAATGGCGGACTGGTATAGGGGAGTTCACGACCAGATGACTTATGTTGTTACGGAAGCCTGCATCAAATGCAAATATATGGACTGTGTCGAAGTCTGCCCCGTCGATTGCTTCTACGAGGGCGACAATATGCTGGTCATCAACCCCAGCGAATGTATTGATTGCGGCGTCTGTGAACCCGAATGCCCGGCCGAAGCGATTCTGCCGGACACTGAGGATGGGCTGGAAAAATGGCTCGAGGTGAACACCAAATTTTCCGAAGAATGGCCGAACATCACGGTCAGCCGTGAGCCGCCGGAAGACGCCGACAAGTTCAAGGGCATGGAAGGGAAGTTCGAGGCCTTTTTCTCTCCGAAACCCGGCGAGGGCGATTAGTCGACGCCCCGATGTTGCCGCGATATCCAGACGGCCAATATCGCCTCGCTGGCGGAATAAAACCCCAACAGCTGCCTGACAGGCGACGCCCGGTAACCCGCGGTTCCGGTCCAGCACATTTGTGCACTGCACGATAAATTGCTTTTTTGTTACGAATCTGTTAAAGATACGCCAGTTGGCGGCTGGACACCCGAGGGAGTGGGTGGTGTTCGGTCGTTAAATATATGTACGAAAGGGTTTTTTCGTCACGCGATTACGAAAATCGAACGTTAGCTGCGTTCTTTTCCATTGATTCAAGAAAGGCTTTTTATGGCTGCGAATGTGCTGTCCTTTGATGTGGGCGATTATGTTGTTTATCCTAAACATGGCGTTGGCCGAGTTGTTGAGCTGCAAAATGAAGAAATTGCCGGCATGCAACTCGAGCTATATGTTTTGCGCTTTGAAAAAGAGCGGATGACCCTCCGGGTCCCCACCAACAAGGCAGAAGGCGTCGGAATGCGCAAACTGTCTTCGGACAAGACGCTGCGCGAAGCCATGGAAACGCTGAAAGCCAAACCCAAGGTCAAGCGCTCGATGTGGTCGCGCCGGGCCCAGGAATATGAAGCGAAGATCAATTCGGGCGACCTGGTATCGATTGCCGAAGTGACCCGCGATCTGTTTCGCGCCGATGACCAGCCGGAACAAAGCTATTCCGAACGGCAGATTTTTGAGGCAGCGTCCAGCCGCCTCGCCCGCGAACTGGCGGCGATGGAAGAAACCGATGAGCCGACGGCTTTGACGAAGATTCTGGAGATCCTCAATATTGCGGCGCCAAAATATTATGAAGTCAAGGAAGATTAGTCGATAAGCTTCCGACGTTCATCGAAATTGTGAAAGGGCTGGCACAGCGATGTGGCAGCCCTTTTTTTGTCCCCGAGCGGTTGCGGAAGTTTTCTGTTGATCTCTCTCGGGTGCGGGCGTATTAGTTGATTAATACAGCGATGGAGGAATCGATGAAGAAAATATTGTTATTGGCACCGCTACTGGCGCTCGCGGCCTGTGAAGGCTCAATTGCGAATGCCGTTGGCGAAGCGGCCAGCAGCACCAGCAATTTTTCCGACGGTAGCGCGATCGGTACCAGCGCCAGCAACCCGGGCGCGTTTGAAGGCATAACGCTTGCTGGCCCCGATAATATCATCTTCACGACCGGCGACGACTATTCGATCCGCGCGGAAGGCGATGCCGATGCGATCGAACAACTGCGCTACAAGATTTCCGGCGACGAAATTAAAATCGGACGGGAAAATAGCGGCCTGTCCTGGGGGGATAGCGGCAAGGCCACCATCTATGTCAGCGCACCATCCTTGAAGAGCGCTAAGCTTGCCGGCTCGGGCGATATGGAGGTCGATGCGATGACCACGGACTCGACAAAATTGAGCATCGCCGGGTCCGGCAATATCCGCGTCGCCAACATCAAAACGACATCGCTAAACTCCAAAATCGCCGGTTCGGGTAACCTGACCCTGGCCGGCACCGCCGAATCGGTCGACATATCGATTGCCGGTTCCGGCGATATCAGCGGCAAGCACATGAAGGCCGCCAGCGCCAGCATATCGGTGGCGGGTTCCGGCGATGTCGAACTGTCCTCGGACGGATCGGTGGATGCCAAGGTCATGGGTTCTGGTGATGTCCGGATTCACGGCAACGCAAAATGCAAGTCGCGGGCAATGGGGTCGGGCGATATCACCTGCGGCTGACCACCCGAGCAACGAGAGCAACTTGCTGAAATCGCTTGGCGATCCGCCGCGCATGTGGCAGATTCGCCAGCGATGCCAAATCTATGGGAAAAATATGCGGTTCCAAAGCTGATCCGCTTCGCCTGCTCGCAGCCGGCGGTGATGAAAGACCGCAGCGAGATCGTGCCCAAAGCGCAAGGCGACGTGCTCGAACTGGGCTGCGGCGGCGGTATAAATCTGCAATTTTATGATCGTTCAAGGGTGACCAAGCTGACCGGTCTCGATCCGTCGGCAGAATTGCTCGACTATACCAGGCGGGAAGCGCGCGAACGCGGCTTTGAGATGGAGATATGCGACGGCATTGGCGAAGCCATGCCCTTCGCCGATGCCAGCTTTGACACCGTGCTGACAACCTTCACGCTCTGCTCGGTGCAGGACGGAGCGCAGGTGTTGTCCGAAATGCGCAGGGTCTTGAAGCCCGGTGGCAAGATATTGTTTCTCGAACATGGCCGCGCACCCGACGAAGGGCCTGAAAAATGGCAACAGCGCATCGAACCGGTCTGGAAGCATATTGCCGGTGGCTGCCATCTGCATCGTCCGGTTGCGAAACTATTTGAAGCCAATGGCTATGCGCTGGCCGAGAATAGCGGCCATTATGCCCCGAAGACGCCGCGCTGGCTCGGCTGGATGGAATTCGGAGAGGCGCGCCCGCTATGAGATTTTTGCCATGCCTCCTGATCTCCGTATCCTTGCTGCTGTCCTCTGCCAGCCAGGCTGCGGAGCGCAAATTTTCCATCTTTGGCTTTGACGATATCCGAATCGGCAATGGCGTCGATGTGGTGCTGACGTCAGGCAAGGGACCCTCCGCGCGAGCGGAAGGCACCAACCGGGAAATCCTGGACCGGGTCTCGCTCCAGAAAAATGGCAAGCAGCTGGTTGTGTCGGTGCGCCCCAAATCCCTATCCCGAAATAATTTTGAACAGGATGCGCCTGTCACCCTCTATCTCAGCAGCTACGCGATCGAGAATCTCTCGCATCTCGGGTCCGGTGCAGTGACCCTCGACAAATTGTCCGGGCGGACGCCCAAAGTGCGTTTGGGCGGCTTCGGTACGCTCCGCATCGACGCTGTGAAAGCGGACCAACTCGATGTGGCGATGACCGGTGGCGGCCAGCTGATGATGTCGGGTGAAGCGGTTGCCGCCCGGATCGAACTGCAGGGCGCGAGCATCTTTGAAAGTCCCGGGCTGCAGATCGAAAAGCTGACCCTGATCCATCGCGGGCCGGCCAGCAGTCATCTCGCTGTCGAACGGGAAGCGAATATCAGCAATTTTGGCACCGGTCGGATCCAGATTGAGGGGCGTCCCAATTGCACGGTGAGGACCGACGGGGCAGCGGAAATCATCTGCGACCCCGACCGTTAGGTCCCCAGTCGCGGGATCAGTGCACCGTACCGATCGTCTGGTCGATGGAGAGCAAAACGCAGAGCCGTTCCACTTGCCGCCATTTGCAGTAATGAATATGGTTTCCCAGTGACCGGCTCTTGTCGGCGCGATTGGCCGCTTCCAGTCCGGCTTCCTCGCCATAGTTGCTGATCAGCAATTCGGCGTCGCTGTAGTGGGTGGAGTCAATGAATACGGGTAATTGCATTAATGGCTCCTGTGTTGGGCAGCGCTATCGCTTGTAACCTGACGATGACTCCTAATCCCGACCTGTGGAAATATGTTCAAAAGCTAAGGTTACCAGTATCTTAATCATAAGTTGGGCGGGAGGCTCTGGTCATCGCCGCCGTTGTAGGATAGGGCTTCGCTCATGAATCCTGAAACCCCCAAACATGCTTCCAATTCTTCCACCGAAGGAACGCCAAATCGCAACGGCGGCGGTATCTTCATTGCGCTTGGCACGATTGGCGGCGCTATTGTCGGGGGTTTGATGGGGCAGCCGTCCGCCGGTCTGCTGGCCGGACTGGGACTCGGTGCGCTGGTCGCGCTGCTTATCTGGTGGCGCGGGCGTTAAGCATTTCAGACCGCGCTTGTCAGGACCATTGACGCCACCTATTATCGAATCATGCTGAAACATATTAGAAATGTCGCCATTCTGCTCATCGTCCTCGGTTTGGGCGCAGGATATTATTTTACCCGTGGCGACACGGCGCGCTTGCCGCTCGAGGCAACCACCGGCGTAGAACCGGAGATGACCAATGTCCGCAAGGAAACATTCCCGACGATCAATATCGCCAAGGCCGAGCCCTGGGGCGAAGGCGAAGGCCCCGTTGCCGCAGAAGGCCTGACAGTAGAGCGCTTCGCCGAAGGACTGGATCATCCGCGCAGCATGTTCCGCTTGCCCAATGGCGACATTTTGGTGGCAGAAACCAATAGCCCGCCGCGAACCAACAAGGGCATCGAAGGCTGGATCATGCGCAATTTGATGAGCAAGGCCGGTGCGGCAACCCCCTCCGCCAACCGGATCAGCCTGCTGCGCGACAGCGACAAGGATGGCACGGTCGATCAGAAATTCAACTTCCTGGAAAATCTGAACTCGCCCTTTGGCATGGAGCTGATTGACGACACGCTTTACGTTGCGAATACCGATGCGGTCTATGCCTATCCCTATGCGGAGGGCGATACGAAAATTACGGCCGAGGGTCGCAAGGTCGCCAATCTGAACGCGAAAGCGCCGAACAACCACTGGACCCGGGGCCTGCTCGCCAGCAAGGACGAGAAATATCTTTACGTGTCGGTCGGCTCGAACAGCAATATCGGCGAGAATGGCATGGACATAGAGAAGCAGCGGGCCGCCATATTGCAGATTGAACTCGCGACCAACAAGAAGACGATCTATTCTGACGGCATGCGCAATCCGGTCGGCATGGCCTATCTGCCGGGTACCGATAAATTCTACACCGTGGTCAACGAGCGTGACATGCTCGGCAGCGACATGGTGCCTGACTATCTCACCGAAGTCCGCTGGGGCGCGCATTATGGCTGGCCATGGCATTTCTGGGGCGGCTATGTCGACCCGCGGGTCGATCCGAAAAACCTCGATCACCGCCAATATGAGCGGCGGCCCGACTACGCTCTGGGCGCGCATGTGGCACCGCTGGGCCTCGCCTTTTCGCATGGGCAGGCATTGGGCAAACCCTTTGCCACCGGTGCTGTCGTCGCGCGGCACGGCTCGTGGAACCGCCAGCCGCTGGCTGGCTATGATGTGGTCTATGTCAACTTTAACCAGCGCGGCGAACCAGAGGGCAAGCCGGTCACGATTCTGAGCGGATTTGTCGACGACGAGAAAGAGGCGCGGGGTCGCCCGGCGATGGTCGCCTTTGACCAGACGGGAGCGCTTTTGGTGAGCGACGATGTCGGCGGAATTATCTGGCGCGTCTCGCGCAAGGGCGCAGCCAAGCCGGACACGGCTGCCGAGAAATAGACTAGGCCACCGTCTTTCCTGCGCGACCGGCCAGTTCGACGATATATTGCCACGCTACCCGGCCTGAACGGCTGCCGCGCTGCTTTGCCCAGAGTAATGCATCTTCGCGTTCGAAGTCCAGGCCATGGGCGTCGGCATATCGTATAATCATGGCCAGATAGTCATCCTGCGATGCGGCATGAAAGCCCAGTCGCAAACCGAAGCGATCAGACAGCGCAAGCTGGTCATCGACCATGTCGCGTGGATTGACCGGATCATCCTGCTCGCTCATCTGGCGCGAGATGATATGGCGGCGGTTGGAGGTGACGTAGAGACGGACATTGGCAGGCCGCTCGCTGGCGCCGCCTTCCAGCATTGAGCGCAATAGACGCGGCTCTGCGCTGCCTTCGACGAACCCGATATCGTCGATAAAAATTACGAAATTGCGCTGCACTGCCGCGAGCATCTCGAATAGCGCTGGTAGCCTCTCAAGCTGGCCAGACGGCGCCTCAACCAACGCAATATCCTCTCCTTGAGCCTGTAAGGCCCGGACCACGGACTTGGAAAGGGCCGACTTACCCATGCCGCGGGACCCCCAGAGCAGTACATCATGCGCGGCGTGGCCGCGGGCATGGCGGCCGGTGTTTTCGAGCAGGCGCGCCTTTTGTTGATCGATGCCGGTCAGTAGATCAATTTCGATAGGGTCGAACGGCGATATGGCTCTGATCCGACGCCCGTCCCAAAGAAAGGCTGCCCCAGCGGCCAAATCAACCGGGTCGGTGGCCGGCGGAGCCAGGCGTTCGAGCGCATCGGCTATGCGTGCCAGTATATCGTCATTGCCAGCGCCAGTCATGATCAGCCAGCCAGTGCCGCGCTGTCGAGTTGGTACAGGATATCCGCGCCTGCCATGGCGGCGGCCTTCAGGCCCAGCGCTTCTGGCACCAGGTGGTCGAGATAATAGCGTGTGGTGACCAGTTTCGCCTGGAGAAACGGATCATCACCACCGGCCAGTTCGGCACTGGCAATCCGGTGCTGCTTGTGCATCAGCATGCCGCAGGTCGCGGTCGCCAGCATGGTCATGAACGGATAGCTTCCCGCCAGCCGATCATCGATTGACGCATCGCCGCTTGCCATCCACTGCCGGATATCCTCGCAGGCATGCGCCAGCGTCATCAGGCTTTCACTGTCCCCGGCCTCGGCCGCGATTTCGGAGATAAATTGCTTCATCGCGTCGCCACCATCAAGACCAAGCTTGCGTCCGACAAGATCGGCGGCCTGAATGCCGTTGGTGCCTTCGTAAATCGGCGCGATCCGGGCATCGCGGAAATGCTGTCCGGCACCGGTTTCCTCGACAAAGCCCATGCCGCCGTGCACCTGCACGCCGATTGAGGCCACTTCATTGCCGATATCGGTGCCATAGCCCTTGATCAGCGGCGTCAGGATTTCAGCGCGTGCTTTTGCGCCCTCGATCCCCAGAGTCGCGCGGTCGACACTCGACGAGGCATAATAGAGTAGGGCTCTGGCGGCCTGGGTCAGCGCCTTGGAACGCAGCAGCATCCGGCGCACGTCGGGATGTTCGATGATCGCTACCGGTGCCTTGTCACCGCTGCCGGCGCGGGCCGACTGGATGCGATCGAGTGCGAAGGCGCTGGCTTGTTGGGTGGCGCGCTCGGCGATTTGCACGCCTTGCGAGCCGACATTGATGCGGGCATTGTTCATCATCGTGAACATCGCCTTCATGCCGCCAAATTCGCCGCCGATCATCTCGCCGATACACTCGCCCTGCTCGCCATAAGCCATGACGCAGGTCGGCGAGGCGTGGATGCCGATCTTGTGTTCGATCGACACGCAGGTCACATCATTCGGTGCGCTGGCCTTGCCGTCCGCATCAAGATGATATTTGGGGACGATGAACAGCGAAATGCCGCGCGTGCCCTCGGGCGCTCCCGGGGTCCGGGCCAACACCAGGTGGATGATATTGTCGGTCAGATCATGTTCGCCGAAGGTGATGTAGATCTTCTGACCCTTGATCCTATATTTGCCGGCATGCTCGCCTTCGGTGATCGGCTCGGCGGTCGAGCGCAGTGCGCCAACATCGGAACCGGCCTGCGGCTCGGTGAGGTTCATCGTGCCGGTCCATGCACCCGAAATTAGATTGGGCAGATATTGCGCCTTTTGATCGTCGGAGCCGTGGACATGGATCGCCTCGATCGCGCCAAAGCTGAGCATCGGGCAGAGGGTGAAGGCAAAATTGGCCGCACCACAGGTTTCAAGGATTAGCGCGGACAGCGAATAGGGCAGGCCCTGACCGCCAAATTCTTCCGGCCCATCGATCGAGGCCCAGCCGCCTTCGACAAAATGGGCATAAGCTTGCTTGTATCCGGCTGGCAGGGTCACTTTGCCGTCGCGCCATTGCGCACCCTCGGTGTCGCCGATCCGGTTGAGCGGAGCAAATTCCCCCTCGGCAAACTGGCCGATCCCATCGACAATGGCTTCCACCATATCCTCGCTGGCACCGGAAAAGCGGTCATGGCTGGCCAGTTCGCCGATATCGGCGATATGCTTAAGGACAAAATTCTGTTCGCGACCGGGGGCTGTAAAACTCATGAAATTGCTATCCGTTGTTGCCTGAATTTCCGCTGGCCTATAGCGCAGGGTCATGTCTTGCTCAAATGATCATATTGGCGGTGAAGCGCGCCGCTACGGCACGGCGACGATTGGTGACGCGGTTGCGCGGTTGCGGACGGGCGGGCTGGTCGCTGTCCCGACGGAAACCGTCTATGGGCTGGCCGCCGATTCGACCGATCCGGCGGCGGTGGCGGAGATCTACCGCACCAAGGGGCGGCCGGATTTTAATCCGCTGATCGTTCATGTGCTCGATCTGGACGACGCACGGAAGCTAGGACAGTTCAATGACCTGGCCATTTGCTTCGCCAACGCGCTCTGGCCGGGGCCGTTGACGCTGGTCGTGCCAAAAACCGCAAATTGCCCGGTCGCTGCAGCGGTAACCGCCGGTCTCGATACGATCGCCTTGCGGGTGCCCGCCCACCCGGTGATGCGCGAAATGCTGGAGGCTTCCGGCCTGTATCTTGCCGCGCCATCGGCCAATCGCAGCGGCGCGATTAGCCCGACCACGGCCGACCATGTCGCCCGCAGTCTCGGCCCAGCGGCCCCGCTAATCCTCGACGGCGGGCCGTGCGAACGGGGGATCGAATCGACGATCGTCGCGATCGACGGCAGCGATTACCGGATTTTGCGACCGGGACCGGTGACACCGGCACAGCTCGAGGCGATTGCCGGAAAGCCGGCGGCTACCGTCACTAGCGGCAAGATCGAAGCGCCCGGCCAAATGCTATCGCATTATGCGCCCACCAAGCCGGTTCGTCTCGGCGCGCAAGCCGCGCGGTCCGATGAATATCATATCGGTTTTGGGCCGGTGGCGGGGGACATGAACTTGTCCGTCAGCGCCGATCTCGCTGAAGCCGCCAGCCTGCTTTTTTCCGCGCTCCACCATGCCGAAGCCAGCGACAAGCCGAGAATTGCGGTGGCTCCCATTCCCGAAGGCGGGATCGGCCTTGCGCTCAACGATCGTCTCCGCCGCGCGGCGTATCCAGAATAGCCATTTGTCTATCAGTTCAATAGCCTAGCCCGGAAACTATCCGTACCGAAAGTAACAACTGACACTTTAATAGCACATTCAAGCGGTCGAGATTAACAATCTGGTCCTTTTTGGTTTCATTTCGCAATTTTCTATTGGTCAAGGCTCGATAGAGACTTTAGACGAACAGATTAGGGGTGGAAATGCGCTATATGACGCTTGGCAGAACGATAATATCGGCTTTCGGCGGTCTGGTTTTTTTGACCGGATGCGGCGTCAGCGAACCGGAAGCGAAACCCCGTTCAACCGATCCGACCCCCGCATTTGTTACAACCGTGCAACCAGCTGGCGAGACCGAGACTCTGACCTCTGCCGGCACGGTTCGCTTGCGCCGAGAAACATCGCTGGGTTTTACGACTGGCGGTAAAGTTGCGTCGGTCCGATATGAAGAAGGCGACAGGGTGAAGCGCGGAGCGATTCTCGCCGCTCTGGATAACACAACGGTTGCGGCAGATCTCAGCGCGGCCCGCGCCGAACGGGATCGGGCGGAAGCCGAATATGGTCGCATCCAGGCTTTGTTCAAGGATGGCTGGGTGACGAAGTCGCGGCTCGAACAATCGGAAGCGGCGGCCCGTGCGGCCCGTGCCCGCATCGAAGCCACCGAGTTTGCCAGCCGCACCGCTTATATTCGAGCACCCAGCAGTGGTATCATTCTCTCGCGCAATATTGATGCGGGGCAGATCGTGATGGCTGGCATGCCTGCGCTGGTGCTCGGCGAAATTGACAAAGGCTTTGTCCTGCGCGTTCCGATGACCGACACGGACGCTGCTCGCATAAGCGTTGGTATGCCGGCCAAGGTTACGCTGTCCGCGGTTTCGGACGAGCCGCTTGACGCAGTGGTGAGCGAGAAAAACGGGCGGGCGGATGAGCGGACCGGTACCTTTGAGGTAAGTTTCTCGCTTCCGGCCAGTGATCGTCTGAGTTCCGGTCAATTGGGGACGGTGGAAATGGAGGTGCCGCGAGCGCCCTCGGGAACCTTGGCAATCCCCGCCAATGCGATCTTCGGTGTCCGTACCGGCGAAGGTCTGGTGTTTGTGGTGGATGACAAAAACCGGGTGAAGCAACGCAACGTGCAGATTGGCAAACTGACCGACAAGAGTCTGGAAATTCTGGCTGGACTGGCGGAAGGCGATGTCATCGTCCCGCGCGGCGTCGAGAAGCTGCGGGACGGCGATGTGATAAAGCCTCTCCGGACAGCCCGATGATTACGGTCCTGAACATGGAGGATGATCGGGCCTGACATGCTTGCCCGGTTCGTCATTTCACGCTGGCAACTCAGCCTGGTTCTTTTTACCCTACTGATATTGCTGGGCATTACAGCGCTCTTCAATATCCCCAAGGCTGTGGACCCTCATTTCCCCATCCCTGCTGTCAGTATCATCGCGATCCACCCCGGCGCCGACGCGCAGGAAATGGAAGAGACGATTGCGAAGCCTATCGAAGATGTTGTTCAGGGTCTGGACGACTTTGTGGAAGTGCAATCGACGAGTACGGATGGCGGAACCGTCATCCGTGTTGAATTCAGCGAATGGTCCGGCGATGTCGATGGCTATTTCGATGATGTGGTCCGGGAAGTATCCGCAATCCGCGACGAGCTTCCCGCAGATTTGCAAAAATTGGAGTTTCGCAAGGTCCGCACCACGGAGGCTGCCGTTATGCAGGTGGCGCTAATCAGCAAAACCGCATCATGGCGGCGGATGGAAAAATACGCAGACGATATCGTGGATGTCTTCACGCGCAATTCCGGCGTCCGGGAATCGCGGATTTTTGGCTTACCGAGGCCGGAAGTCAGCGTGGAGGTTAATCCTGAGCGACTATCCGAGCTGCAGGTTCCGGCCAGTGCGGTGGCCGAAGCCGTTCGCGAGGGAGGAGCGGACCTAACCGGTGGCGCCGTGCAGAGTGGTGAGCGAAGACTGAACGTCGAAGCCGGTGGAGCGTTCCGCAATCTGGAGGCCATCCGGGAATTACCCCTGCGGGCGTCGGGCGGATCGCTTCTGACGGTCGGGGATGTCGCGAAAGTAAATTGGGGGGCGGAGGAGCAGATTTACCGGACCCGGCACAATGGCCAGCGGGCGGTATTTCTGACTGTCACCCAAAAAGATGGCGTGGATGTCACACGACTGAAAGACGAGCTTGATGTTGCGCTTGCGCAGCAACGTTCGATTCTACCGCCGGACATCAAACTGGTGATGCAGTTTGACCAGAGCCGTGATGTTCAGAGACGACTGAGCGAACTGACCCGCGATTTTACAATCGCCATCGCCTTGGTCATTTTCACGCTGTTGCCGCTGGGGTTTCGGTCCTCGGCGATCGTCATGATCTCGATACCGCTATCGCTCGCGTCCGGTCTGTTGGCCCTATATGCGATGGGATTTAATCTTAACCAGCTCTCGATCGCCGGTTTTATCGTGTCGCTCGGGTTGCTCGTGGACGATAGTATCGTCGTCACGGAAAATATTGCGCGCCATTTGCGCATGGGCAAGACAAGAACCCAGGCCGCTATTGAGGGGAGTCTGGAAATCCGTGCTGCGGTTATCGGTTCAACGGCCGTTCTGGTTCTGGCCTTTGCCCCGCTGCTGTTTCTACCGGGTGGTGCGGGATCTTACACCAGATCCTTTTTCATAGCCATTATCGCGACCGTGCTGGCTTCGCTGGCGATTTCCCTGTCCCTGATTCCATTTCTCGCCAGCCGGATCCTGCGGCGCGATGAAGATCCGGAAGGCAATTCGGCGCTACGCTGGGTCAACGACAAGATTCAGCGGTTTTATCGACCCTTTCTGCACGTCGCTCTGGGCGCGCCGGTCAAGACGGTCGTGCTGGCCTTGGCCTTGTGTCTGTCTGCTTTTGCGCTTGTCCCGCTATTGGGCTTTTCGCTTTTTCCTTTTGCTGACGCGCCCTATTTCCGGGTTGCGGTGGAAGCGGAGCAGGGCAGTAGTCTGGATCGCACCGACCGGATTGTCAGCGAAGTCTCTAAGATTCTGGAAACCGAACCGAGCATAAAGGTTCGGGCGGAAAATATCGGGAATGGCAATCCGCAGGTGTTCTACAATGTCGGGCCAAGGGCCGAGCGGATCAATCATGGTGAAGTGCTGGCGGTGCTGGACAAATGGGACACACGCGAAGGGCCGAAGATGATCGACCGGTTGCGCAAGAAACTGGACCAGATTGCTGGCGCACGCGTCCAAATAGAACTCTTTCAGAATGGGACGCCGGTCGATGCACCGATCGTCATCCGGGTTGCGGGACCGGAATTGGACAAGCTTAAGGAGCTCGCTGGGACGATCACCGATGTGTTGCGGAACACCCCAGGTGCCCGAGACATCGTCAATCCGGTAGAAACCGACAAGATTGATCTGGACATTGGCCTGAGTGAAAAGAAAGCAGCGCTGCTCGATATTCCATCGGGCGCACCGCGCCAGGCGATTAGGCTGGCTATCAGCGGCGAAAGGGCTGCATCCTTCCGGGATCAGGAAGGGGATGACTATCCGGTAACCGTCCGCTTCCCGTTCGAGGGCAGCCTGCCGATGTCGGTGTTGGACAAAATCTATGTTGCCACCCGCGCCGGCGATCCTGTGCCACTATCGCAGATAACCAGCCCGAAGCTCACCAATGTTACGCCGCAAATCCAGCGCTATCAGTTGCAGCGAACGGTGCTGGTGACGGCGCAGGTTGAATTCGGCGAGATCCCGTCCACGGTCAGCAACCGCGCGGTGGAGCAGCTGGAGAAAATCAAATTTCCCGAAGGCTATACATGGTCGGTCGGCGGTGAGGCGGAGAAAATTGGCGAGACCTTTGGCAATTTCGGCCCGTTGATCATTACCGCTCTCATGTTGATTCTGGCGGTTCTGGTGGCCGAGTTCCGGCGGTTTCGGGAAACCATTGTGGTCGCCGGCGTTGTCCCTCTTGGGACGTTTGGCGGACTCGTGGCGCTATTTGTCACCGGTAACTCGCTCAGCGTAATGGCCCTTATCGGCTTTATCGCGCTGATCGGCATCGAGATCAAAAACTCGATCTTGCTGGTCGATTTTACCACCCAGCTGCGGGAGCAGGGCATGGGCTTGCGCGATGCGATCGAGCGTGCGGGCGAAGTCCGGTTTCTGCCGGTGCTGCTGACGTCGATCACAGCGATCGGAGGATTGACACCGCTCGCTTTCTGGGGCGGCGCGCTTTACGCACCGCTCGCTGCCATCATTATCGGCGGATTGATCAGTTCGACCCTCTTGTCTCGCGTGGTCACACCGGCCATGTATCTTCTTGTCGCCAGACGCGACGAAGAGAACAGGAAAACAAATAGCGGGAGTGATGCTGTCGCCGTTTAAAAGGAGTTTGTATGGCAAATCAGGAAGCCATTTTTGCTGGTGGCTGCTTTTGGTGCACCGAAGCGGTGTTCAATGATATCGCCGGAGTGCATTCGGTTGAAAGCGGGTATATTGGCGGCGAGAAGCCCGATCCCACCTATCGGGAGGTTTGTTCGGGTACGACCGGCCATGCCGAAGCGATCAAAATCGGGTTTGACGGAGATGTTGTCAGCTATGCCGACTTGCTCGATATTTTCTTCGCCACCCATGATCCGACCCAGCTCAATCGTCAGGGCAACGACATTGGCACGCAGTATCGTTCGGCGATTTTCCCGCTGGATGACGAGCAGCGTGCGGCAGCGGAAGCTGGCATCGTGCGGGCCGGAGAAGGTCGCAGGGAGCCTGTTGTCACCACGATCGAGGGTCCCGCAACCTGGTATGCGGCGGAAGATTATCATCAGCAATATTGGGCTGACGAGGGTCGCAGCAATCCTTATTGTGTTGCTACCATCCCGCCAAAACTGCAAAAACTTAGAACCAGTTTTGCCGACAAGCTGAAGGAGTAGAATCGACCCATGAAGCCAATCCGAAAAGCTGTTTTTCCGGTTGCCGGCATGGGAACCCGGTTCCTGCCGGCGACCAAGGTGATGCCCAAGGAACTGTTCCCGATCGTCGATCGTCCGCTGCTGCAATATGCCGTGGACGAGGCGCTGGAGGCCGGAATCGAGCAGATGATCTTCGTCAATGGTCGCGGCAAGGGGATGATCGAGGACCATTTCGACATGGCCTTCGAGTTGGAGCGGAATATGGCTGACCGATCCAAAGACCGCTCGGTACTTGACGGAACTCGCCTGCGGCCTGGCGACTGCGTGTTTGTTCGGCAGCAGGAACCGCTTGGTCTCGGTCATGCGATCTGGTGCGCCCGCGACATCATCGGTGACGAGCCGTTCGCGATCTTTCTGCCCGACGAATTCATGGTCGGCTCTCCCGGCTGCATGAAGCAAATGGTGAGCGCCTATGACAAGCTTGGCGGCAATATTGTCTGCGCGCTGGAAATCCCGATCGAGGATACTCCGTCCTATGGTGTGATCGATCCCGGCTACCGCGATGGTCCGATCACGGAGGTCAAGGGTCTGGTCGAGAAGCCGCCCGCGGGCACGGCGCCATCCAACCTGATTCTGCCGGGACGCTATATTTTGCAACCCGAAGTGATGCGGATCTTGGAAACGCAGGCAGCCGGTGCCGGTGGCGAGATCCAGCTGACCGATGCGATGGCGCAGATGATTGGGCAGCAACCCTTCCATGGCATGACCTTTGACGGCAAACGCTATGATTGCGGATCGAAGCAGGGTTATGTCGAGGCCAATCTGGCGCTCGCTTTGTCGCATCCGGAAATCGGTGCTGCAATGCGCGACATTGCAGAGAAGTTGCTGGCCGAATAGTCGACACGCGTTCAGCGGTACTTCATTCGGTGGCGCGCAAATTGTTTCTGAGGAGAATATCATGCGAGCCGTGCCCATTTTGATTCTGGTCTCGATGCCGGTGGCCCTGTCGGGCTGTGTCGCCAGCAAGATTGTCACCGCGCCATTCCGGGTGGCGGGGACGGTGGTTGAAACCGCGGTCGATGCGACCACCCAGAGCCAGTCGGAGAAGGAGGAAGATCTCGGCCGAAAAGTGCTCGCGGACCGGAAAAAGCAGCGCGACCTTTGTCTGGACGAGGCGCAAAACAAGCAGGAGCGGCGGAATTGTAAAGAGGCTTACGAACGGTACGATTAAGTCAGTCTGCCTCGATCAGTAGCGGCGGCGCATATTTGCCATCAACAGTCCCGATAGCCGCCATTTTTGCGATTTCCTCTTCGAACAGTTTCACCCGCTTCTTCCAGCGATAATGGGTCGAGGCGGAGAATATGCCCTTGCCATGTTCCTTGCCGTAACGGGTCCAGAAGCGGACGGCGGCTTGCGGGTCATAACCGGCATTGGCCATCAGCCATACCGACAGCCGGTCGGCTTCAATCTCCGCGCTCTTGATCCGCCCGGCGCTCTTGCCAAGCTGGCCAAAAAACCCGCGATTGACGCCTTGCGCATCAAGCTGGTTGCGGTGTTTCAATAGATTATGCGCCAGTTCGTGCGCAACCACGGCGGCAAATTCATCGTCCGTGAGGAAATATTCTGCCATCTTCGAGGTGACCGAGACAATTTTGCCGTTGGCAGATGCGCCTCGATCCTTGCTGACCTCTATCTGAAACCGGCTGGGGCAGGCGGGTCGCGATTTCACCACTACCTGAGTTTGTGCGCCACCGCGCAGAATATCGAGTGCCGCATCGCTCTGCGATAGCGCATCTTCCAGCCTTTTATTCACTGCGGCGATGCGCCGATAATTGGCCCGTTCGCTGGCGACGGCTGGATCGTCGAGAGGAATATCTTCGACCTTGATCCCGTCGATCGCCAGAATATCATCCCCTGGTAACAGGCCCGCTGTCGCTCCCGGGCTGTTGGGCGCCACCGCATTGATCGCCACGGGCCCGTCAAAGCCGAGCGCGAAACGGGCGACCGCCTGATCGGGATATTGATCGATAGCGTGCAGCAGCAGACCGGTCTGCGCCGTTTTTCCGGTGCAATAGGGGGTGTTGGCAGCGGCCAGCCGGTAGCCGATTGCATTCATCCGGTGGTCCAGCAATTGCAGGCCTTTTAGCGCCAATATCGTTTCCGCATTGAAGCCGTTCGATGGTGGCTCCTGCGCATAAAGCGGCGTGGCAAAGAACAAAGCGATCAGGGATATGCAGGTTCGGATCATGATATTCCTTTAGACTATCTTGCCTTGCGTCAGGTTGAACGCGCTCTGTACCGCGCTATCGGTGAGATTCCACCATGCCAATATCAGCGCTGCGGCGATCAGCACGGTCGCTGCAATCTTCTGGAACAGCGGTTGCGCCTGATCGGCACGGCCGAGCTTGCGGGCCCGCGCGGCGAGGCTGGCATAGAAGCTCAGGCCGGTGGTCTCGGTGATAACGGTCAGGCCGGCAAGAATGGCAAATTGTAGTAGCACTTGGCCATTCGGATCGATGAATGGAGGGATGACTGCGCTGTAGAACAACAGCGCCTTTGGATTGGACATCTGCACCGTCAAACCGTTGACAAATCCCTTTCGGAATCCTGCGCTCCTGGCCGATTGCCGAGCCAGCGCGCTGGCCCTGCTCTGGAACATCTGGAAGGACATCCAGAGCAAATAGGCGACCCCAATCCAGCGGAGTATCACATAAGCGGTGGGAACTGCTTGTATCAGCGCGATCAGCCCGAAAGCGGTCAGCCCATACCAGATGAAATTGCCAAAGTTCACCCCGACGATCGGTCCGAACGCACCGCGCATCCCGCCCGCCGGGCCATGCGGCAGGGCATGGCTGACGATGACCAGAGTCGCCGGCCCCGGAGTGAGGCATAACATCATGTCGGTGATCAGAAATAACAGGATGGTCTCTAGCGCCATTAATATTCGGGCCCGCTTAGCTGGTGAACTTTACAAACTTTACAGTGTAAGAGAAAATATATCCTTGTCTTCGATTTTCGATACCAATGCGCCCTCCCGGGCGTTTGAATTAGCGTTGGAGACGACGTCTATGGCCATGGTTGCGGATTAGCCTTTCGTGGGTTGCAAAAGGAAGGTTATATAATTCGGCTCCTGTAGGACAGCGAAATTGCCCGATCGTGTACCCGGCTAGCGCAAATTGTCCTTTAGAAAATTGACCAGCGCATCGACCCGCGCCGGACGCAAGCGCGATGGGGGCATGACGATATTGAGGGTGATATCACCCATGCGCCATCCCGGCAGGACATCGATCAGTTCGCCAGAATCAAGGGCTTTCTGACACAGAAAATCGGGCAAATATCCTATACCCCTGCCAGCGATGAGCGCGGGCAGCATGACATCACCATTGTTGCTCTGGAATCGGCATTTGGGGCGCACACTTGCAATCTGATTATCGCGGCAAGTGATTTGCCAGAACTCCGGGCTTTGTGTGTTGGAATAGATAAAACAATCGTGATCGACGAGATCGCCGGGCAATTGGGGTTGACCCATGCGCTTGATGTAGCTCGGAGCGGCGATGAAATAGCCTTGCACCTTACGCAGCTGGATGGCTCTGAGGCTGCTGTCCGGAAGATCAGCGATGCGAATGGCACAATCAAAGCCCTGCTCGATCAGATCGACCTGTGCGACGTTGAGTTGCAGATCAACGGCGATCTCCGGATAGGCGCACATGAAGTCGGCGATTACCGGTGCCAAGTGGGAGAGGCCATAACTGAGCGGTGCGGCCACACGGACCTGACCTTTCAGCAGATGCGTGGTGTCGCGCGCCGCTTCCATTGCTGCCTCGCCGTCGCTGGCAATTTGCTGGGCATGCGGCAGAAGCGACTTGCCCGCTGTCGACAGGGATATTTTGCGCGATGTCCGGTGGAACAAAACGGTGCCGAGCGCCTGTTCCAGGCGCGAGATGGCTTTCGAGATGGTGGGCTTGGAAAGCGCCAGTTCATCAGCTGCTGCTGTGAAGCTGCCGAGCCGCGCAACCGCCGCAAAAATCGCCCATGCTTCATAATCGGGTAAGGACATTGCCGGATATTAAGCAATATATGGAAACAATCAAATTCTATATTGTCTATTTAAGAAACAAATCGATCATCCTATTTCCATTGCATACGGAGCGGAACAGATGCCGCTCGAACAGGAGCAAGAAGATGATTGAGAAACGCGAATTCAAAGAGTTGGCCCATGTCGACCACGAGTGGCTGCAGGCCCGCCATCATTTTTCCTTTGGCAATTATTGGGATCCGTCCCGCATGGGCTTTGGTCCGATCCGGGTGTGGAATGATGATGAAATTCAGCCGAAAACCGGATTTCCTATGCATGGCCACCAGAATATGGAGATCATCACCTATGTTCGTGAAGGGGCAATCACCCATCGCGACAATATGGGCAACGAAGGCCGTACCGAGGCTGGCGACGTTCAGGTGATGAGCGCCGGTACCGGCGTGATGCACAGCGAATACAACCTTGAAGACGAACAGACTCGTCTGTTTCAGATCTGGATTGAACCGCGCGCAGCCGGCGGCGCTCCCCGTTGGGATGCGAAAGCCTTTCCCAAGGGCGATCGCTCCGACCAGTTGGAAATTCTCGCCAGTGGTTTTGACGAAGACATCGAATCCGGTGCGCTGAAGATTGGAGCCGAAGCGCGCTTCTATGGCGCGACGTTGACGGCGGGAACCGCGATCGAGCACCAGATTGCTGACGGCGCCCATGTCTATCTGGTTGGTTCTGCCGGTCAGGTCCGGGTCAATGGCGAACTGGTCGGAGCCCGCGATTCCGTAGCGATACGGGAAGTCGGATCGTTGCAGATCGAAGCGGTCGACGATGCCGAGTTCGTCTTTGTCGAAGCATGGGAATCGCAACACTAACACCCGCAAGGAGCAGCGCCGGACAAACTGGCGCTGCTTCATTTTACCCCCTCAGAAATATATTGGAGAATGAAAATGGCGAAAATATTGGTACTCTATTACTCTTCCTATGGTCATGTCGACGCACTGGCACAGGCTATTGCCGACGGGGCACGTGAAGCTGGCGGCGAGGTGACCATTGGCCGCGTTCCGGAAACTGCACCACAGGAGGTCGTCGAAGCAGCGGGTTTTTCATCCAATGATGATCATCCCGTGATCGAACCGGATCAGCTGGCAGACTATGACGCGATCATCGTCGGTTCTCCGACCCGCTTTGGCCGTATGTCGAGCCAGATGGCATCCTTCTGGGACCGTACCGGTGGCCTGTGGATGAATGGCGCCCTGGTCGGCAAGGTCGGTGCCTCGTTCACTTCGACTGCGGTCCAGCATGGCGGCCAGGAAACTACCCAGTTTTCGATCCTGACCAATCTGCTGCATCAGGGCATGTCGATTGTCGGACTGGACTACGGCTTTCAGGGACAGATGAGCAACGACGCTATTGTCGGCGGCTCCCCTTATGGCGCATCCACTGTGGCCGGCGGTGACGGCAGCCGGACACCCCACGAGATTGATCTTGCCGGTGCGAAATATCTGGGCGACAAGGTTGCAAGGACAGCGGCGAAATTGATCGCATGATATTGTAGGCAAAGGCCTACCGGATCATCTCCGGGAGGGCTTTTTTACACTCGGGCAAAATAAAAGGCCCCGCCGGATCATCTCCGGCGGGGCCTTTTTTATCGGGTCAAAGATCGAAAATCTATTCTTCTTCGTCTTCGTCCGGCTGAGCAGCCTCGGTTTCGCTTTCCTTGATGCCTTCACCCATGGTTTTGGCCATGTGGGAATCACCGGTTGCAGCGTCACTCGTTTGCTCCAATTCGGCAGCATGCTGTTCTTCGGAACTATCTGCAGCAATCAGCACTTCCTCGACCGGCGCATCGCGGAAGACGTCTTCCGCGGTTGGCTCGGCTTCGGCAGGAGCAGCGGCTTTCGCCACTTCTTCCGCTTTCAGGTCCGCTGCAGCCTGCATCGCATCGAGCATTTTCTGCTGCTGCGCCCGCAGTGCCGCGTCGCGGCTGGTTGCCGCGATACGCGCACGGTTCATGCCCGCGCCGGTCCCGGCCGGGATCAAGCGACCAACGATCACGTTCTCCTTGAGACCGATCAGCTGATCCTTCTTGCCCTCGACAGCCGCCTGGGTGAGCACCCGGGTGGTTTCTTGGAAAGAAGCGGCAGAGATGAAGCTACGGGTTTGCAAGCTCGCCTTGGTGATACCGAGGAGAACCGGCTTACCAGCAGCAGGTTCCTGCTTCTTGGTCAGCTTCGCGTTATATTCCAGCATCTCTTCGAGATCGATCTGCTCTCCAGGAAGCAAGGTCGTATCGCCGCCATTGGTGATTTCAACTTTCTGCAGCATCTGACGAACGATCGTCTCGATATGCTTATCGTTGATCTTCACGCCCTGCAGACGATAGACTTCCTGAATTTCCGAAACGAGATATTCGGCCAGTGCCTCAACCCCGAGAACTTCGAGAATGTCATGCGGATCGGGAGAACCGGAAACGAGATTGTCGCCCTTCTTGACGAAATCGCCTTCCTGAACGTCGATGACTTTCGTCTTCGGCACCAGATATTCGACCGGTTCGCCCTCTTCCGGAACAATCGCGATCTTGCGCTTCGCCTTGTAGTCGCGGACAAATTCAATCCGGCCATCGATTTTCGCGATGATCGAATTGTCCTTCGGAATACGCGCTTCGAACAGTTCGGCCACACGTGGCAGACCACCCGTAATGTCACGGGTTTTCGCAGCTTCGCGCGAAACACGTGCCAGCACGTCGCCAGCGACAACCTTCTGGCCGTCTTCGACCGACAGCGTAGCGCCATTGGCCAAAAGATACCGACCGGCTTCACCGCTGTTTTCATCCAGCAAGGTCATGCGTGGACGAAGGTCTTCCTTGTTCGCGCCGCGACCCGAAGCCCGATATTCGGTGATCACACGCTGTGCGATACCGGTGGCTTCATCGGTCTGTTCGGTCATCGTCTTGCCTTCGATGACGTCCTGATATTTGATGATGCCCGGTTTCTCGGTGATCATCGGCATCGTGAACGGATCCCATTCGGCGAGACGATCGCCCAAGTGAACCACGGCGCCATCCTTGATCAGCACGCTGGTACCATAAGGCACCTTGT
>JAGXGT010000196.1 GCA_024636595.1 Sphingomonadales bacterium | reverse complement strand
GGCCAGGACCATCGCCCCGACGGCGACGGCCAGCTTGACGCCGGTCTGCGCGCCCATGCCGGCGGCCATGATGATATTGGCCGGTTTCTCGTCTTCATATTCGACGGCGATGTCCAGCTCTTCGGGCGCGGGGTCCTCGGGATTGTCCGGCATGATGATCTTGGCCATCAAAATCCCGCCGGGTGCCGACATGAAGGCGGCGGCGAGCAGATAGTCGATGCGGATACCCATCGCTGCATAGGCGGCCAGGATCGTGCCCGCCACGCCGGCCATGCCGACGCTCATCACGGTGAACAGCTGCGACTGGGTCAGGCTGGCGAGATAGGGGCGGATGACCAATGGCGATTCCGACTGGCCGACGAAGATATTCGCGGCGGCACAGAGCGATTCGACTTTCGAGATACCGGTGATTTTCTGAATCCCGCCGCCGACCCATTTGATGATGAACTGCATGACGCCGAGATAATAGAGTATCGAGATCAGCGCCGAGAAGAAGATGATCACCGGCAGCGCCGCGATCGCGAAGCTGTTGCCGCCAATTGACGGGTCGGCGAGCGGGCCAAAGATGAAATTGGTGCCTGCCGAGGCATAGCCGAGCAGATTGGACACGCCGAAGGCCATTGCTTCGATGATCCGTTTTCCGGCCGGAATATAGAGCACGATCACCGCGATCCCGGCCTGCAGGGCGAAGGCGGCTCCGACCACCCGGAACCGGATATTGCGGCGTCCGGTCGACAGACCAAAAGCGATCAGCAGGATCAATGCCATGCCAGCGATGCTTGTCAGGATGGGCATCATGCTATTCTTCCGATCAAATAGTAAGGCCGCATTGCTTCTACCATTTGAAACTGCCCGCTTCGGCGTTGCAGGCGGCGGCGAGCCGGTCGAGGCAATCGTCGATATCGTCCGACACGATCAGATGCTTGCGCCGTTCGGCGGAGACGAAGCCCTGTTCGGCCATGGTGTCCAGGAAGGCGATCAGCGAATCCCAGTAACCGCCTATATTCAATATGGCGAAGGGCTTGTTATGATAGCCGAGCGCGTTCCAGCTCCAGGCTTCGAACAGTTCGTCCATCGTACCGACGCCGCCGGGCAGGGCGACAAAGGCATCGGTCAGGTCGGTCATCTTGGCTTTGCGCTCGTGCATGTTGGGGACGATGTGCAGCTCGGTCACCCCGGTGTGCGCGACTTCCAGATCTTTCAGCATTTCCGGTATCACGCCATGAACCTGTCCGCCTTCGGCCAGCACCGTGTCGGCAATGGTCCCCATCAGGCCGAGCCGGCCGCCGCCATAAACCAGATCGACGCCGCGCGCCGCCATGGCCTTGCCGAGCAATATCGTCGTTGCGGCGTAAGCCGGGTCTTTCCCGCTATTGGCGCCGCAATAAACTGCCAGTCTCTGCAAAATGCCCCCGATCGCGCGACCCAAGGGGCCGCGATCTGATGATTTACGTTTCTTTTTCCCTATAGAAAAATTGCGCGGCGTGACTATTTCTTTTTTTTCCTCACGGACCGCGCTAGGCACTCGCGATGACCGAAAAAACCAATATCATCCCGCGCTCGTTGTTTGTGTTCGCGGTTCTCTATGGCGGCATGACCTGCATCGCCGGAATATTGGGTGCGAAACAGGTGGCGATCGGCCCGTTGGCCGTGGAATCGGGGATTTTTCCGTTCCTGCTGCTGGTGGTCCTGTCGAGCTCGGTTGCCGAATTGCATGGCCGCGCTGTTGCCAACCGGCTGGTCCGTTTCGGCTTCATTCCGCTGATTACCGCGATCATCCTGATCCAGATCGTGCTGGCGCTGCCGACCGATCCGGGCATGTATGAACCGGCTAAAGAAGCCTTTCCGATCATTCTTTCCCAGGGCGCACGGCTGATGTTTGCCGGGATCATCGCTTATGGCGTTTCGCAGTTTCTCAACGTCTATATCTTCTCGCGCCTGGCCAATATGAAAGGCGCGATGCTGGCGCTGCGCGCGGCCATTGCCAGCGCGCTGTCGCAAATTGTCGATACGGTGATTTTCATCACCATCGCCTTTTACGGCGAGCGTCCGATTGGGCAGTTGCTGCTCGGGCAAGGTTCGGCCAAGGTCGTCCTGTCTTTTCTGCTGGTCCCCTTCCTGATCCTGTTTTTCGTGAAATTGGGTCGGCGGCTGGACCGTGCATGAAGGCGTTTTTCGCCTACATATTCGCTCTTTTTTTCGGCCTGACCGGATGCTCTTCCCCTTCGGTTGATACGCCCCCGGCAGGCGCGACGATCGTTACCGTGATTGGTGCCATCCATGGCCAGCACCAGAGTAGCGAGCGTTACTCGCTGGCTGTATTGCGCGATGCGATTGGCAAATTCGATCCGGATATTGTTCTGGTGGAACTGCCGCCCGAACGCTTTGCCATCGCATCCGCGAATTTCAACAAATATGGCGAAGTGCGGGAAAGTCGGGCCGATGATTTTCCGGAACTTACCGATGTCGTATTTCCGCTGCGCAAGCAGAGGGGCTTTACCATGATTCCGGTGGCCGCCTGGACAGCCAAAATTGCCACCGACCGCCGCGTAACGGAGAAGCAGCTTGAAACGGACCCGGCCCGCGCGAAAGACTGGTCGGAATACCAGGCGGCGATCCAGCTCTATGGCAAGGCGGTTTCCGGCCGGTCGGATGACCCCGGTTTTATCCATTCCGGCGCCTATGATTCTGCGGTCAAGGCCCGGCAGGAGACCTATGAGCGGCTGTTCGGCGATGATCTGGGAGCAGGTGGCTGGCAAGCGATCAATGCCGCGCATCTCGCCAATATCAACAAGGCGCTTGACGCTGTTACCGGGCAGGAGAAACGCATTCTGATCCTGTTTGGCGCGTGGCACAAATATAAGATAGTGGAAGCACTGGAGGCAAGGCCGGATGTTTACCTGGCCGAGGCTGCTCCGCTTTTCGACAAATAATTATCTGATATCATTATATATAATATTGGCCTGAGCCAGATCTTCCTCGGTATCAATATCCATCAAAACAGGATCGCCGCCGGCTATAAGCCGGGCATCTGTCAGCATCTTGTGCGCGCCGGAATCGCCTTGCACGGCCAATAGGCTTTCCAGTTGATAACGAGAAAAAATGGCTGGCGGCATGGCTTGTCCGCGGCGAGCCGAGGCGATGGTGCCGCCCGATCGTTCGAACGCGGCGAGCAGCTGGCCGAGATGGTCGCGCGTGACAAAGGGCATGTCGGCCAGCATGATACATAGTGCGCTGGCTCCGCTTTCAATGGCTTGGGCGGCGGCGAGCCGGACGGAGGTGGCCTGGCCTTGCGCCGCGGCGTCATTGGCAATGATCTGATAACCCAGCGCGCTCCATTGCGCCGCGCAACCATGGTCTGGCGAACCGATCACCAGCTTGCGGGCGAAGGCCATGGCCGAGCCGGCCTCTGCGGCGTGCAGGCCGAGCATCTTGCCACCCAGCAACGCGCTCAGCTTGTCCCGCTCGCCAAATCTGCGGGACTGTCCCGCGGCCAGCAACGCCAGCAGGATGCCCGAGTCCTTGGTCAATGCGTGCTCAATTGGCGGTGGCGCTTTCGAGATAGGCGATCACCGCTTCTCGCTTGGCCGAATCCGCGATCGCACCGGCGACCATCGTGGTCCCCGGAATTTTTGCGGCTGGATCGGCAATATAACTATCCAGATTGGCGGCCGTCCAGGTGATTCCGGAAGATTTCAGGGCATCAGAATAGGCAAATCCGGTGACCGCACCGGCGGCTCTGCCAACGATCCCGAACAGATTCGGACCGACACCATTGGCTGCGCCTTTCTCGACCGTATGACAGGCGGCGCAATTGGCAAAGGCAGCCTTTCCTTCGGCGATCAGGGCGCTGGCTGGATCATTGTTGGTCGCAGCAGAGGCGGCGGTTGCCACCGGCGCCGCTCCGGGTTCGCGGACGATGATCTGCTCCACCGGTCCGGGTGCGGCATCAGCGCTGCAGCCCGCGAGCAGAAAGACTGTGAGGCAGGCAAAAGTTCGCACGGTGGTCATGGTTCGGTTCCGATCAGGCAATGCTGTGTTTGGACAAGGGCAGCTCGCGAATCCGCTTGCCGGTGGCGGCAAAAATCGCGTTGGTCACGGCGGGCGCAATCGGCGGCAGGCCCGGTTCGCCACCGCCGCCGAGATGCTTGTGATCGCCATTGATCAAAGCCACTTCGACCTCGGGCATCTCGTTAATCCGGAGCATCGGATAGTCGTGGAAATTGCTTTGCTGCACCTTGCCATCCTTGAGCGTAATTTCACCATAGAGCGCCGCGGTCAGGCCATAGGCGATCGCGCTTTCCATCTGCGCGGTAAAGCCGTCGGGATTGATCACAAAGCCGGGATCAGCGGCGACATAGACTTTTTTCACCTTCGGCTTGGCGCCGCTCATATCGACTTCGGCGACCTGCGCGACGATCGATCCGAACGACGGCACAAAGGCGATGCCCCGGCCATGCTTTTCGGGCAGCGCGCTGCCCCAGCCGGACATTTTTGCCGCGGTGTCGAGCACTTTCAAATGGCGCGGCGACCCCGCGAGCAGTTCGCGGCGGAAGGCATAGCCATCCTTGCCGGCAGCATGGGCCATTTCATCGACAAAGGATTCGATGAAGAAGCCGTGCTGGCTGTGATCGACCGACCGCCAGGGGCCAAAACGGAGCTGGGTCGGCACGTCGACCTTGCGGATCTTGTGACTGGCGATGTTGTAATAGGGCACAGTGGGTGCATCTTTGGGATCGAACAAATGGGTATGGATATTGTCCCAGCTGACCGCCTTGCCATCCTTGTCGAGCCCGCCCCGAAAGCGACTGGTCGCCGATGGCCGGTAATGGTCCTGCGCCGTGTCCTCTTCCCGCGACCAGATCATCTTGACCGGATAGCCGGTGGCCTTGGCGATCCGGGTCGCCATGATGATAGCGTCGCTTTCCGACCGGCGGCCGAACCCGCCGCCAAGATAGGCGTTGTGATAGGTCACATCCTCAAACGGCAGACCGGCGGCATCGGCTGCCGCCTGCCGTGCATTGACCGGTGCCTGATGGCCTGACCAGACGTCGCACTTACCGTCGCGCACCCAGGCGGTGCAGTTCATTGGCTCCATCGTCGCGTGGGCGAGGAACGGCACTTTATACTCGGCTTCGACCTTGGTCGCCGCGTCGGCAAAACCCTTGCCGACGTCGCCTGTTTCGGTTTCCATATCGCCGCCGTCATCACCGGCTTCATCGAGATGGGTGGCATAGCGCGCAAACAGCGCATCCTGATCAAGGCTATCGCCTTCGCTTTTGCTATATTTGGTATCGATGCTGTTCAGCGCCTGCTGGGCCTGCCAATAGCCATCGGCGACCACCGCAACAAAATCACCCATATTGAGGATTTGCAGCACGCCGGGCATGGTTTTGGCGGTGCTGGCATCCATCGATTCGATTGTTGCACCGACCACCGGGGTGGCCCTGACCGCCGCATATTTCATCCCCGGGACCTGGGCATCGATACCAAAAACCGCGCTGCCATCGACCTTTTCCGGAATATCGTGGCGCGCTTTCGGCTGGCCCATGATCGTGTAATTTTCCGGAGATTTCAGCATCGGTTTGGCGGGCAGGCTTTGCTCCGCTGCGGCGAGAGCGAATTTCGAAAAGGGTTCGGACTTGCCGCTCCCGGCATGGAGGATCATGCTGTCGGCCGTGGTAATTTCGCCAGCCGGTACCTGCCATTCGCTAGCCGCGGCCGCGACCAGCATTTCGCGGGCCGCCGCGCCGGCGGTGCGCATCGCGCGCTGGCCGGTGGCGCGCACCGAATAGCTGCCGCCGGTGAACTGCAGGCCCATCGCCTGTGCCAGTTCCAAAATGCCGCCGGTGACCGTCGGTTCGAAAATTGCCGGGACATCGAGATCGGGAGCCAGAAAATCGCGAGCGATTGAATCGGAGACATATTGCATATCCGCCGGTGCTTCGAGGATCCGCACCTTGTTCCAGTCGGCATCCATCTCGTCGGCCAGCATCTGCGCCAGTGCGGTATAGACGCCCTGCCCCATCTCGACATGCGGGATGACGGCGGTGACGATATTGTCGGTGTCAACCTTGACCCAGGCATTGAGCAATTGCTCGTTCTCGCCATTTGTCAAGAGCGGGCTCAGACGGTCGATCGGATTGCCCTGACGGACGGCAACGCCAACGACTAGCGCGCTACCGGCCACTACGCCGGCACCGATAAAGGCGCGGCGCGTCCACTTGCCGGTTTTGCCGGGCTTGTCGGTCGCTGTTTTGTTCTTGCTCATGCCACCGTCTCCTGCGCGGCGGGCTGCTCGATGGCGGCCGCGGCCTTTATCGCCTGACGGATGCGGTTGTACATGCCGCAGCGGCAGACATTGCCGGCCATCGCGGCGTCGATCTGCGCATCGGTGGGCTGCGGGTTTTTCTGCAGCAGCGCCGTCGCCGACATGATCTGGCCGGACTGGCAATAGCCGCATTGCGGCACCTGCGCTTCGATCCAGGCTTGCTGGACCTTGTGCAATGTGCCGTCTTCGCTTGCGATACCTTCGATAGTCGTGATGCTCTTGCCTTCGGCAGCGGATATCGGGGTTGAACAGCTGCGGATCGGTTTTCCATCCAGATGCACGGTGCAGGCACCGCACTGGGCGATGCCGCAGCCGAATTTGGTACCGGGCATTTCCAGATTTTCGCGGACGACCCATAATATCGGTGTTGCCGGGTCCACATCGACTTCCCTGGATTGACCATTGACGTTCAGCTTGATCATGGAATTTTCACCCGGATGATTGAATGGCAATTTGCAACTTATAGCGAAGCGGCGCGATCAAGCCAAGTGGCCTTTGGGACATGGGCTTGGCCCGCCTCCGGCGCGGGGAGTCGATCAGGCTATTGTATCGACGATGTCGGCAAAGGCGCTGCTATCGCTGGCCTCTCGCCTATGGAATCATCGACGAGAACATGAGAGCGAGCGAAGGATTATGGCAACTGGTGGTTCAGCGCCGATGCGCGGATGCCGTAGCGTCACCTTAATTGCTCGGTTAATTGCTTGTTTTCGGCGGTTTTCAGCCTATAGTCCGGCCAAATTCTGACCAAGGAGCGCTCCCATGAATCTGGAATTCACCGAAGAAGAAAAAGCCTTTCGCGCCGAAGTGCGTGAATTTATTGACAATAATTATCCGCAGAATATCGGCACCCGCGGTGTGCAGGACGAGATGAGCCGTGAGGACATGCTCGCCTGGCACAAGATTCTCGGCAAGAAGGGCTGGTCGGTTCCGGCCTGGCCTACCGAATATGGCGGCACCGATTGGACTCCGACGCAGCGCTATATCTGGTCCGAGGAAAACGCCCGGAAAAACACCGTGATGCCTTTGCCCTTTGGCGTCGCCATGGTCGGACCGGTGATTTACACATTCGGCAATGAAGAACAGAAGGCGGAGCATCTGCCCGGCATTCGTTCGGGTGATGTGTGGTGGTGTCAGGGCTATTCGGAACCGGGTGCCGGTTCGGATCTGGCTTCGCTGAAAACCAGCGCCGTGCGCGACGGCGACGATTATATCATCAACGGTCAGAAAACCTGGACGACGCTGGCCCAGCATGCCGACTGGGGTTTCTTCCTGTGCCGCACCGATCCGGATGCGCCAAAACCGCAGATGGGCATCAGCTTCATTCTGGTCGACATGAAATCGCCGGGTATCGAAGTGCGGCCGATCAAGCTGATCGACGGCGGCTATGAGGTCAACGAAGTGTGGCTGACCGATGTCCGCGTACCCGCGACCAACCTGATCGGCGAAGAGAATAAGGGCTGGACCTATGCCAAGTTCCTGCTCGCGCACGAACGCTCCGGCATTGCCGGAGTGGCGCGCTCCAAGCGCGGCGTTGAGCAGCTGAAGGAAATTGCCGCTTCCGAAATGCTCGATGGCAAGCCGCTGATCGAGGACATGGGCTTTGCCACCAAGATCAGCCAGCTGGAGATCGATCTCTCGGCGCTGGAAATCACCGAGCTCAGGACATTGGCGGGCGAACAGGCCGGTAAGGGTCCGGGACCGGAAAGCTCTTTGTTGAAG
>JAGXGT010000195.1 GCA_024636595.1 Sphingomonadales bacterium | reverse complement strand
CTATTTAGGACGCTTGGCGCCATATTTCGAGCGGCTCTGCTTGCGGTCCTTGACACCCTGGGTATCGAGAACACCGCGCAGGACATGGTAACGCACACCGGGAAGGTCGCGCACACGGCCGCCGCGGATCAGCACAACGCTATGCTCCTGAAGGTTATGACCTTCACCGGGAATATAGCTGATGACCTCGCGCTGGTTGGTCAGGCGAACCTTGGCAACCTTACGCAGAGCGGAGTTTGGTTTCTTTGGAGTCGTTGTGTAGACACGGGTACAAACGCCGCGTTTCTGCGGGTTGGCTTCCATGGCTGGCACCTTGGACTTCGTCTTCTGGGGCACCCGCCCTTTACGGACGAGCTGGTTGATCGTTGGCATAAAGTCTTCACCTTATAGTAGATTATCCTGCAAAATGCAGGGGTTACTCTCACCGCCCAATGTGACGGCAAGTGTTTTGCCTATGTAAGTTTTCTGCAGCGTCAAGCGGAGCCCGAAGCAGCGGAAGCGCGGCCTTTAGACGGGATTCGGTTGGGGGTCAAGAGGGTGGGTAGGCCAGATAGTGACTTGAAAATTTTGGCTATTCGTCGTCTGGCAGCGCATTTAATTGATCCGCTTCCCATTCCCTATAAGTTTGGTTGGTATCTTCTACTCTCCAAGTCGTAGGACCGGCAGTGGCGCGCCCCTTGATGATTGCACCAGCAGCACTGGTACTGCTAAATCCATAGCTATCTGAAAAAATTCGATGGTCACCATTCTCAACCAAAACACCTTGGTCGACTAGCTCGTTGAACAAGGATTGATAGCCAGCATGGCCACCGTCAGTGCCGATCCAATCAAGTCGCGCGCCAGAGCCAGCCTGCACAACAAATTGCTCATCCATCAAGATGGCGTGAGCGGGAATCCTAAGTTCTGGAACCATTGTCACGAACCTGACGTCAGGGCTTGAGGTTTCTTGAGGTAACTTAAGTGCCGGTAGCTTCCTGTTTTCCGAAAAAAAGTCAAATCGCAACGCAGGTAATACTAAATAGATGTTCTCTAAAAAGTCATCCATGTGCGCACGAGCGGCTTCGCTCAAAGTACGCTCCGGTGGCGACTGTTCATTATCCAATTTTATTTTTCGTAACCTGAGAGCATCGCTTATCAGCTTGCTTTCAAGGTATCGAGCATGAGCTTTATTCAGAGGTTCTCCATTGGAGGTAATGCAAATGGCTTCTGACCACCATTCTTTTTGAGCAGCGTGGTTTTTTAAGCGTTTTTTTACATCATCGGTCTCACCAATGTATAAAAATGGGCGATCATCTTTCTCCCCCACGAGCAGATAAACGCCTGGTCGTTCAATTTCAGGACGTGCCATAGCCTTCGGTAATTGGGTGCGGTTTATCACCAACACGTGCCCGGTCCATTGGAAAGGAATGGTCGCTGTTTTCATCCCTTGAGGATGCCCATCCACAAAAAACAATTCTATCGACCGACCTTTGGATTTTTCCATCAAATCAATTCTCCACACCTGTCGGCAGATAACTATACTTTTAACAATCCTTCTACTGCTATGCCTCTCGATCAGCTGGATCAAGTCAGGACTTGCGGATTGGCCGAGACTGTCGCGAACGAGGAGTTACGGTGACAGCACACTCTATTGCCCACCCTCACCCACGAACCGACAACCGCACCCCCATCGCGCGCAGCACCCCCAGCAAGGTCTCCAGCGTCATATTGCCATTCGGCCCCAGCGCCTTGTAGAGCGCCTGCCGCGTGATCTTACTCGCCGCTGCCACCTCGGTCATGCCCTTGGCCCGCGCGACATCGTTCAGCGCGGTGCGGATCAGCGCGGCGTCATTTTCTTCAAAGGCGACCTTCAAATAGGTCGCGATCATTTCCGGACTGTCGAGATATTCGGCGGCATCAAATTCAGTGGTGGTCATGACTTGCATTTCGAACAGCGGATGACATTTGTCAACTATAGATGACAACCCCGCTTACCGCTGGTGTCACCGTCACATCAAGATTTATTCGACGGATTGGTCGAAACTGCCTGCTCCCCCATCGTCATGCTGAACTCGATTACCTTGCGGTGGCCTTCGGCTCAGCATCCATCGTGCGCCAATCGCAGACTGCGTTATAGGAGAAGTGGATCCTGAAACGAGTTCAGGATGAGAGTATCGAACTAAAGCTCTATGAAAAAACAACAAAAACATGTATAAGTATCCACACAGAGCCTGCACAGATACGGCAAATCAATGACTTAGCCCGCCGATCTGCACGGATTCTGCACAGTGGAGCATGGCGATGGCGTTTATCACCGATAAGGAAGAACTCAAACCTGGACTTATAATCTTCCGGCGAGGCGATGTGACGCATCGCAATTTCTACTGCCGGATCAAGATGCCGAAAGACGACCGATACAAAACCATTGCATTGGGAACGCCCGACCGGGATGCCGCGCGCGACCGCGCCTTTGACCACGACGCCGATGTGCGCTTTCGGCTCAAGCATGATGTGCCGGTATTCAACCGGCCCTTTCGTCAAGTCGCCGAAGAGTTTATCGCTGTGCAGCAGCGCCGCGCTGATACTGGCGAGATTTCCCAAGCACGCGTCAAAAATATCAAAAATGTGCTGCTTGGCGCTCTCGACCGCTATGTCGGTAGCACACAGATTCATTTGGTGGGTCAAGACCGCTGGGCAGCGTATCCAACGTGGCGGCGCGAAAATGGCAAAGGACGGCATCGTGCACAGATCAGCGATTCCACCATCGACTTTGAAATGGCCACATTCAATGCGGCCATGAACTTTGCCATCCGCAAACGCTATGTTCCAGCAAACCAGCGTTTCGAGGGCAAGCCAAAACTCAAAACCATGCGCCGTGATGAATTCACGCTGGAGGAATATCGCAAGCTGCATACTGCGGGACGCGCTTGGATTAAAAAGGCAACCAATGCGCCCGGCACATGGTCGCGCACCATGTGCTACAATTTCATGCTCATCATGTGTAACACCGGGATGCGCCCGCCAGAGGCGAAGAACCTGCGCTGGCGTGATATTATGCCCGCTAAGGATCGTGACGGGAAAGAGATTGTTGTCCTTTATGTTCAGGGAAAGGGCAAATCACGTAAGCTGGTCGCACCCAAAAGCGTTGGCGATTATCTTGACCGCATTCGTTCTATTTCAAAAGCCACCGGACAGGACGATGCGGTATTCACCACCATCAGCGGTAAACCCGCCAAGTATCTGTTTGAAGATGCTGTTGAGAAGCTACTCACATCAGCCGGAGTCAAAATCGGCCCGAACGGGACGCCGCGCTCAACCTATTGTTTCCGGCATACCTATGCCACCTTCCGGCTTAGCGAAGGTGTTGATGTTTATATCCTTGCCGAGCAGATGGGTACTTCCGTCAAAATGATCGAGCAGCATTATGGTCATGTGAACACCATCAAACATGCTGACCGCGTATTGCAAGGCATGAGCGGATGGGAACCGATGATGAACGATCCTTTGGATAATGATGGAACAGCTAGAGCATCGGCGGGAGCTAAGGCGCGGCTTTCGGCAAAGCCCACTCGCCGTGGGCGAACGCCACACCGATAGATCAAATTTTCTATTAGGCCGCGCCTTAAGAGCGTCGCGCTGCGATGCGTCGCGTGGACTCCTTGTTGCCGGTCGCCGACTTGCCGCTGGCATTCTTGGTCGAGCGAACCCGGTTGGCTTGCTTGGCAAATCGATGGCCCATTGAGCTTCGATGCGGCCTGCCATGCAAGCACTTCCGCCTACGTTCCCGATGCGCCGCTGGCGCTCTTGATCGGAACACAGGCCAAGCAGATTTGGGGAATCAGGGGAAACGAACCTCGGTTCACCCCCAATTCTGCGCTCTATAGCGTTCGACTTCGCTTCGCCGCTGGCGCACAAAAAGGGGAAACGAGAATGCATCCCAAATTCATACGGATGCATAGCTAAATTATTACATGATCATACTTGATGCAAAATAACAGTTGACAATTTGATGGATATGACGCATTTTTAGAGCGTGAACAACGATACTGCATATTTACGCGATTCGCTAGTCAAGATTGCCGCTATTGCGGCAGGATACCCGCTTCGTGGTGCCGTCGATGAGTTGGAAGGTGGCGATGTCGCCATTATTCAGATGCGCAATGTCGATGCAGAAACCGGGATCAATTGGACCGAGGTGCAGCGGATTACGCTGCCATCCAAACGCCCACCGACATTCCTTGAGGCAGGCGACATAATTTTTACCACACGGGGAACACGGAATTTTGCGCTGACGCTTGATGACATTGAGGGGCCAGCTGTTTGCTCCCCGCATTTTTTCGTCATCCGAGTTTCGGACGCGAACCTGATCGAACCTGCATTCTTGGCATGGCAGATCAACCAGCGGCCTGCCCAGCAATATTTTCAGCGTGAAGCCACTGGCTCGCACATCCTAAATATCCGGCGCGAGGTGATTGAAAATCTTCCTCTTTCCATCCCGCCGCTTGCGACGCAGCGGACGCTCATTGCGCTCGCCAAAACCGCGAGCGATGAACGTGCAGCCCTCACCAAATTAATCGACAATCGAAACCGACAAATTGAGGCCATCGCGCTTGGCCTACACTGTCCCGAAAGGCTGAATGCATGACCGGCAAGATCAAACAAGCGGAAGTAAACAAAGCGGTCTGGGGTGCATGTGACACCTTCCGGGGCACAGTCTCGGCTGACATCTATAAGGATTATATCCTCACCCTATTGTTTCTCAAATATCTGAGTGATGTTTGGCAGGATCATATGGATGTATACGCCAAAGACTATGGCGATACTCCGGAACTCATCGCCGAGATGATGAAGAATGAGCGCTTCGTTCTTCCCGAAGGTGCCAGCTTCTACAGCTTGTATGAGCGCCGCCACGAGGCGGGAAATGGCGAACGGATCGACAAGGCGCTGCACGCCATTGAAGAGGCGAACATCGCCAAACTGCGCGATGTGTTTCAGGATATTAGCTTTAACTCCAACAAGCTGGGTGAGGAAAAGCAGAAGAATGATTTGCTGCGTCACTTGCTCGAAGATTTCGCCAAACCCGAACTCAATATGCGCCCGTCGCGCATCGGCAATCTCGATGTCATCGGCAATGCCTATGAATTTCTCATCAAGAATTTCGCGTCCGATGCGGGGCGCAAGGCGGGAGAGTTTTACACGCCGCCGGAAGTCTCCGCTTTGATGGCTGAAATTATGGATATGAACGAAGGCGAAGAAGCCTGCGACCCAACTTGCGGGTCCGGCTCACTGTTGATGAAGTGTGGCCAGCGGGTGCAGGCCAAGTTCAATGGTTCGAAAAAATACGCTCTCTATGGGCAGGAATCGATTGGCAGCACATGGGCGCTCGCCAAAATGAACATGTTCCTCCACGGCGAAGATAATCACCGCATTGAATGGGGCGATACCATTCGCAACCCCAAATTGCTCGATAGCGATGACCGGCTCAAGCATTTTGACATCGTGGTCGCCAACCCGCCATTCAGCCTCGACAAGTGGGGGCATGACACAGCCGATACCGACAAGTTTGGGCGTTTTCGCCGCGCGCTTCCACCCAAGACCAAGGGCGATTATGCTTTCATCCTCCACATGGTGGAGACGATGAAACCCAAGACCGGGCGTATGGCCGTGGTTGCGCCACATGGGGTGCTTTTTCGCGGCAGCAAGGAAGGCGTGATCCGGCAAAAGCTGATCGAGGAAAACCTACTCGATTGCGTGATCGGCCTACCTGAAAAACTGTTTTATGGCACCGGTATTCCGGCGGCGATCCTGATCTTCAAAAAGAAAAAGAGCGACGAAAACGTCCTGTTCATCGACGCTAGTCGCGAGTTCAAATCGGGCAAGAATCAGAACCAGTTGACGCCAGAGAATATCGCCAAAATTGTCGAAACTTACAACGTTCGCAAAACGGTTGATAAATACGCCTATCTCGCCACGCCCGAAGAATTGGCGGAGAATGATTATAATCTTAACATCCCGCGTTATGTAGATACGTTTGAGGAAGAGGAGGAAATCGATCTGGTTGCGGTGCGCGCAGAGCGTTTGCAGTTGAAGGCAGATCTGGCCGCGCTTGAGACCAAGATGGACGGTTATCTCAAGGAGCTTGGCTACTAATGGCATCCGAGCTTATCCAGTATCAGACCGAAGATGGCGTCACCATCATTCGCCTTCAGGCGCGTGACGGCAATGTTTGGCTGTCGCAGGCGGACATTGCCGACCTGTTTCAGGTCACGCCGCAGGCCGTGACGCAGCATATCCGCGCGATTTATGAGGATGGCGAGCTGGAGCAGGAGGCAACTTGTAACGATTACTTACAAGTTCGCACCGAAGGAAAGCGCGAGGTTTCGCGCCAGATAGCGAATTATAGCCTGCCGATGATTCTCGCCATCGGTTTCCGCGTGCGGTCGCTGCGCGGGATGCAGTTTCGCCGCTGGGCCGCAGAATCCTTGAGCGAATATCTAGTTAAGGGCTTCGTCATGGATGATGAGCGCCTGAAAGACCCGGAACTCGATTATTTCGAGGAATTGCTCGCCCGCATCCGCGATATTCGCGCATCGGAAAAGCTGTTCTACAAAAAGGTGCTGGATATATATGCCACCGCTACCGACTATGATCCCAAGGCAGAAACCAGCCAGCAGTTTTTCCAAACGGTGCAGAACAAGATGCACCATGCCGCACACGGCCAGACGGCGGCGGAAACCAAGATTGCTCGCGCCGACGCCGCGAAGCCCATGATGGGTATAACAAGCTGGCCCGGCGAGAAAAGTGGAAAGCTACCGACCAAAGCCGACGCGCAGGTGGCGAAGAATTATCTGGACCCGGAGGAAATGGATACGCTGAACCGCGTCACTGTGGCGTTTCTGGAATTTGCCGAAGCGATGGCAAAGAACCGCAAACCGATGCACATGGCCGACTGGATCGCCAAGCTGGATGATTTCCTGAAACTGGGCGACCATCCCTTGCTGTCCGGCGCGGGTAAAGTCACCGCGAAGCGGGCAGCCAGTAAGGTCAGCGCCGAATATGACCGCTGGCACACCCGCGCAATCAATGCACCCAGCGCGGTCGAGCAGCATTTTGTTGAGGCTGTCGGTAAGGTGAAGCAGATTGAGGCGGCCAAGCCCAAGGCTTCGCGCAGATCCAAAGGGGATCAGGCATGATTCCTAAGGGGTGGAGCGACATCAATTTTGGGGAGGTAACACGCATTGCGGAAGGGCAAGTTGATCCCCGCGTAGAACCATATCTGGCTATGATGCATCTCGGCCCAGACAACGTTGAGTCGGGTACCGGAAAAATTTCTGGTAGTCGGTCATGTGCTGAAATCGAACTTATATCAGGGAAGTATGCGTTCGATGAAAAAGCCGTGGTTTATTCCAAGATACGTCCTCACCTCAATAAGGTTTGCTTCCCAAAGTGGAGTGGGGTTTGCAGCGCAGATATGTATCCGGTGTGGCCGCTTGAGGGTCATCTAATTTCAGAATACTTGTTTCAATACATGCTGGGGCCAAGATTCTATAAAATGGCGGTTGCGCGTTCCATGCGAACAGGAATGCCAAAAATAAATCGCTCCGATCTAAGTAGTCTTCCAATCATTCTCCCACCCCTTTCCGAACAGCGACGGATTGCGGAGATATTATCCACATGGGACGATGCGATTGCGGCGACCGAAAAGCTGATCGCCAACGCCCGCGCCCAGAAAAAGGCGCTGATGCAATCCCTCCTAACTGCCAAAAAACGCCTCCCCGGCTTTGCGGGGGATTGGAAAGAAATAAGGCTTCAGGAGATTGGTCGCTGCTACAACGGTGTCACCTACTCTCCCAACGACGTGACCGATGAAGGCGGCCTATTGGTGTTGCGCTCATCAAACGTCCAAAAGGGACGACTGGCATTTGCAGACAATGTTTATGTTAATCCATCCGCTAAAGTATCTTGCCTTACGAAGGAAGGTGACATTCTCATTTGTGTGCGAAACGGCAGCCGAAATCTAATCGGCAAATCGGCGAGAATCTCAACCGATGCTATCGGCCACGCGCACGGCGCGTTTATGTCTTTGTTTCGTTCGACCGAACCTGAGTTCGCTTGGCATTTGTTCCAGTCAGCCACTTACGAGCAGCAAGTGAACCTAAACCTTGGCGCAACGATAAACTCAATAAACACCAGCGATCTCCATAAATTCAAGTTCCAATTGCCGCCAAAAGACGAACGGGATCAAATCGCCCAAGTGCTGTCCGCTTCGGACGACGAAATCGAAATTCTGGAAAACCAACACACAGCCCTCCGCCAAGAAAAATCTGCCCTGATGCAGCAGCTTCTCGCCGGCAAACGGCGGGTAAAAATGACCGAAGAGGAACTTGTATGAGTTGGTCTGAACGACGCGAAGGCTGGACAGCGCAAGCAGAAGATGCGCGCGATGACGGCGATATTGATTATGGGCGGGTAATACATTCCTCTTCGTTCCGGCGGTTGCAGGGCAAGACGCAGATACTCAATCTGGGCGACAGTGATTTTTACCGCACCCGGCTGACCCATTCGCTCGAAGTCGCGCAGATCGCAGCAGGCCTTACCAAGCAACTGGCCAAGAGCTTTGCCGAACATCCAGCCGCCAGCCATTTGCCGGACCGCAGCATGATCCAGGCCATCGGCTGTTCGCATGATTTGGGGCACCCGCCGTTTGGCCATGGCGGGGAAATCGCTCTCAATTACTGTATGCGATCTCATGGCGGATTCGAAGGCAATGGCCAGACGCTGCGCATCCTGTCCCGGCTGGAGAGCTTTTCTGCGAATGCCGGGGCCAACCTTTCCCGCCGCACTATGCTGGGCATGTTGAAATACCCCGTGGCCTATTCGCAAGCCAGAAACCCAGCCCTAGTTCCCAAGCTGTTTAGTGGGCCGACTACCCTCGACATTATCGACGACGCCGCCAGTATTCCGCCCAAATGCTACATGGATAGCGAACGCGATGTGGTGGAATGGATTATCAAAACCTTTTCAACCGCCGAACGGGATGAGTTTCAGACTTGCGATCCCGCTGCTGGCAAGCATCACAAGCCGCGCCACAAGTCCCTTGATTGCAGCATCATGGATGCCGCTGACGACATTGCTTATGGCGTGCATGACCTTGAAGACGCCATCGCCCTTGGTCTGATCGACAAGGAAATACTGTCGGCTGCTCTTCTGGATAAATGCCCATCCTTCCTTGATGCCCTCAAGTCAAAATACCCGGACGAAACCGAGAATAATGTGTTCTCGAACATGGTAGAGGGCCTGTATGCGGGCAGCAGTATGCGCAAACGCTTCATCAGCCGCCTTGTCCATCACTTTATCACCGCAGCAGAATTTGTAGAGCATGATGCCTTCGATGAACCGCTGGTTCGGTATCGCATGACGCTAAAGAAGCCGCAGGGTGATTTCCTCAAGGCGCTAAAGAGACTCGTCGCCGATGAAGTGATCTTCAGTCCCAACGTCCAGCATCTGGAGTTTAAAGGTCAGACGATGGTCCTTTCAGTGTTTGAAGCCTTGCAGGTCGATCCAAAGCGGCTGCTACCGCGCGATGCCTATGCCAAATTTGCCGCCGCCAACAACGATCCCCGCATCATCTGCGATCATGTCGCAGGCATGACCGACACCTATCTCCTCCGCACCTATGAACGGCTGTTTGCTCCACGCATGGGTTCGGTATTCGATAAGCTTTGAAAGGACTAAGATATGGCACGAGATACACACCGAATAATGCCGCACGAAGATGGCGGTTGGCAGGTTAAACGCGATGGCGGCGAACGCGCCAGCCACCGCACTGACACTAAGGCTGAGGCTGAAAAAGTTGGCCGTGGGATCAGTCGTAATCAGGAAACCGAGCTTCAAATTCAACGCAAGGATGGCACGATTGAACGGTCTGACAGTCATGGAAACGACCCGAGATCATCCAAGGGTTGATGGTGGACCGCTCGCTACAAATCGCCAAATTCGGTGTTGCATTATCGATGGTGGCGCAACGCCAGGAATTGCGCGCTCTGACTCAACAGAGTCACGCCAAAAAATGTCAGTTGCGGATGAAGGGGAAGGCCGATGCTTAGCTGGCTCGCCAAACTCTTATTGACCAGCACCGCCATCGCCCCGGTCGCCTTAGTTTACGCTTGGGTGGCATTTACTGAAGGCGAGACAGAGTTAATGGTGTATCTACTGTTGGGATGCGTCGTACTGTTTGGGTGCATGCACGGCCTGTTGCGTTACAGTAAAAATAATCTCGAAAAGTCACAGTTCAAAGTCATCAGCATAGAGGCGGCTGATCGTGAGAATATCGCGTTCCTGCTGCTATATATAATGCCTCTATTTGCCACGCAGTTTTCGAACCTGAACTGGCACATATTGGTTCCCACCATTGTGATTTTCGCGGCGGTCGTAAGCACCGGATATGGCTATCATTTCAATCCGCTCCTCGGTCTAAGCGGATGGCATTTCTACAAAGTAGGAACCGAAGAGGGCGTTACTTACGTCCTTATCACCAAAAAGCAGCTTCGCTCTGCAAAACAGTGTCTGACCGTGGGTCAGCTTACTGAATACATCGTCATTGATACCGAGAAGGGGGACACCACAACATGAATTTACTAGCACTCTGTCGAAACGCGAATGGCGTCGAGGTTAAACGCGTTCCTGTAAATGCCGCCCTTCAACAACCTTTGACGCAATTATTCCATCAGCAAGAAGCGGCGTTTCGGGCAAATCGTCCAAATGAAGTCGCATTCGATGGTGACTGGAATCCAGACGATGACGAGTTGATCGTGCTTGATGAGACAGCAGAGGCCAGTGCAATGATCGCGGCGGCGACGGGAAACGTGGTCGCCTTACCACTTATTGATATCGCCAATTTTGAAGCAGAAAATATCAAAGCCCTATTTATAAAAAAGGGCATGGTTGGAAGTGCAGTGCTGCTAATTCAACGGTTCACTGCGGCCCAGATTCTCAATAAGAAATTTGCTGTGTTTGCCGATAACAATGCATTCCGTAAGATTACCGATACTGCGTTCAGCCTCGCAACTAACCTTACCTGCATTGTCGAAGGGGGCAAAATCAAGTTTGATAGCTACCATAAGCTAAGGGCAATTTTCGATGTAAACGAATTTTTTGCAGAGGCAACGGATCAGGACATTGATGATTTCGCCGGTCATGCATCGGTTGATATTGAAGATGTGATAGCTTTCAAGGCGCTAAGCACGCAAATCGAACGCAAACTGATTCACAAGTTGATCACCGGAAATGTCCTGCAAGACCATACACCCTCTAAAATCCAGAAGATGGCAAAAAAAACTGGCTTAGCCGTCAACATTGCCAACGGGAAAATAGTATTTCCGACAGGTAAGCAGGACATAAGGCGTTTTCTCCGCTTTCTCGATGATAGCCTCTATAATGCGCCGCTTACCGGCCAACGATACGTCACTAATTCAAAGCGTGCTGTTTAGGCGTGGCCGCAGTGATCACCCCCAATACCGCCGAACTATACAGTGCCCAGATTCCAGCGCTGGCGACGCTTGTTTCGCTGGGCTGGGATTATCTCTCACCTGCAACGTGCGTGGAGATGCGGGGAAGCAATCAGGGTGTGCTGTTGCGTCCGGTATTAATCGACGAACTCAAACGGCGGCGGTTTGATTTTAAGGGGCAGAGCTATCCGCTTTCCACCAATGCGATTGACCAGATTGCGCGCGAGCTTGCTTCGCCGCCAATGCACGAAGGGCTGCTCACCGCGAATGAGCGGCTGTATAATGCGCTAACTCTTGGCATCACCGTCACCGAATTTGTCGATGGCAAGAAACACAGCGTGACCGTGCCAATCATCGACTGGCACGATGCTGAAAACAATAACTTCCTCATCACCGAGGAACTTGAACTGGTCACCAGCGACGGCACTCGGACGCGGCGGCCGGATATGGTGGGCTATGTCAATGGTATCCCGCTGGTGGTGATCGAGGCAAAGCGGCCCGACAGCGGCAATCCGAACAGCAGCATGGTTGAAGAGGGCATCAGCCAGATGATCCGCAACCAGAAGGCGGACGAGATTCCGCAGCTTTTTGCCTATGCGCAATTGTTGCTCGCCATCAGCGCCACCGATGGTCGCTATGGCACGACCAAGACAGCGCGCAAATTCTGGAGCAAATGGCACGAGGAACAATTTGATGAGGCGCATTTTGCCGCGATCAAGAATCGTGCTTTAGGCGTCGAGCCGCGCGCCGAATTGATGGCAAACCGCGTTTCAGACGTCCGGCAGCATTTTGATCATCTGTGGGGTGGCAAACAGCTTGTCACCGATCAGGACCGGCTTTTGATCAGTCTGCTGTCCAAGCATCGGTTGCTGGAATTCATCCGGCTGTTTCTGTTGTTCGACCGCAAGGCCGAGAAAATTGCCGCGCGTTATCAGCAGGCTTTCGGCATCAAGTCGTTGCTTGCGCGTATTTCCGAAATCCGTCCAGATGGCGGACGGCAGGGCGGTGTCATCTGGCACACGACTGGTTCGGGCAAGAGCTTCACGATGGTCTATCTCTGCAAGGCGCTCTTGCTCGACGAAGCGTTAAAGGCGTGCCGCGTGATTGTCGTCACTGACCGGCGCGATCTTGAAAAGCAGCTCGCTGGCAACTTTCTAACTGGTGGTGCGTTCGGCTCGGACATCGGTAGCAAGAAGGATGGCAGCAGCGCCAAAGTAACATCGGGCCGCGACCTTGCCCGCCGGATTGGCAAGGGCAGCGAGCGGATCATCTTCACGATCATCAACAAATTTGCCAGTGCGTCCAAACTTGCCGAATGTCACAATGACAGCGCAAATCTGATTGTCCTGATCGACGAAGGCCACCGCAGCCAGGGCGGCGAAAATCACGAGCGAATGCGCAAAGCATTACCCAATGCCGCCTTCGTTGCGTTCACCGGCACACCGCTGTTGAAGGACGATAAGACCGCGAATAAATTTGGTGAGATCATCCACGCATATACTATGCGCGATGCGACCGCCGACGGCACGGTGACGCCGCTTCTTTACGAAGAGCGCAAACCTGTTCTCGATATCAACGAAGCGGCCATCGACAATTGGTTCGATAAAATCACTCTTGGTCTATCGGACCAGCAAAAGAGTGATTTGAAGGAAAAATATGGCAAGAAAGGCCCCGTCTATGGTTCAGCAAATCGGATCGACCTGATCGCATGGGATATTGCGGTTCACTTCAAAACCAACTTCAAAGACCTTGACCTTGGCCTTAAAGGACAGCTTGCAACTTCAAGCAAGCGTTCGGCCATCCGCTACAAAAAAGCACTCGATGCCACCGGACTTGTTACCAGCGCCGTCGTGATCTCGCCTCCTGATACCCGCGAAGGGCATGAGGATGTGGACGAGACCGAATTGCCCGAAGTTCAGCAGTGGTGGAAAGATAATGTGCACGATGACGCGGAGGAATATGAGCGGCAGGTCATTGAGGATTTCGGCACCGAGGGTAAGCCCGATATATTGATCGTGGTGGACAAATTGCTGACCGGCTTCGACGAGCCCCGCAACGCGGTTCTCTATATCGACAAGAAGCTGGAGCAGCATAACCTTATTCAGGCAATCGCGCGCGTGAATCGGCTACACGAGCAGAAAAAGTTCGGTTTGCTTATCGACTATCGCGGCATTCTTCGTGAACTGGATACCGCCATATCCGAATATCAGGATCTGGCGGAGCGCACCCAGGGTGGATTTGACATTGACGATATTGAAGGCCTCTTTACCGACGTCAGTACCGAATATAAGCGGCTACCCGCGCTGCACGAAGCGTTGTGGGGCCAATTTGCCGACGTGAGAAACCGAGCCGACATTGAGCAGTATCGCCAATTGCTCGTTCCGCATTTCGAGAATGACGAAACCGGGCAGCCCATCGACATCAGCCAAAAGGTCCGGGAGGACTTTTATGAGGCGTTGACGGAATTTGGCCTGTGTCTCAAATCGTCGCTCGCCTCACGTTCCTTTTTTGAAGATGCCTCCATTACCGAACAGCAGATTGCAACTTACAAAAAAGACCTGAAATTCTTTGGCGATTTGCGCAAAATAGCACGGCAAGATGCGCAGGAAACTATCGACTTTAGCGCCTATGAGGAGCAAATTCGCAAGCTGGTTGACCGATATGTGATTGGTGAACACATAAAAGATGCAGAGGGTGTTTTTCTAGTTAGTGAACTTGGACGGAAAGATGACCCATCTGGCTGGTCCGATGAAAAAACCCGCAACGAAACCGACATCATTCGTAGTCGCCTGAAAAAAACAATTGAACAGGATTTAGCTGACGACCCGTATGCCCAAACCCATTTTTCCGAATTGCTGCGGCAAGCTATCATTGATGCAAACGCGCTTTTTGAACATCCGTTCAAGCAATATGCGTTATTCAATGAAGTGGAGGAACAGGTCCGATCGCGAACTATCGATGGTGCACCGGGGGAATTAGAAGGCAACAAACCGGCCAGTGCGTATTTCGGAATCATGAGAATGGTGTCTGGCGATGAGCATATGCTTGGTGCGAACCGCGAAAGCTGCATTGAAATGGCGTTCAATATTGAACGCGCTGTACACAAGGCTGTTGCAGAAAATTCGCTCAACCCGCAAAATATTGAAGCTGGCATTCGTAAGGCATTACTGCCGATACTGTTCGGGCTTGTAGGGCTGGAAGATGCCAAGCAGGTGATTGAACAGATTGTCACCGTGACTAGAATTGGTTTGTCGAGGGGCAGTTTATGACGGTTGAGACGCTACGGTATGGTGACCGTGAGACGGACTATCGCGTCGCATCCGCCGACAGACTGACCGAAAAAATTCTGATCCACGTCCATCCGAACGGGGATGTTGAAGTGGAAGCACCACCAAACCGTGAGGCTGCTGATATTAAGGTGGCTGTGCAAAAGCGTGCGCGGTGGATTTTTGAAAACCTGGATTCGGCGAAAGATACGCAAACTTACGCGCTTCCGCGTGAATATGTAGGCGGTGAAACGCACTTTTATTTAGGCCGTCGCTATCGTTTGCTAGTGCGTGCAGAGCCAAAAGCACCTTCCTCTGTCAAACTAGTGCGAGGGTGCATAGAAATTACGGCACCCGTCGCCGATAAGGCCGCTGTTAAGCGACGGCTTCTTCAATGGTATCGTGTTCGTGCAGATGATTATTTCCAGCGTAGGCTTGATCATATTGTTGCAGGACTCGAATGGATTACCGATCCGCCGCCAATGAAAATGATGTATATGGAGCGTCAATGGGGCAGTTGCTCGCCAGTCGGATCAATAAACCTCAATGTGGCCCTAATACGTGCGCCTCGCCATTGCATAGACTATGTTTTACTCCATGAACTCTGCCACCTTAGAGAGCATAACCACAGCAAGAAATTCTATGCTTTGCTTCACAAGCATGCCCCGGACTGGGTGGCCACTAAAGCCGAGCTGGACGGTTTGGCCGAGCTTTTGTTAGTCGAATAGACACTACCGCTAGCAGTCGGCAGGTTTGGCGCTGCCCTTCGGGCGACCCGCTCTAGGCGCTGCGCGCACCAAGCCTGTAG
>JAGXGT010000194.1 GCA_024636595.1 Sphingomonadales bacterium | reverse complement strand
GTATCGAATAGATCATTGGTAAAAGCACATTCTTCCGGGCCGTGCATTTTCGGCTTCACGATATAGATCGAACCGGCGCGGCTGTTGCGCAGGTCGCCCAACCCCTTGATATCGTGCATCGCGATCAGGCTGGTGAACACCCCGTCGAGCAGGCCTTCCGGCGCTTCGGAACCGTCGGCCAGCAAGACCGCCGGATTGGTCATCAGATGGCCAACATTGCGGACAAACATCAGGCTGCGGCCTGGCAGGGTGAACGGCTTGCCCTCAGCATCGACATAATCGCGATCAGGATTGGCCTTGCGTTCGACGGTCCTGCCGCCCTTTTCGAACGATGCATCGAGATCGCCGCGCATCAACCCAAGCCAGTTGCTGTAAGCCAGCGTCTTATCCTCGGCATCCACAGCGGCGACCGAATCTTCCATATCGATGATCGTGGTGAGCGCGGATTCGAGCACCACATCTGCGATATTGGCTGGATCAGCCTTACCAATCGGATGGTCGGCGTCAAAAATCACATCGATATGCAGGCCATTGTGGCGGAACAGACAGCCCTTGTCGCTCTTGCCGACATATTGCGCCGAGTTTTTGAGCGGGATTCCCTTTTCCTTCACATCGGTCAAGTCAGCCCATTTGCCATCTGCGAGCGGCACCGCTTCGTCGAGGAACGCCTTTGCCGCCTTGATCACATGGCTCCCGCGCTCCGGATCATAGCCACCCGGTTTCGCTGGTGCCGCATCCAGCGCATCGGTACCATAAAAGGCGTCGTAAAGACTGCCCCAGCGCGCATTGGCGGCGTTCAGGACAAAGCGATCGTTGAGCGACGGCACCACCAATTGCGGTCCGGCCATGGTCGCGATTTCCGGATCGACATTTTCGGTTGTGATCGCAAAAGATTTTGGTTCTTCAACAAGATAACCAATGTCTTTCAGAAAGCTCTGATATGTTGCCTGATCAATCGGCTGCCCCTTGCGCTCGATATGCCAGGTATCAATTTGCGCCTGCAGCTTCTCGCGCTTTGCCAACAACTCTGCATTGCGGGGAGCGAATCTGCCGAGCAATTCCGCAAAGCCCTGCCAGAATTTTGCGCCGTCCAACCCGGTCGCCGGCAAGGCCCGGTCATCGACAAAATCAAACAATTCCTGCGCGATCTGGATGCCGTTCTGGCTGACATATTCGGACATAATATTTCCTCGTTCAAATGTATAACCGGGGCTTACGGAGCACACCGCAAGTTTTCAAAATTTTCCGGGGAGGAATCGCAGCCGTCTATGGCGGCTCTTGTTCGCGCTGTAAATGGGAGGGAAACAGCGGGCGTTCCCGGAGATGATCTTTACAAACTTTACAGTGTTATGAAAATTTTTCCTTTTCCTCCGGTGAATTGTAAAGAATTGGTCAAAAGGTTCTGAAAATAAAGCGGATTTTTCTTGGAATCTCTGGTTTCGCCAATAGCGGCCTGTGCTGTGATATTTCTCAGGTACATATGATGCTCCATTGGAAAAGGTACGGCGCAATTACAAATATCATAACGGCCAGCGCCCATGTAGGACAGCCTTTTCCCGGAAACAGAGCGGGTGGCATGGGAAGACGACAGATGCTATCGGTTACAGATGAAAACAGATTCCTTCCCCGAACATCACACGCTGGAACAAGCTACCGACCTGCCCCTATTACCCCGCACTATCAAATGGGCAGAAACCAATAGCGGCACCACCAATCTTGATGGCCTGAAGACCGTTGCAGGATTGTTGGCAGATGCCTTTTCGGTTTTGCCGGGAGATACCAATCTGGTCGGACCGGAACCGGTCGAAGCCGTGCGGGCGGATGGCAGGGTTGATCAGGTTGAGCGCGGTCAGCATCTGGTAGCGTCGGTTCGCCCCGAAGCGCCTGTCCGCATCCTGCTGACCGGCCATATGGATACCGTCTTTCCGGCCGAACATTCGTTCCAGCAGATTGTAGAGTTGGAAAGCGGCGTGCTGAATGGCCCGGGCCTTGCCGATATGAAAGGCGGATTATCGGTCATGCTCGGTGCACTGCAACTGCTCGAGCAGAGCGATGTAGCCAGCCGGATCGGCTATGATGTGATGATCAACAGCGACGAGGAAGTCGGATCCGGGTCATCGGCTTCGCTGATCGAGCGGCTGGCCAAGGGCAAAACTGCTGCCCTCACCTACGAACCCGCATTGCCCGACGTCACTTTGGCCGAAGAACGCGGCGGCAGCGGCAATTTCTCGATCATCTTTACCGGCAAGTGCGCCCATGCCGGGCGCAACCCTGATGAAGGGCGCAATGCGCTGATCGCGGCAGCGGACATGGCTTTGCAATTGAAGGCGCTGCACCGCGAAGGCTTGAGCGTTAACCCTGCGAAGATTGATGGCGGCGGGCCCAATAATGCGGTGCCCGATCATGCCATATTGCGGGTCAATTTCCGGCCAAAATCGCTGAACGATCAAAGGGAAGCGCAACAGGCGCTTGATATATTGGTGCAGACAATCGCCAAGGAACATGACCTCGCCGTCCACTGCCACGGCGGTTTCGGGCGACCGCCCAAACCCATTGATCCGCAGGCGCAGAAGCTTTTTGGTCTGGTCAAGCAATGTGGCACTGAATTGGGCCTCGATATCAACTGGCGCGGCACAGGCGGTGTCTGTGACGGCAACAATATCGCCGCTTGCGGGATTCCGGTGGTCGATACTATGGGTGTCAGAGGCGGAGCGATCCACAGCTCCGATGAATTTCTGATCGCGGAAAGTCTGGTCGAACGGACACAATTATCGGCGCTGACGATCATGCGGATTGCCGAAAAGGGAGGATTATGAGTTTCCGGATACGCGCGGCACGGATCGATGATCTGCAGCATCTGTACGAAATGGCGAAACTGACCGGTGGCGGTTTTACCAACCTGCCCGCCGATCGGGGATCGCTGACCGCAAAGCTGGAGCGATCTGAACGCGCCTATCAGCGCGATACAGAAGAGCAAGGCGATGACCTGTTCATCATGGTGCTGGAAAATGTCGAAACCGGAGCGGTACGCGGTACCTCACAGCTATTCACCAAGGTGGGGCAGACTTGGCCCTTCTATTCCTATCGCCTGAGCAACCTGTCGCAGACGAGCAAGGAACTGGATCGGACGTTCAGCGCCCAAATGCTCAGCCTGGTTACCGATCTGGAAGGCGCGAGCGAAGTCGGCGGCCTGTTTCTCCATCCGGGCGAACGCGCCGGTGGCCTCGGTATGTTGCTGGCCCGCAGCCGCTACCTGTTCATCAAGGAACATCGTGACCGCTTCGGCGACAAGATTTTTGCCGAATTGCGGGGCGTTATCGATGAAGCCGGCGGCTCTCCTTTCTGGGACGGTCTTGCCGGCCGATTTTTCGGCATGAGTTTTCAGGAAGCCGACTATTTCAATGCGATTCACGGCAACCAGTTCATAGCCGATCTGATGCCGAAGCACCCGATCTATACCGCCATGCTCAGCGATTCTGCCCGCACCGTGATCGGGGTCCCGCACACCAGTGGTCGGGCGGCGATGCGGATGCTGGAAAATGAAAATTTCTCCTATGAAGGCTATGTCGATATTTTTGATGGCGGGCCGACCATGATTGCGAAAACCGACGATGTCACCAGCGTCCGCAATTCAAAATCGGCGGTGATCACGGCGATCAAGGAAGGCGAAATCAAATCGATCATATCGAGTGGTGCGCTGGAGAAATTCCAGGCGACTTATGCAATGATCTCGGAATATGACGATGGCGTCACCATCGATCAACAGGCTGCCGACAATATCGGGCTGAGCATCGGCGACACGATCTGGCATGTGCCGCGATGAGCGCGCTGGTTGAAATCAATTTCGACGGCATCATCGGACCCAGCCATAATTATGCCGGGCTGAGCATCGGCAATATTGCCTCCTCGTCCAACGCCGGAGAGACCGCCTATCCGCGCGAAGCGGCAATGCAAGGCATCGCGAAGATGCGGCACAATCTCGGTCTTGGTCTCGCGCAGGGCTTTTTCATGCCGCTGGATCGGCCGAATGAAGCTTGGCTGGCAAGTTTGGGGACAACCGTGACGGACGCCGAGCCGCATTTGCGCGCGGCGGCCTTTTCCGCTTCCTCGATGTGGGCCGCCAATGCCGCAACCATCTCTCCCGCGCCGGACGCGTCAGATGGCAAATGCCATCTCACCGTCGCCAATCTCCAAACCATGCCGCACCGCAGCCATGAATGGCCAGGCACGCTCGCGCAGCTGAAACTGGCGTTTGCGGACCGCGGCCATTTTTCGATCCATGCGCCCATCCCTTCGCCATTCGGCGATGAGGGCGCGGCCAATCATATGCGGCTTTGTCCCGGCCATGACACGCCCGGTATCGAGATTTTTGTCTATGGAAAAAGTGGGGGGCCATTTCCCGCTCGCCAGCATATCGAAGCCAGCAAAGCGGTCGCCCGCAAACATGGTCTGGGGGCGGACCGGGCGATTTTCGCTCAGCAGGCAGAAATCGCGATCGCGGCGGGTGCATTTCACAATGATGTCGTGGCCGTGGCCAACGAGCGGGTGTTGTTCACCCATGAACAGGCCTTTGAACAGCCCGATGCGCTTTACGAGGCGATCCGGGCCAAACTGCCAGAAGCGGAAATCATCATCGTTCCCGCCGACCGGGTCAGTCTGGCGGACGCGATAAAATCCTACCTGTTCAACGCGCAACTGGTGACGCTGCCCGACGCCGCTGGCATGGCGCTGATCCTGCCCAGCGAGGCGCGCGAGAATGAAGCTGTATGGGGCTACCTGACGGATCTGGCGGCCGGCAATGGGCCGATACGCCGGCTGTGCCCGGTCGACGTCCGTCAATCCATGGCCAATGGCGGCGGCCCAGCCTGCCTGCGCCTGCGGGTGGTTGCGGATCCCGCGACCGTCGATCCACGCTTTCTGGCAACGCCCGCAAAGCTCGACGCGATTTCCGCCGTCGTCACCGAACAGTGGCCAAAAGCGATCAATCCTGATCAACTGTCGGATCCGCAACTCGGCGATGCGATCGGCAGGGCGAGAGAGGCTCTTCTTGCGGTCTGCGGCTTTACGGAGCTCGATCGCTAGCAACTGTCGAATTAACTTACAGTTTACCATGTTTTTTTGTCAGAAATGTTGGTTTTCTGCACTTGGCACGACGCTTGCTAATGAGTTGTCATGTGGAAAAAAATCAGACGGCTATTCGTAATCAAGACCAAGTTCGAGGCTTTTCTCATTACCTATGCGCTTGCCACCGGCGCGGTTGCGCGTGGCCAGCATTATCTTGTGCAATATCCCGGCTGGGGCGGAAAATTGCTGTTTCTGGCTGTTACCGGGGCAGTCTTCATGGCCGGCGCCAAGATGATCGAGGCGATCGACCTGAACCGCATTTACAGCTCCGAATATTGACGGGGCCGCTACGAATCCGGAAATGAATGTGGAAAGTGGAAGGCTTCTGTTGCCCGGTGCCTTCCAAACCGCTGAATTCCCTTCTGTTGCCCGGTGGGTTCAACCGCGCGTAGCTTTCTAACTTATGACCGTGAGGTCAATGGGTTAGGCAGCGATAGCGAGTGCTTCATTATC
>JAGXGT010000193.1 GCA_024636595.1 Sphingomonadales bacterium | reverse complement strand
GGGAGAAGACCGGGCGGCTGACTGCGGCCAGCGACGATGCAACCCGGGCGAAGCTGACCGAGCGCAATTTCTATGTCGTCAAGATGGAAGCGGCACAGGGCGGGAAGAGCAAGCAAGCCAAGGCCTCTGCCGGGCTGTTCGGACCCAAAAAACTGACATCGAAAGAGCTCACCCTGTTCACGCGGCAATTGTCATCTCTGGCCCAGGTAAGCCCGCTGGAAGAAGCACTGCGTCTGATCGGCAACCAGAATGAAAAACCGCATGTGCAGCAGCGGATCGCAACCGTCCACGGCGGGGTGATCGAGGGACAGCGGCTGTCCGAGGCGATGCGCCGCGAACCGAAAAGCTTTCCACCACTCTACCGGGCGATGATCGCCGCTGGCGAAAGTTCGGGTACCTTGCCCGACATCACGGAACGGCTGGCCGATCTGCTCGAGCGGCAAGCGGAATTGCGCGGCAAATTGATCGGTACGCTCGCTTACCCGATTGTGTTGGCGCTGGTCTCGATCATCGTCGTGGCGCTGCTGATGATCGCGGTCGTGCCGAAAGTGGTCGAACAGTTTGATGATGTGAACCAGCAACTGCCGATGGTTACGCGGATCGTGATTGGCATTTCAAGCTTTCTGGCCGACTGGTGGTGGGCGATTGCGATTGTGATCGGACTGGCTGCGCTGATCGGCTGGCGTGCGCTAAAGGAACCACAAATCAAATATCGGTTTGACGGTTTCCTGTTGCGCCTGCCGTTTTTCGGGCGGTTGCTGCGTGATCTGCACGCGGCGCGTCTGGCCAGGACCCTGTCGACCATGGTCGCCAGTAGGCTGCCGATTATCGAGGGGTTGAAGCTGACCACCAATACGATCCACAACAGTGTGCTGCGCAAGGCGTCGGAAGATATGGTCGAAGCAATTCGGGGCGGCGGCAGCCTTTCCACGGCGCTGAAAAATTCAGGGGTTTTTCCGCCGATGCTGGTCTATATGACCTCCAGCGGCGAAGCATCGGGACAGCTGGATGACATGCTGGCGCGGGCGGCGGGCTATCTGGAACGCGAATTTGACAATTTCAGTTCCACCGCCTTGTCCTTGCTGGAACCGCTGATCATCGTGGGTCTTGGCGGGCTGGTGGCGGTGGTGATATTGGCGATATTATTGCCGATCCTGCAGCTACAAAATCTTGCCGGACTATAGGGCCGGAAAAAAGGAATGATGATGACGACAGACAGAGACAATTCCGGCGAGACTTCGGTCCCGGAGGAAAGCAAGCGGAAAAAACGCAATGGCTTCACCCTGGTCGAGCTGATGGTGGTGATTTTCATCCTTGGACTGCTGACCACCATCGTTGTGATCAATGTGCTGCCCAGCCAAGATCGGGCGATGGTCCAGAAGGCCCGCTCGGACATCGCGACGCTCGGTCAGGCTTTGGAAATGTACCGGCTCGACAATCTCGGCTATCCGACGTCCTCGGATGGTTTGCAGGCGCTGATCGCACCGCCTGCATCGCTGGCAACGACCGCACGCTACCGTCAGGGCGGCTATATCAAGAAGCTGCCCGACGATCCGTGGGGACGGCCCTATCAATATGATAATCCTGGCCGTCAGGGTCCGGGATTTGATCTATATTCACTGGGTGCCGACGGGGCACCGGGTGGCGATGACGACAACGCCGATATTTACGCCGAATAAGACCAGCAGCGCGTGACCCAAAATCTTCTTCTCACGGCCTTTCCGGCTACCGATGACGAGGCGCTTTATTGGTGGCATGTCGTCGATGGTGTCGTGCAGGGGTGGGGATGTGATCCGGACCCGCTGATGGCTTCACAGGCCTATGGCCCGGATGATGCGCAGTCCGATGTTCGTCTGGTCGCGCTGGTGCCGTCGCATCTGACCACCATCAGTGGCCACGAAGCGATCGAGGGAGCGAACGAGAACCAGGCGCTTGCCGCTGCGGCCATCGCTGCCAGGGCGCAAAGTCTGGAAAGCGAAAATATCCATATCGTCGCTGCCATGGGTGACGAGGGCAGGGCAATCACGGCAACGGTCGGACGGGATATATTGTCGGCCGGTCTGGTCCATCTGCAGGCGCTCGGTATTGATCCTGACGCGATCATTCCCTCGGGTTGGTTGCTGCCGGTCGCCCGTGATGGCGCGGTATCTGCCGATTTCGGATTTGATCGCGTCTTGCGTTCGGACCATATTATCGCGACGGATGATCCTGCGCTCCGGGAGTTTCTGTTTGCTGGTTTGACGATCAAGCCAATCATCGGCGATGATTTTGACGCCATGATTGCGGGTGCTTCAGAACAGCGCGATCTGAACTTTCGCAGCGGCCCATTTGCCAAAAAGACGCAGCGTGCGATGGGCGCAACTCAAAAGCGCCGGCTCGGCTGGATGGTGGCCGCTCTGGTGATCATCTCTCTTGCCATTCCGCTGGTGCAGCTGGCCAAATATCATTTGGCGGCCAGCACAGCAGAGGAGGCCGCTCTCGCCAATGCCGCCACCGTCGTCGGTGAGCAGCCGGATCCGGACAGCGCCGAACGCGCGCTTGACCAGCGGCTGATTGCCGAAAATCGCGGCAATATTATGTTTCCGGTGCCCGCTTCGGCTCTTTTCTCCGCCCTGCAACAAGCTCCCGACGTGGCCGTTACCCGGATGGCTTATGGCGAAAACGGGATCGTCTCGGCGACCTTGTCGGCGGTCCGCAACGAAGATATCAATCCGGTTCTGATCGCGGTGCAGGAAGCCGGCTTCGTCATCACGGCAACGCCGCGCACCGATGCCACGGGTTCGGCGCAGGCGGATATAACGGTGAGGGCACCATGATAGACAATGCCAGAAACTGGTTTGCCGGGCTCAGTCAAAGGGAAAAAGTGCTGGTCGGGATTGCCGGGCTGCTGTTGGTTGGTCTGGTCGGCTATTATGGCATCGCCCGCCCGATGTTCGGCGCGATGACCGCAGCAGAAAAGGGCTATGCTGACGCGGTCGAACAGCAGGCGCGGATCGACGCCAAGGTAGCAGCGCTCCAGCAGCCCGCGGACGGGACTGTGGTCAAGTTCAGCGGTGCGATCGATACCTTTGTCGGCCAGAGCGCAGGCGAGACCGGCATCGCGGTAGCCTCCGTCACGCCGCAGTCGGATAGCCGGGTCAATATGGTGGTTGAATCGGCCAAGCCGACGGCGCTGTTCGGCTGGCTGGCGCGGATCGAACGTGAGGGCATTGCGGTCGAGTCGCTTAGTGTCGATCCTGCTGGCAACGGAACAATCTCGGCGACGCTGACCCTGCGGTCAAACTAGAGCGTCACTCCGTCGGTTCGATATGACGTTGTTTGCCTGCCGGGAACATTACGCCGCCATCGTCGGCTGACATCGCTTCCGGTTCGGCCAGATCGGCTCTTGCGACCTTGGCGTCCTTCTGAACCCACTCGCCCTTTTCATTGCGAATATAGGCCGGCGCGCGTTTCACGTTCCAGACCAGACCCATCTTCTCCCACAGATAGATGATCTGGCCGTTCAGATCGAATTCCCACCAGGCGATCTGCGAGGAAGCAGCGCGCGGATGCTGGTGATGGTTGTTGTGCCAGCCATCGCCAAACGTCATCCATGCCATGAACCAGTTGTTCCGCGACCCGTCTTTGGTTTCAAAACGCTGCGAGCCAAAAATGTGGCCGATGCTGTTCACGCCCATGACAAAATTCAGGAAGAAGAAATTGCGGAAGAAACCGCCGATCAGGATGGTACCGATGATATGCTCTGGTCCACCAAAAGTCAGTGCCCACAACGCGGGCAAAATGATGCTGGAGAAAATGGCGATCGACCAGCGATGCTTGTGGCACCACAAGACTTGGGGATCGTCGATCAGGCCCTTGCCATAGACCTTCATATCCGATGTCGTGTTGTCGAATAGCCAGCCAAAATGGGCGATGCCGAGGCCCTTGAGTTTCCCCATTTTCTTGCCATGGCCGTCGATATAGGGGCTGTGCACGTCGCCAACGGCATCGGAAAAGGCATGATGACGGCGATGGTCCGCCGCCCATTTCAATACCGAAGCCTGACACGCCATTTGCGCCATGATGCCAATGGCGAGGCGCATTTTCGGTCCCGCTTCAAAGGCGCGATGGGTGAAATAGCGATGATAGCCGATGCCCACGCCCATGTTGATCAGGGCAAAGCCGAACAAAAAGGCCGACCATTCAACCCAGCCGGTGGCATGCGTGAGCGTCCAGTATAGGGCACCGAGAGAGCCGATAACCATCGACGAGAGCAATATCCCATATTCCATCCGCTTTGCCCGCGCAGCTGGTCCGCCAATGATGACGCCATGCTGGGGGTGCTTTTCCGACGGTGTATATTCGTCGGGTTGAATATCGCTAAATGCGGTTGCCATCGACAAAATTCCTCAAATCTAGGACTAAACCCTAGGATATAGGCTATTTACGATGATTACAATTGTGTTAACTAATATGTGGGTTGCGAAGCATAAAACTGTCCGCTTTGGTCAAGCGTTTTGCAGTGGCTCGCTGATTCGGCAGTGTTTTTTGCTCATTTTTGCGCTGCCAAACCATCCTTCCGGGATGCAACAGTCCTTCAAACCGGTGTAACCGAAAATTGCCGTCCCGACGTCCGCTGTCGCGCTTCGCGACGTGAATGTGCCGATGGGCAAGGTCCGCTCATGCGGGTTCATGCGGGTTATCGCATAGAATCGATCACGGTCAGCAAACGCAGATAGACGGCCACGGAGGCTAGTCGTCGGCGATTCGCTCGCGGGCGCTACGGCTCGTTCTCAGTGAAACCCGCGGACTTTCTGGACGCTGTGATCCGCTTGCCGTGGCAGGGCGGGCGGCAGGCTGTGGTCTCGACTGTGGCCGCTGGGCAGTCACGCCGGGTCGCCGGTCCACGCGTCCTGTTCCTGTGCGGTCGCGGCGGTTGCGAACCGGGTTGATCTGGTCGCCATTGCCACGCCGCTCCGCTCTTGTCCGCTCATCACGATAGTTGCCGTGCCGCTGGTCCCTTACGCCATCGCCGCGGCGATAGCGCTGGTCACGCCGATCGACGCGCTGTTGCTGATTCCAGTGGCGGTCTCTTGCGTGGTGCCCACCATATTCGGCGCGCTGCCTGGCCCAATAACGCCGGTGATTGCTACGCATCGCAAGGCGCCGTCCGCCACGGTCAAAGATGTAGATGCCGTAGCCGGGATAATAATATTGATCATACCAGCCGCCGCCGTATCCGATATTGGCAAAGCCATAGCCATAGTCGCAGGCATAATAATCGTCGAACGGCGCATAAGGGTCGCATTCATAGCGCTGATTATTGACATAGCCGTCGCCGTAATAGCCCGCGCCGCCGTACATGCAGCCGCCTAAACCCAATACAGCGACCGCCACCAGTGCGCCCTTCAGCGGCCGTGGGATGGTAAAATTGCTCATGTTCTATTCCTCAAGCCGAACCCGGCGGCATCAGCCTTGGCGGGTTACATTCTTCTTTTTCTGCGTCACAGGTACCAAAAGCCATTTGAATAGCTTATGAATGGAGTGTCTTGCTGACATTGATGAAAGTAGCTAAGGCTAGTGAAAAGCCAGCCCAGGAGATTTTCATTGGCCACCATCGCAGCAAAACCACATGGATATCCCTATCAGGAAAGCGCCAATCCGCATTGGGTGGCCCCGCCAAGCGAGGAACAGCTGGCCCATATTCCGGGCGAGCAGGGGCTGCCATTTGTTGGGACAACATTGAAGGTCATCAAGGACCCGATCGGGTTCGGCAAATATATGTTCGAACGCTATGGCTCGGTCTATCGCACGTACAGCTTTGGCAAACAGAACGTGATGTTGCTTGGTGCGGACGCGACCGAACTGGTGATGTTCAACAAGGAAAAGATCTTTTCCAGCGAGCAGGGCTGGGGACCGGTGCTGAACAATCTTTTCCCACGCGGCCTGATGCTGATGGATTTCGAACGGCACAGAGCCGACCGCAAGGCGCTCTCGGTCGCTTTCAAACCCGGTCCGATGAAGCACCATTGTGCGGTTCTGGGTGAAGGCATATTGGAGCGGGTCGCCGACTGGGGCGGCACTGAATTCGAATTTTATCCGGCAATCAAATCGCTTTCGCTCGACACCGCAGCCAGCGCCATTCTGGGTATCCCCTGGGGTCCGGAAGCGGACAAGATCAACAAGGCCTTTGTCGACGAGGTGCAGGCGTCGGTCGGCATTGCCCGCTCACCGATTCCATTCACCAAGATGTGGAAAGGCGTCAAGGCGCGCGAATATCTGCTCGAATATTTCACCCCGCAAGTGAAAGAGCGCCGGGCCAAGGGCGGCGAGGATATTTTTACCCAGATCTGTCTGGCGACGCATGAGAATGGCGAGCTGCTGACCGAGGACGAAGTCGTCGATCACATGAATTTTCTGATGATGGCGGGGCATGACACGATTACGTCGTCGGCGACCAGCATGACCTATTTGCTAGCCAAGCATCCCGAATGGCAGGAGCGGTTGCGCGAAGAATGCCTGGCGGTTGCGCCGGCCGGCACGACGCTTACGCTCGAGCAATTGGGCAAGCTGGAACTCACCGAAATGGCGTTCAAGGAATCACTGCGGATGATCCCGCCGGTGCCGAGCATCCCGCGCCGGGCGCTCAAGGAATTCACCTTCCGCAATTACACGATTCCGGCGGGTACCAATATCGGCATTAGTCCGCAATTCGTCCACAAGATGGAAAAGCACTGGCCCGACCCGGACAAGTTTGATCCATTGCGCTTCACACCGGAAAACAGTGCCGGTCGGCACAAATATGCGTGGGTCCCGTTTGGCGGTGGCGCGCATATGTGTCTGGGGCTGCATTTTGCTTATATGCAGATCAAGATTTTGATGCATGCGATGCTGACGCAGAACCGCGTCGTTCTGCAAGGGGGACCGGATTACGTACCGAAATGGCAGGTATTTCCGATTCCGCAGCCAAGGGACGGGCTGCCGGTCCGGCTCGAACGGCTCTAGTCTAACTGTGGACGCCGGCTGGGGGCTGATGGTTACGGCCAGCGCAACAAATTGACAGCCGCAGCCGTGCGTGGCAGTCTTCAAGACTATCGGGGGGATAATGATGGCGCATATTCGATCAGAAGGTCATTCATCCAGCCGGCTGCTTCGCGCGACTGCAGCATTGTTGTTTGCGGGGCTGGTCACACAAGGGTGTAGCAGTGAGCCCGAAGCGGCGAAGGAAGAGGCCGTGACGGCCTTGCCGACCGAGAATATTACCGAAGCGAGCTTTGGCTGCATTAGCGACCTGACCGCAGTGGACCGTTTCTTTGTCGGCAATCTCAATGGAGATCTTGACGCCACTGTGGCGGTGGCGAGCGCAGAGGAGGGCGGCGTCTATCCGGTCGGCTCTGTGGTGCAGCTGGTTCCCACCGAAGTGATGGTCAAGCGCGAAGCAGGCTTTAATGCGGTTACCAAGGACTGGGAATATTTTGATCTCGACATCTCTGCGGAGGGTACCAAGATCCTGACGCGCGGCGCCGACGAGGTGAAAAACCGGTTCGGCAACAGCTGTCAGGACTGCCACGTCAAGGCGGCGCCGCAGTTTGACCTGATCTGCAAGACCGACCACGGCTGCGACCCGATCCCGATCAACGATGTGATGATCCGGGGGCTGCAGAAAACCGATCCGCGCTGTGAAGCGCAGCCGCTGACGGCCGAGGAAGCCGATGGTCTTAAACAGCTGCAAGCTGCTTTGGGAACCTAGCCGTGATCCAGTCAGCATTGGCACGCCCGAGCTTGTGGACACATGTTCGCCGAAGGGCTTGCGACAAACAACATTGAGGAGAATATATATGGCGACATTCCGCATCCTTTCGTTTCTGATCGGATTCATCCCGCTCTGGTTCGGGATCAACGGCCTGCTATTCGGCGCGGCGGAACATATGGGCGGCGATGCGTTCACCAGCGCGATGGATAACCAGTATCGCTATCTCTCCGGTGTCTATATCGGCGTCGCGTTGATGATTTTCTATAGCGCTGGCGAAATCCGGAAACGGGCGATGCTGTTCCGCTTCGCAATGCTGTTCTTTTTCATTGGAGGCTGTGCGCGGGTCATCTCCTATCTGACAGTGGGGCCACCGCCGACCGAGCAATTTGCCGCCATGTTTGTGGAAATATTGTCACCGCTATTGCTGCTCTGGCAGGCGCGGGTTCTGCGTTACTGAGCCAAATTTTCGGGGAAGGGCGACGCCATTCCCCGTCCCTCACTTCGCCAGCATATCCTT
>JAGXGT010000192.1 GCA_024636595.1 Sphingomonadales bacterium | reverse complement strand
CGCTTTCGCGACAAGCGAGGACAGTGGTCCAATCGCTGGGAGACCGAAAGACTGGCTGATTTGCCGCGGGCAATCGAAATCCAGTTTGACCAGCAAGGACGCCGCTACCGGCATCTCTTCCTGGTCGGGACGGGCTATCTGTGAGCCAGTTGCGGCAGATCGGCCCCGAAAAGGAACGCGGAGCGGCGCTGCTCACGGTATTGTTGCTGGTCGCGGTGATCGCGATACTGGCTGCGCACGGGATTGACCGACTGGCCGGCGCAACCAAACTTGCCTCCAATGCGCGGGAACTGTCGCAGGCCAAAGCCTATCTAATTGCCGCTGAATCGATCGGGCTGGAGTCGGCCGAACAGATTGTGTCCGCCTCTCCAGGTCGGACGATTAACGTGGGCGGCTGGAATGGCAGGGAACAGAAATTACCGGTGCCGGGAGGAATTATCGCCGCAACGCTTGCCGACGGCGGCAATTGTTTCAACATCAACAGCCTCGTCACCCAGCAGGGAGCTGTGCTGTCGGCGCGACCCGAAGGTCTGGCGCAATTTTCACGGCTGATGGTCATGCTGGGCATATTGGATGGAGATGCTGCGGATATTGCGGAATCGGTTGGTGACTGGATCGACAGTGATATGGTTGCATCACCCCGCGGGGCAGAAGACCAATATTATCTGCAGCAAGATAACCCCTACCGCACCGCAAATGCATTGATCGTAGATATCAGCGAATTGCGGACGATCAAAGGCGTAACGGATGATATATTCGTCCGACTGGCGCCTTGGGTATGTGCGCTACCAACAACCGATCTCTCCCCGATTAATATCAATACTCTACGCCCGGAGCAGGGGATACTGCTGGCTATGCTGGGGGCTGTACCGTCCGATCTGACTCCGGCAAGGCAATTTCTGGGACGACGGCCGGAGCTCGGCTATGCCAGCCTCAATGATTTCTGGGCACAACCCTATCCGGCAAGTCTGGCAGCATCGTCGGAAGTGCAAAGCCAGATCAAACTGACGACCCGCTGGTTCCGCGTCGATCTGGCGGTCGAGATGCAAAGCGCGCTGGTCGAGGAGAGGGCGTTGATCGATGCCGCGCGGCAACCGGCCCGGCTTGTCCATCGTCAGCGCGGGGATGCGTTTTAATTAAGAATCATCCCGCTAAATGCTTGACGATTGATACTCGCTATCCCTATGCACCGCTCCGCAATGCGGCTATATAGTGCGCGGCTTGTGGCGATCGTAGCTCAGTTGGTTAGAGCGCCGGTTTGTGGTACCGGAGGTCGGGGGTTCAAGACCCCTCGATCGCCCCATTTTCCTCAAGAAGCAGAAGAAAGGCAAGGCCAGTACCACCGGGCCGTGTTGGAAAAGTCTCTCTTTATTTGTAATTAAATTACAGCTATGAGATATTTAATTGCTCCAACTTGCAGGAATTACAGCATGAGCGTGATGTGGGATTTGCCGGATTTTGACGACCATGAAGCGGTCCATTTCTTCCATGATATCGAAACTGGCCTGAGCGCGATTGTCGCCTTGCATAGTACGCATCTCGGCCCCGGCGCGGGCGGAACCCGTTTCTGGCATTATGAGAATCGCGATACCGCGGTAACCGATGCGCTGCGCCTGTCGCGCGGTATGAGCTTCAAGAATGCGATGGCTGGCCTACCGCTCGGCGGTGGTAAAGCCGTGATTCTCGCCGATCGCAATCGCACCAAGACACCGGAAATGCTGGCGGCCTTTGGCCGGATGATCGAGTCGCTTGGCGGGAAATATATCACCGCGGAAGATGTCGGAATAACCGCAGCCGATATGGTCGCGTTGACCAAAGAGACCAAATATGTCTCTGGCCTGCCGGTCAGCAATAGCGGCGAAGCTGGCGGTGACCCGGGTCCGTTCACGGCAATGGGCGTGTATCTGGGCGTGAAGGCCGCTGTGGCGCACAAGCTTGGTCGGGACAATATGGACGGTGTCCATGTGGCGATTCAGGGCGTTGGCAGCGTCGGCGGCGGTCTGGCCCGCCTGCTCGCCAAAGACGGTGCGAAGCTGAGCATTGCTGATATCAACAAGGACCACGCTGCGGGTTTGGCAAAAGAAATTGGCGCGACGGTTGTCGGTCTCGACGAAGTCATGCGGATTGAGGCAGATGTGTTCAGCCCCAACGCGTTGGGCGCGATATTGGACAAGGTCTCTATCGCCCATCTCAATGTTCCGATTGTTGCGGGCGGCGCCAACAACCAGCTCGCGACCCCAGAAGATGGACAGCGGATCTTTGATCGCAACATCCTGTTTGCGCCCGATTATGTGATCAATTCCGGTGGTATCATCAGCGTTGGCCTGGAATATCTCGGCGATGGCGATGTCAAGGAAGTCAATCGCCGGGTGGCGATGATCCCCGAACGACTGACCGAGATCTGGGCGCAGAGCGCAGCCCAGAAATTGCCGGACTCCGATGTCGCGGACAATATGGCGATGGCATTGATCGGGCGATAGTCTACGATCCCCTGGCGGACTGGATCGGCTTTTATTCTAGTCCGCTATGGCTAGGTGTTTCCATCTTCCGGTACCAGAAGTTCCTCCGGACGAGCGGGTTTTACAAAACCGTTCAATCCCATCCACCATTGCAGGGCGATGATCGCGCCCTTGGCCGGTTGCAACAACGCGCCGATCAGGATGAGCGCCAGGCCAATCATGATCGCGAGATTGGTCCACATCGAAAAATCGGTCTCATTGACCATGAAGATGATGATCGGCGCCATGATATGCCCCGTCACGATGATCGCCACATAGGCAGGGAAATCATCCGCCTGTTGTGCCGTCCAGTCCTGGCCACATTCGGGGCAATGCGCAAACGGCTTGAGAAGCCGTGTAAACATACGACCTTCACCGCAGCTCGGGCATCGACCGCGAAGTCCCCGGACAGCCGCCTGCCATGCGGTTTGCGGCAAAGCGGAACGGATGGGTTTGTCCGCGTCATCCACGACAGCAACATTGTCGCTGCGCATATCATCGACGATTCTGTCCAGCAAAGTCTCAAATCCGGCCATTCATTTTATCCTGCTTCTTGTCGTTGGAATATGGGCTGCGTCCATGGCAGCTGGCTACTGTCTGTGATCGCTGGTTGATCGTGTCTGTGCGTGTGGTGAGCCGGCGACTCCATGCCGTAATATCTTTGCCGCGGTGAACCTGATCCGAACATGTTCCAGTCACAATCGCTGGGAGTATTCATCGTTGGTCATGAAAGGTCTCTATACAGCATTAGAATAAATTGTTAATACTGATTATTGATGTTTAATATATCAGAATGGATAGAAAAATGATCACGTCTCAACAAATGCGGGCGGCGCGCGCCTTGCTTGGTATCGATCAGCGCCAACTGGCGGAACTGGCGGGTCTTTCGCTGCCTACTATCCAGCGCATGGAATCGTCGGACGGCCAGGTGCGCGGAGTTGTTGATACGTTGGTCAAGGTTATTGCTGCACTGGAAAATAGCGGCATCGAACTGATTGGCGAGAATGCGTCCAGCATTGGTATCGGGCGCGGCGTGCGTTTGCGCGAGACGATGGATGGCAAGCCGGAAAATAAGGTTGGCTCGATTATGTTCGACCAGGCGAAATCCGAAGCGGACGCTGGCTAACGAGCCGCTCTGGTGCATAGCTTTACCCCCAAATTCATAACGACCATGCGGGAAGGCTATAATTTCAGCCTGTTCAAAGCAGATTCTGTTGCAGGGCTGACGGTTGCCATCGTTGCACTGCCATTATCCATGGCGCTGGCCATTGCCAGCGGTGCGTCACCCGACAAGGGACTCGTTACGGCCGTTATTGCCGGATTTCTGATCTCGTTCCTTGGCGGCTCCCGGGTTCAGGTGGGTGGCCCGACCGGTGCCTTTGTCGTCGTCGTGTTCAATGTCATTGCCCAGCATGGCTATGATGGTCTGTTGATCGCCACATTCATGGCCGGGCTGATCCTGATTGCAGCGGGGGCGTTCAAGATCGGGCGATTGATCAAGTTCATCCAGCATCCGGTGGTGACGGGCTTTACCGCCGGGATCGCCGTGATCATCGCGACCAGTCAGGTGAAAGACTTTCTGGGTCTTTCGCTGGACAATATTCCCGCTGAATTTTTGCCGAAGTGGGGCGCCTATTTCGGGGTGATTTCTTCGGTGCATATAACGACTTTGCTGGTCGGTCTTGGCGCTCTCTCGGTGATTGCGGCGCTCAGAAAATTTGCTCCCAAATTGCCAGGGTTCCTGATCGCGATCATACTTGCCTCGGTTGTGGTGGCGCTGCTCCAGCTACCGGTTGAAACGATCGGCACCCGGTTTCCGGACATGCCGGCGGGATTGCCGATGCCGTCGTTACCGGTACTGTCCTGGGCAAAAATCGCCGAACTGCTTCCCTCTGCCTTCACGATCGCCTTTCTGGCCGGAATCGAGGCGCTGCTTTCCGCAGTCGTTGCAGATGGCATGACCGGCACCCGGCACCGTTCGAATCAGGAACTGATAGGTCAGGGCTTTGCCAATCTGGGATCGGTGCTGTTCGGCGGCTTGCCAGCGACCGGCGCGATCGCCCGCACCGCGACGAATATCAAGGCGGGTGGAAAGACACCCGTGGCAGGGATGATGCACGCGCTGTTCCTGCTGCTGTTCATCCTGTTTGCCAGTGATTTCATGGCCTATGTGCCGATGGCGGCGCTCGCCGCGATATTGTTCGTGGTCGCATGGGGGATGAGCGAATTTGACCGGTTTGTCGCGCTGCTGCGGATGCCCAATAGCGACCGCGCGGTGTTGTTGCTGACCTTTGGTCTGACCATATTGGTGGATCTGACCGTGGCGATCGGTGTCGGCGTTACATTGGCTTCGCTCCTGTTCATGGCGCGCATGAGCGAGACCGTGGAGCTGGACAACGGAAAATCATTGGCGGACCTCGAGGGTGAAGACCCGAGCCAGCGCGACGACCTTCCGAAAGACGTGGAAGTGTTTCGCATCAGCGGCCCCGTTTTTTTCGGGGTTGCGGGTGAACTACTTGATGCCATGCGCAAGATTGGCCGTACGCCCAAGGTCATCATCCTCCGCATGCGGCTTGTACCCATGCTGGATGCCAGTGGGGTGACGATGATCGAGGAATTTATCGAACAGGCTAGGCTATCGGGAGCCCAGATAATTTTATCCGGTATCCGGGCACAACCGAGAGAAATGCTGACGCGTATTGGCTTGCCGGGCGACCGGTCCGGAATTTCCTTTGAATCCGATTATCCGGCTGCGCTGCAGCTTGCCAAAGAATTGACGATAACCCTGTCTCTTATACACATCT
>JAGXGT010000191.1 GCA_024636595.1 Sphingomonadales bacterium | reverse complement strand
GCATAGATGGGATTGTCGAAATTTCCCGCCTCATCGCCCGGCTGCCAGTGGCCGTAATAGCCGGCCAGGATCACGCCCTTGGTACGCGCGATATCCTGAAACAGGTCGATGCGGGACTTCTGCAGTCGGCGGCGGATCAGCTTCTTTCGAATTCCGGGAGGCGCTGCCAGAAAAAAAGGTCCGCCCAAAACGAGCAGCAGACCGTAAAGTGCAATGCCAATTTCGACCGGCTTATTGCCTTCGATATTGGAGAACTGATACTGGACATTATCGACGACCTGATCGGGGGAAATGGCCATTTTGCGATTATGAAACAAGGCTTCGGCCATCGCCTTGATCATCAGCGCCTGCAGGCGATTAAACGGCTTTTTCAACTTTCATCTCCCTAGGTGCGACCCGGGGGTGTCTATCGTTTTGGTTTAGTCCTGCGCAGGTTGGTCATCCATGCCTATGCCCAAGCCATCTCCGTCGGAACCAGCCTTGAACCGGCGAACAAGTTTGCCAGCGGCCAGGTCAACTTCGGCGATTGTATCAGGACCGGTTTCGGCAACATAGATATTTTTTCCGTTGGATGAAAACAGGATCGTCACTTGCCGGGAATTTGCGGTGCCGCTGATTTCGATGCTGCCTGTGGGTGCGCGCGAAGCGACATCGAACAGGCCGAGCGTACCATCGCCCAGATTGGAAGTGATCGCGGTTGCTCCATCGGGGCTGATCGCGACGCGGATCGGGAATGGCCCGGTTTCGATCAGCGCCAGTTGCTCCAGGCTCTGCACATCAAAAACGCGCAACTGATCGCTAGCCCGATCGGCGACCCAAATCGTGGCACCATCTGGCGTGATCGCGAGGCCTTCCGGTTCTGCTCCCGCCGGCAGATCGGCAATCTTGGTGCTTGTAACCAGATCCAGAACACTCACGGTGCCGGATTGCATGTTGGTCACGAAGGCGCGGGCCTTATCCGGCGTGACCACCAGCATGTGGCTGCCCTTCTGGCCCGTTGCGATCGATAAAATCTGGCGTTGTTGCACTTCGCCAGTTGGTGGAGACACAATCGTGATGTTGTCGCTGCCTTCGGTCGTTGCGATGATCCTGCCGTCGTCGAGCCAAAGGATTCCGTGCGGCCGTCGGGCTGGGGCCAGCGATACGGTTTCGATTTTCTCCCTTGCCGCGATGTCGAAAATATCGATCGTTTCCCCGCCATAGGACACCACCGCTGCCAGCTGTCCATCCGGCGAGATCGCAATCTCGTGAGGCTGGTTCCCGGTGGGCCGCCGGGCGATTTCCTTCCCGCTCTTCAAATCGATGAAGCTCAGGCTGTCTTCGCCCTTGTTTCCGACCATCAACGTCCCGGACATTTCGTCGGTTTCGGCGGCCACATTGAAATTGAACAGGCAGCCGACGGCTATCAGAAATATCGACGACCGGAACCGTGCAACATTGGTGAACATTGTCCAAACTATCCTATCATTTCATACAGGATAACAGGTAATCACGGTTTTGCTACCCTGCTTTGCCGCAGGTGTGATGAAAAGCACCGCTGGTCAGGGGAGGGATGATAGGATAGATAATTCGTAAGCAATTGAGGGTTTGTCATGCTTAAAACAGCTCGTCGTTTCTTTTCCACGCTGGTCACAGCAACAACGGTCGCGGCCCTGGTCTCGGCCACGCCAGCTTCGGCCCAGTTTGGAGGCCTGTTCAAAAAAAAGCCGTCCGCTGACCAGAAAGCGGGCGGCGATGGCTGTGATGGCGATTCGAAAAATTCGATCGGCAAATCGATATTGGGCAGTGTGATCGGGGATTTTACCCGGCGCGCTACCGGCGGTATGGGTGTGGTCGGGTCCTTCATTCCCCGTGCGGAGGTGGCCGATACGTTGACCAATGCCATCGCCTGCCGACTGGACCCGGATGAGCAGCTGCAGGCCGCAGAAGCGACCCGAAGCGTAACCGAGTCCGAGCAGATCGGCACCACGTCGCAATGGACAAGCCAGACGCGTGCCGGTGTGTCGGGCAGTTCGACCGCAACCGCAAAGACGCAGACGGCCGACGGCAGAAGTTGCATGACGATCACGGATGTTGTTATTGTCGACGGGGAAGAAAACCGTGTGTCCAAGCAGATGTGCAAAAATCCGGGAGAAACACGATATGTCGTCGTGGTATGAAACATGAATTATAAGATCAAAACAGCAATCGTCATCGCCTCTCTTTTTGCAATCGGGGCTACCGATGTGAAGCCCGGCATGGACCCGGATAATCCAACCTGTCCGCAGGCTCCCAATTGGTCGACCAACAAAACGATGGAGCTGACCCCCAAGATGATCGACGGCACCAAGGTCTTGCTGGCCGAGGGGGCGGTCGATCGAGACCTGCCCGATCGATTGCGTAAAGTGCTGACTGAAAATCCGGATATTTCTGAAATCTGGCTGCGGTCTTCCGGCGGCGTTGCGAGAGCAGGCAATGAAGCGGGCCGGGTGATCCGCGAAGCCGATGCCTTGATTATCACCCGCATTCCTGCAGGATGGACCTGTTTTAGCGCGTGCAATTTTGTGTTCATGGGCGGCAGGGCCCGGATCGTCGAGCCGGGCGCGCATTTCATGGTCCATATGTTCACCATGACCAATGACCGCAACGCGATCAACTACAGCATCGAAATGGGCACGGATTCGACCGTTGGTCTAATCGGTGAAGTGGAGCAGCAAAGTGCGCTGCTGGCGACGGAGGACAATGATTTCCTGATCCGGATGGGAGTCTCGCGCAAATTATTGTCGGAGGTCATGTACAAGACCAACGCGGTGAAAACCGAGGACGGCGACAAGTCCACCCGTCGTTGCCTCACCACCGAAGAAGCGCTTCGGTACAATGTCGCCAATGTCGGCGGTTAAACTTCTGTGCACCGGATTCCGGACTCGCGAAAATGACAGCGCCCTTTTGCTTTTCTTTTGAAATTATGGCGTTAGCATAAGCGAGATAATCGGGGAGGCCGGACGATGCGTCATATTGCGATCATAGGATCTGGACCTGCAGGCTATTATTCGGCGGAAGCGGCGCAGAAGAAATTCGGCGAAGATGTCGCGGTCGACATCATCGATCGGCTGCCGGTTCCCTTTGGCTTGATCCGCAGTGGCGTGGCTCCCGATCATCAATCGATCAAGGCGGTTTCGCGGCGATACGAGAAAACCAATCAGGGCAACAATGTCCGTTTCATCGGCAATGTGACCGTTGGCAAAGATGTCAGTATCGCCGAGCTGCAAGAACTTTATGACGCTGTGGTATTAGCCACCGGCGCACCGCTCGACCGGATACTGGATATTCCCGGCAGCGATCTGCGCGGTGTCGTGGGCAGCGCCGCTTTTGTCGGATGGTATAACGGTCATCCGGATTTCAAGGATTTGAAACCCTCGCTTGATGCCAAATCCGTGGCGATCATCGGCAATGGCAATGTCGCCCTCGATGTCGCACGGATCTTGGCGAAGACCGAAAATGAGCTGGTCGGAAGCGATATTGTGGGTCACGCCCTGGATGGCCTGCGGCAAAGCAAAGTTGAGAAAATCACCTTTCTGGGACGGCGCGGACCGCATCAGATTGCGATGACTCCCAAGGAGCTCGGCGAGCTGGGGCAACTGGAGCGGGCGCGGCCCGTTGTTGAAGCGGATGATTTTCCGGAACCCGGAGATGATGCCATGCTGGAGCCGGGCATGCGCAAATCGGTCACCCATTTGCGCAATTTCCAGATTGCGGCACCAGACGCGCAGCATAAACCGATCGAGATTGTTTTCGATTTTTTTGCAATGCCGGTTGAGCTGCAGGGCGATGGTAAGGTCGAGCGGCTGATCGTGGAAAAAACCGAACTGGACAAGGACCTGCGATCCATCGGCACAGGGGAGCGCTATGAGCTGGACTGTCAGCTGGTGATCAGCTGCATCGGCTATCGCACCCCGCCAATCGAGGGCGTGCCCTATGAACATGGCCGAGGCCGCTTTGCCAATACCGACGGAAGGATTCTGCCCGGCCTCTATTGCGTCGGCTGGGCGAAGCGCGGGCCATCAGGAACCATTGGCACCAACAAGCCAGACGGCTTTGGGGTGGCCGAGATGATTGACGAGGATATCGGCGCGAACAGCCGCAAGCTTGGGCGCCCGGGCCTCGACGCGATGCTTGCCGGGCGCGGCGTTGATGCGACCACTTTTCGCGATTGGCAGAAAATCGACGAAGCAGAAATTGGCCGTGCCAGAGAAGGCTCGCCGCGCGAGAAATTTACCGATATTGCCGATATGATTGCGGCGCGCAAAGTCTAGGCCAACCACTCCCGCAAAATCGCGTTCACTTTCTCCGGGGCCTCCTGTTGTACCCAGTGCGAGACAGCGGGCAGGCGGTGCAGTTCGAGATCGGGAACCCATTGCTGTGTGCCGTCGGTGCAGCGGATATCGATGGCGGTGTCTTCCTCGCCCCATATCATCAGAGTCGGGACGTCCACCATGCCATCGCCGATTTCGCGCGCGTCCGGAGTGCGCAAGAGCGCGCGGTAATAGTTGATCATCGATTGCAGTGCGCCCGGGCGGCTGGCAGCATCGGCATAGATTTGCAGATCGGCTTCGGGAAAGCGGCTTTTGTCGACCGCCATTTTGGAGAAAGCCCGCTTGATCGGTTCGGCACCGTTTCGGCCGAGCAACCATTCGGGTATCCGGGGGAGCTGGAAAAAGAAAATATACCAGCTTTTCTTCAGCTGATACCAGTGTTTCATTTCGCGCTGGGCGCATTTGGGATGCGGTACGTTCATGATCACCAGCCGGGTCAGCGGGCGGATTTTCAGGATGGCGAAATGCCAGGCGATGATCGCGCCCCAGTCATGCGCGATCAGGGTGACTTCTTTCGCTTCGCTGGCATCGATCAGCGCCGCGACGTCTTGTACCAAAGTGTTCAGGCGATAGGAGTCCACACCCTCCGGCTTGCTGGAGCCGCCATAGCCGCGCAAATTCGGGGCCCACACTTTATAACCCATGTCCACAAGTAGCGGGATCTGGTGCCGCCACGAAAAATGCAGTTCGGGAAAGCCGTGCAGGCAGAGCGCCAGTTTCTTGCCTTCGCCTGCGGTTGCGACCTCGAATTTTTGGCCATTGGCTTCGACCCATTGCATCGTAATACCGGTCGCTGGCCCGGGGGTCCATGAGTATGAATTGTCCATATTCATTCCTAGCATCAGCGGTCTTTAATCATCCAGTTAAATCTGTTACGATGGCGTAAAATATAAAGGAGAGAGTCGATGCATGATCTGGTAATTCGCGGTGGAACTGTGGTTGATGGAACGGGTAGCGCGCCCTTTCTGGCGGATGTTGCGATTGACGGCGACCGTGTGTCGCTGGTCGGGACGGTCACAGCCCAGGGCCGCGAAGAGATTGATGCAACCGGGAAATTTGTCACCCCGGGGTTTGTCGATGTGCACACCCATTATGACG
>JAGXGT010000190.1 GCA_024636595.1 Sphingomonadales bacterium | reverse complement strand
GCGCAGACGATAAGCAATCAGGTCGCGGATCGTGCCGATTTTCATCCCGTGATGCTGGGCAAATTCGATCAGGTCATCGAGCCGCGCCATCTCGCCATCGTCCTTCATGATCTCGCAAATCACGCCAGCCGGGTTGAGGCCGGCCAGCCGCGAGACATCGACCGCCGCTTCGGTATGGCCGGCACGGACCAGCACGCCGCCGTTGCGGGCCTGCAAGGGAAAGACATGGCCGGGGGTGACAATCTCGTCCTTGCCCTTGGTCCGGTCGATCGCCACCGCCACGGTGCGCGCACGGTCGGCGGCGCTGATTCCAGTGGTGACACCGTCGCGTGCCTCGATCGAGGTAGTGAAAGCGGTTTCATAGGCACCGCGATTGTTCTGGCTCATCATGTCGAGGCCAAGTTCCTCTACCCGGTCCCGCGACATCGCCAGACAGATCAGCCCGCGGCCATATTTGGCCATGAAGTTGATCGCATCGGGGGTGGCCATCTGCGCCGGGATGATCAGGTCGCCTTCGTTCTCCCGATCCTCGTCATCGACCAGAATATACATGCGACCGTTGCGCGCTTCGTTGATAATCTCTTCCGCCGTCGCCATGACGCCGCTGCCGCCGCGCGCCAGATAGGTCTCCAGCTTGCCGAGCGTTTCCGCGGTCGGGTTCCATTCCTCCTGCCCCAGGCTGCGCAGGCTGTTGGCATGAAGGCCCGCGGCCCGCGCCAGGCCTGCACGGGTTTCCTTGCCGGAGTCGATCAGTTCGATCAGTTGCTCGATCAGGATTTTGCTCATGGGAATCGCCTTTTCAATGTGATATTGCCTATTTTGTATCACACCGCAATGTGATGCGTCTAGGGCAAATATCACATTGGGTTCACATGGTGTGCTGTGATCACGTCATCCTGAACTTGGTTCAGGACCCCTGCACTCTTGCCACGACTTTCCGGTTTTGCCGCCTGAGGTCCTGAACCAAGTTCAGGATGACAAGAAACCTTCCCTCCAGCGCCTTTCCATTTGACCGGAACCTTTCCCAACCCAATACGCTATTACACAATGGCAAAAGCGAAACACTGGATCGAACCGCATCCGCAGGGCATTTATGTGCGCCCGGCTGACATATGGATCGATCCATCCTCACCGAAGCAGCACGCGGTGGTTACCCATGGCCACGCCGATCATGCGCGCGGCGGTCATGGTGATGTATGGGCGACGCCGGAGACGCTGGCGATCATGGGTTTGCGCTATGGCACAGAGGCGGGAACGCCGGTCGGCTATGGCGAGGGGTTTGAGCGCGGCGGGGTGCGGTTCAGTCTGCATTCGGCGGGGCATGTGTTGGGCTCGGCTCAGGTCTTGATGGAATATGAAGGCGAGCGAGTGGTGGTCACTGGCGATTTCAAGCGCCGCCCCGACCCGACCTGCGCGCCGTTCGAGCCGGTGCCCTGCGATATCTTCATCACCGAGGCGACCTTTGGCTTGCCGGTGTTCAAGCATCCGCCGATCGAAGGCGAGATTGCCAAGATATTTGCTCGCCTCGAAGCCGAGCCCGACCATTGCCTGCTGATCGGCGCCTATGCGCTGGGCAAGGCGCAGCGGGTGATTGCCGAGTTGCGCGCCGCCGGATGGGACAAGCCGATCTATCTGCACGGCGCCCAGGTCAAGATGTGCGCACTCTATGAAGAGCTCGGTGTATCTCTGGGAGAATTGCGGCTGGTGATGGACACGCCAAAGGAGGAGATGCGCGGCCAGATCATCATCTGCCCGCCCTCGGCGCTGATCGACAAATGGAGCCGGCGGCTGCCCAGTCCGGTGACCGCGATGGCCTCCGGCTGGATGCGGGTGCGGGGGCGGGCGCGGCAACGTGGGGTCGAGATTCCCCTGGTTATCTCTGATCATGCCGACTGGGATGAGCTGACCGGCACGATCCGCGAACTGGCCCCAAAAGAAACATGGATCACCCATGGCAGCGAAGACGGCCTGCTGCGCTGGTGCGAGCTGCACCAGATCAAGGCGAAGGCGCTGGCGATGATCGGGCGCGAAGACGGGGACGACGGCTGATGCGCGGATTCGCCGCTCTGATTGATAGTCTGATCTACACCAGATCGCGCAACGCCAAGCTGGCCGCGATTTCCGCCTATCTGCGGGACACGCCCGATCCGGATCGCGGCTGGGCGCTGGCGGCGCTGACCGACAGTATCGATTTCCCGGCGGTAAAATCCTCCACCATCCGCAATCTGGCCGGGACCCGGATTGATCCCGAACTGTTCCGGCTGTCGCGGCATCATGTTGGCGATACCGCCGAAACCGTCGCCCTGATCTGGCCTGAAGCCGAGGATCGACAGTTGAGCGACCCCACGGTGGATGAAGCGGTGCAGGCGCTGTCTGCCGCCACCCGCGCCACCGCTCCCGATATCGTCGCCTCGCTGCTCGACGGGCTGGATTCGAACAGCCGCTATGCCCTGCTCAAACTGGCGGTCGGCGGGATGCGGGTCGGAGTATCGGCGCGGCTCGCAAAAACCGCCTTCGCGCAGGCCTTTGATGTGCCACTCGACGATGTCGAGGAGCTGTGGCACGCGCTCGATCCACCCTATGCAGCGCTGTTCCGCTGGGCGGAAGAGGGCGGGAAACGCCCGGATCTGTCCACCACCCCCTTCTTCCGGCCGTTCATGCTGTCGCATCCGTTCGAGGGCGACAGTCTCGATCTCGGCGAATATGCGGTCGAATGGAAATGGGACGGCATTCGTGTCGAGGCCGTGCATCTGGGCGGCGAAACCCGGCTCTATAGCCGCGGCGGTGACGATATCAGTGCTGCCTTCCCCGACGTCGTCGAGGCGTTTGACCGCGACGGTGTGATCGACGGCGAGCTGCTGGTGCGCGGCACCGACCAGGGCGGCGAGGCGGCCAGTTTCAATGCGCTGCAGAAACGGTTGGGCCGCAAGACCGTCTCCAAAAAAATGCGTCAGGAATTTCCCGCCTTTGTCCGGGTCTATGATCTGCTGATGGACGGCGAGAAAGACCTGCGCCTGCTGCCCTGGCACGAGCGGCGCCAACGGCTGGAAGCCTTTGTGCCCAAGCTCAATCCCGACCATTTCGATCTGTCTGCGGTGATCGATGTCGATGATTTTGCCGCGCTGGAAACCATGCGCGCCGGGGCCCGCGATGCGGCGATCGAAGGGGTGATGCTAAAGCGCCGGGAAAGCCTCTATCTGGCTGGCCGGGTCACCGGCCACTGGTACAAGTGGAAGCGCGACCCGCTCAACGCCGACTGCGTGATGATGTATGCCCAGCGCGGCAACGGTCGGCGCGCGTCCTTTTACTCCGACTATACCTTCGGCTGCTGGACCGAGGATGGCGAACTGCTACCGGTCGGCAAGGCCTATTCCGGCTTTACCGACGAGGAGCTCAAATGGCTCGACCGCTTTGTCCGGGAGAATACGCTGAACCGGTTCGGTCCGGTCCGCGAGGTGAAGAAATCGCTGGTGCTGGAAGTCGCGTTCGATTTGATCCACGAGAGCAAGCGCCACAAGTCCGGCCTCGCCATGCGCTTCCCGCGCATCCACCGCATCCGCAAGGACAAGCCCGCCGAAGAAGCGGACCGGATCACGACACTGCGAGGGATGATTTCCTAATTTCCTTCTCCCTCAAGGGAGAAGGGTCAGGTCAACGAGTGGAACGCTTGCCGGGCAGCATCCGCCGGAACGTATTGTCCTTGACCACATAATGATGGAACAGGGCGGCAAGCGCATGCAGGCCGATCAGATAATAACCGATCTCGCCGACCGTTTCGTGCAGTTCCTCGATCTGCTCCGCCAGCCCCTTGTCCGGCGCGATCAGGGCAGGAAGCTCCAGCCCGAAGAAGGGGATGGGCTTGCCTTCGCCGCTGAGGATCAGCCAGCCGGCAATCGGCATCGCCAGCATGAACGCATAAAGGGCGAGGTGGGTCACTTTGGCGAGCAGCATTTGCCACGCAGGTGGTTCAGGCTTGATCGGCGGTTTGGTCGTGAGCAGGCGCGCGACGATCCGGATGATCACCAGCGCGAGCACCGACAGGCCGAGCATGAAATGCCACATCTTCAAACCCTCGCGCAGGTCACTACCTCTTGGAAAATTCTCGCGCAGCAGGATGCAGCTGTAGACCGCCGTTATCAGCAGCAGCATCGCCCAATGAAGGAAAATGGAGAGGGAAGCATAACGCATGCGGGATTGGGTGGCGACCATATCTGTCCTCTTTTCATTCGTGATCGACCATCTAGCATATTATCGGATGGTGTCACGGTTAACCGTTTGATCTCTATCAGCCTTTCTTCTCAATTGCGATGCTGTAATGTTACAGTGTCGGGAGCAACCGGGCGATCAATATTATTGGCGAAGCATAGGGTTCCGCTTCCTATAGAAAGTCCCGCAGCGTCTCGACGAACAGCTTGAACTGGTCATGGTGCAGCCAGTGGCCGGCTTTCTGGAATTCCTTCACCGATACATTGTCGCCGAAATATTTGATCCGGCCGTCCTTCTCCGGATTGCTGGCCCAGCTGTCGGCACCATAATGGAGCTGGGTCGGGCAGCTGATGTCGGCCCATAGTTGTTGGATCGCGTCCTGGGTCAGATCGATGCTATCCCAATGCTGGACATAGGGATCGAATTTCCAGCTATAGCTGCCATCCTCGTTGCGGATCACCGCATGGGTGGTCAGATGCCGGGCCTGTTCGTCGGACAGGTGCTGGTTGGCGTCCTGCATCCGCTTCAGTGCGTCCTCAAAGCTGGGATAGCGTTTGACCTGTCGGCCGGCGGCCTTGCGTTTTTCCTCGATCGAATTGCGCACCCGCTGGAGCTGCCCGATCTTCTCCCGCTCGGCGAGCATGTCCGGGCTCGGGCCCAGCCCCTCGATCGCGACCAGCTTGCGCACGGTCTCGGGATAGAGCCCGGTATAGCGCAGCGCGATATTGCCGCCCATGCTGTGCGCGACAATGGTCACCGGCGACAGGTCGAGCTGATGGATCAGCTGCGCCAGATCGGTGACCATCGCCATCGGCGCATAATTGCCGTCGGTACTCCACTGGCTGTCGC
>JAGXGT010000189.1 GCA_024636595.1 Sphingomonadales bacterium | reverse complement strand
CATCCTCGAACGGCGCACCGCTGATCACATTTTTGGCATCGGCGATCACATAGGGGAACACCCAATCCGGTACGATGATGCCATCATCCGCTCGCTCTGCCGACTGCGCCACCAGCGACTCGATCAGCGGACCGGCGGCATCGAGACGGCTGACATAGGCTTCGGCATCTGATTTGTTCGACACCCGGTGAATGTTGATCATGAACGCTGGAATCTGGCTCTGCGCGCCGTTCATCTGGTCAAAAATATAGGCATTGCGGCGAAAGGGAAAAGCATTGGCTGAGCGTTCGCCCCGCGCCTGAAACAGACGATAGCTCAATTGGCTGGCTTCGCTCAGTTCTGTCTGGTCAAACTCCGCTTCCATCTGCGCAAGCGCTTCCTGACCGCGTTCATATTGGGCGATTTCAGCGGCATCGCTCGGGTCATCCCATTTGCCATAATCATCATCCCGGATTCCGCGATAGGCCTTTGAGACTGGCGAATGGGCGAGTTCCTGATCGTCATAGTCTTTGAAAAAGGCGGATAGCTGCTTGTTTACGTCTTCCTTCGCCTGCGTTGCCGCGTCACTGGTCTGCGCATAGCTTGCAGGAGCGATCGAAACGGCGGTCAGAGCCAAGGCAGAGGCGGCAGTCAGCAACAAATTTCTCATCCAATATATTCCTTATCTGGTATCACTTTCACCGCACCTATCACCCCGTTCAGATTTTCACAAATTCGCTGAACGGGACATCAGGGTTTTCACACTTGTCTGTTGCTGGCGCCCATGTCCGCCGCTAGTCCCCGCATATATGCAGGTAAATTCACTGGACGCATTGATCATCGGCGGCGGCCATAACGGCTTGGTCTGTGCTTATTATCTCGCTCGCGCCGGCATGAAGGTGCGCATCCTGGAAGCGCGCAATGTGATCGGCGGCGCGGCTGTGACCGAGGAATTTCATCCCGGCTTCCGCAACAGCACGGCCAGCTACACGGTCTCGCTTCTGCAACCGAAAATTATCGCGGACATGGGCCTTGCGGAACGCGGCTACCGCGTGGTCGAACGCCCCAAAAGCAACTTTCTGCCGCTTGGCGATGGCAAATATTTGCTGGTTGGCGGCTCTCTCGAAGAGACGCAGCGCGAGATTGCGCGGTTTTCTGATGCCGACGCTGCACGATTGCCGGATTATTACCGGATGCTGGAATCCGCCGCAAAGATATTGCGCGATCTGGCATTAGAGATTCCGCCTAATGCAGGAGACGGAGCGCTGGCGATGCTGTCGGGTATCAAGACCGCTCGCCGGTTCACCAGGCTGTCGCCACTGGAACAGCATGAGATTCTCAAACTGTTCACGCTGAGCGCCCGCGAACTGCTCGACCAGTGGTTTGAAAGCGCGCCGATCAAGGCCGCTTTCGGTTTTGACGCCATTGTCGGCAATTACGCCAGTCCCGATACGCCGGGCAGCGCCTATGTCCTGCTCCATCACGTCTTCGGCGAGGTCAATGGCAAGCAAAGCCAGTGGGGCCATGTGATCGGCGGCATGGGCCGGATCACACAATTGATGGCGGATGCCTGCCGAGAAGAAGGGGTCGAAATCAACCTCGAAACACCCGTCGAAAAACTGCTCGTAGAGAAGGGGGCCGCCGTCGGGGTTCGGACGCGAGGGGAGCAAATTCAGGCCCCCAAAATCATCGCCAACGTTGGTCCCGAGCTGCTCTACGATCGCCTGATGGACCCTGCCGACCTGCCCGCTGATTTCCGCAGCATGATGGCCGGCTATCTATGCGGTTCCGGCAGCTTCCGGATGAATCTGGCTCTGAGCGGGTTGCCGAATTTCACCGACTTGCCCGGCAGCGGCGATCATTTGCAATCCGGAATCATCATGGCCCGATCGCTGGATTATATGGACCGCGCCTATCAGGATTCCCGGCACTATGGCTGGTCGCGTGAGCCGGTGGTCGAGATGCTCATCCCCAGCCTTGTCGATGACAGCCTTGCTCCACCCGGGCAGCATGTCGCCAGTCTGTTCTGCCAGCAATTTGCGCCTCAATTGCCGGACGGTCGAAACTGGGACGACGAACGCGAAGCAGCGGTGTCATCGATTCTGGACGTGGTGGAACAGCATGCCCCGGGCTTCCGCAATTTGATCCTTGGTCGGATGGCGCTCTCTCCCATGGATCTGGAACATAAATTCGGCCTGGTCGGCGGCGACATCTTTCATGGTCGCATGTCTCTCGACCAGCTCTGGGCGGCAAGACCGGTGATTGGTGCGGCCAATTACCGAGGACCGATAAAAGGACTGTATATGTGCGGTTCGGGTACGCATCCCGGCGGCGGCGTGACCGGCGCACCGGGCCACAATGCCGCCAAAGCAATCTTGCGGGAACGCGGTGTGCTGGGTCGGTGGTTCCGCTGACGCTACGACAGGCTGGCCAAATCAGCTGCCTATTGCACCCCAACCCCGACAGGGATAGTTTCCCGGCATTGGGATGGGAGATTCACTATGCGCAAGTCACTAATGTGGGCGGTCTGCACGGCTGCCCTGGCTATATCAGCCTGCTCGGAAAACAAAGACAGTGATGAAAGCAGCGCACAGGTCGCGAACACCGAATATCCCGAGCAGGTGTTCTGGGGCGACACCCATCTCCACACCGATAACAGCATTGATGCCTTTGGCTTTGGCAATCGGCTGGACGCCGAAGCGGCGCTGCGATTTGCCCGTGGCGAGGAAGTCACGGCCACCAAAGGCGCCAAGGCGAAACTGTCGCGCCCACTCGATTTTCTGGTGATTGCCGATCATAGCGACGCAATGGGGGCCACCAAGGCAATCATGGAAGCCCCGCGCATTGCTCTGCTGACCAATAAATTCCTGCTCCGCTGGCATGATATGATGAACGAGAGCGATGATGGCGCTTTGCAGGTAACGTCCGAGCTTATCGATGGTGCGGCCAAGGGAACATTGCCGACGTCCCTGACCGACCCGGCAGAAACCAAAGAGCGCACAGCCGACCTTTGGGAAAAACACGGAGAAACCGTGGATGAATATAATGAGCCGGGTAAATTCACCGCGTTCATGGGTTTTGAATATACGTCGATGCCGGATGGCGACAATCTCCACCGGGTTGTCATGTTCCGCGACAGTCCCAAAAAGATGGGCGACACCGTTCCGTTTGGCGCGTTCGCCGCGCAAGACCCCGAACAACTATGGGCCTATATGGCAGCCTATGAGCAAAAAACCGGCGGCAAGGTGCTCGCCATTCCGCACAACAGCAATGTCTCGAACGGCCGGATGTTCGCGATGAACAAATTTGATGGCAGCCCGATTGACGCCGCCTATGTAAAGACCCGGGCGCTGCGCGAACCAATTGTCGAGGTCACCCAGATCAAGGGTGACAGCGAAGCGCATCCGTTTTTGTCACCTAACGACGAATTTGCCGATTTCGGCGTTGCCGGCTGGGACAAATGCAATCTGAGCTGCACCAAGGATATGCCGCCGGAAAGCTATGCCGGGAGCTATGTGCGCGAAGCGCTTAAGCGCGGGCTGGAACTGACCCTCTCGGTCGGCGCCAATCCGTTCAAATTTGGCATGATCGGTTCGACCGACAGCCATACATCGCTGGCGACGGCGGACGAGAATAATTTCTTCGGCAAGCACAGCGGTAACGAGGCCAATAACAAGGGTCGCGTGATGGCGCCGCAAAATCTCGGTACCCGCGAAGGCCGCTTTGGCTGGCATTACCTGTCTAGCGGCTATGCCGCAGTCTGGGCGACCAGCAATACGCGGGAAGCCATTTTCGATGCGATGATGCGCCGCGAAGTCTATGCGACAACTGGCCCCAGGATGCAGGTGCGTTTCTTTGGCGGCTTTGATTTCACCGCGGACGATACCGCTGATCTGGTCAAAACCGGCTATACCAAGGGCGTACCGATGGGCGGCGATCTGAAGGGCGGAGACGGCGAAGCACCGAAATTCCTGATCAGCGCGCTGATGGACCCCGAAAGCGCCAGCCTCGACCGCATTCAGGTGATCAAGGGCTGGGTCGATGACACCGGCAAGAGCCAGGAAAAAATCTACAATGTCAGCTGGAGCAACGCCGATACTCGCAAACTAGGCGCCAATGGGAAGCTTACTCCGGTGCCCAATACGGTGGATCTGACCAAGGGCACCTGGGACAATGCCACCGGAGCGCCAGAGCTGGTCACCTTCTGGCAGGACCCCGATTTCGATACGGACCAGAACGCATTTTATTATGTGCGTGTGCTGGAGATCCCGACGCCGACCTGGCCGGTCTATGATGCACTGAAGTTCAGCCTGACCCTGCCCGATTCGGTGATCAAGATTCAACAGGAACGCGCCTATAGCTCGCCGATCTGGTATACGCCGACGGCTTGAATTGGCGCCGCCGTTCATGCAGGGACTGTGACCGCGCCATCCGAGAGCCCGTGTCCGAACATAATAGGTTTAACAATATATGTTGCGTAAGTTTATTCGGGAACCGCTGGTCCATTTCCTCGGTGGCGCGCTGCTCATTTTCGCTTTTTTCTGGGCTACCGGCACCGTCCGTGATCCAGCGGACTATATCATCAGCATCGATGAAACGGATATCGACCGGCTGGCGACCGACTGGGAACGAAATTTCCGCCGCGCGCCGACGCAGGAGGAGCTGGATGGCCTGATCGATCAGGAAATTGCCGAAGAAATCTACTATCGCGAAGCGTTACGGTTGGGACTGGACAAGGATGATCCGGTCATCCGGCGCAGGCTGTTCAAAAAGATGCAATTTATCGAAAGCGAAAATTCGGAAGATATCGCACCGACCGACGCCATCCTGCAGCAATGGATGGACAGCCATCCCGCCAACTATAGCTTGTCGCCGCTCTACGATTTGGAGCAAATTTATCTCGGCCAGATCGGCGCGGATGCAGCCACCGATATAATCGATCAGTTAAAACAAGGGGCCAAGCCCACCCAATTCGCGAAATCGCTTTCCCTGCCTGCCACTCTTGATCACGCCACGAGCGAGAAAATTTCCCGCCAGTTCGGGGATCGTTTTTCCGGGCAATTGGCTGCGCTGGAAACCGGTATCTGGAGCGGCCCAGTGCCTTCCGGCTTTGGCTTGCATGCGGTCAGGATCACCGCGAAAAAACCCGGTAAAATAGCGGCTCTCGATGAAGTCCGGCAGCGGGTGGTCAATGACTGGTCCGCCGCCCAACGGACCGATCAGAAAGAAAAGGCGCTTTCCCGTTACCGAGCACAATATGAAATAAATATCGTCGACCGACCATGACCCGCTGGTACGCCGTCTTCTGGACCTGTGTCCTGCTCGCCCTGTATCCGGGCAGCGCCCGTGCCGATGAGCTGCGGCCCGCCTATATCGAAATGACGGAGCAAGCGCCAGGCCAATGGTCGCTGCTCTGGAAGGCATCGACCAATTCGCGCCTTGGCCAGACCGGCGAGGTTACGATACCCGAAAACTGCCAGGCCCAAGGCGAGGCCCAGCGCGAATATTCCGGCAGCAATATTCTCACCCGCATCGCCCTGCGCTGCGACGGAACCTTGCAGGGACAAACAATCGGCCTGAGGGGTCTGGAGCTGTCCACCACCGACGCACTGGTGCGCATTGCCCCGATCGACAGCGCCATGCAAACGCTGCGGCTGACACCGGACCAGCCCATCGCCGCCTTGGCCAAGCCCTCGGTGGTTTCGAACGTTGCTGCGACCTATACGATCCTCGGCATCGAGCATATTCTGCTGGGCTTCGACCATCTGTTTTTCGTGCTGGCGCTGGTGCTGCTGCTCAAGGGCGGCTGGCTGGTCGCCAAAACCGTCACCGCCTTTACCATCGCGCACAGCCTGACGCTGGTCGGCAGCACGCTCGGCCTGCTGTCACTGCCACCGCAGCCGGTTGAAGCGGTGATTGCGCTGTCGATCGTCTTTCTGGCCGTCGAAGTCGTCAAATCCAGACCCGATGATATCCGGCTTTCGGAGCAGTTTCCCTGGATCGTCGCCTTTCTGTTCGGCTTGCTCCACGGCTTCGGTTTCGCGGGTGCTCTGGCCGAAATTGGCCTGCCAGAAGGCGACGTCCCGCTGGCTTTGCTGACCTTCAACCTGGGCGTCGAAATCGGCCAATTGGTGATTGTTGGCGTGGCTCTGGCAGCGCTACACGCCATCCGGAAATTGCGGGACCAATGGTTGCACCCCACCAAGACCGCCACGGCCTATGGCATCGGGATCATCGCCACTTACTGGTTCGTCGAACGGATGATCGCCTGAGACATCAGCCATTGTGATCTGCCAACACAGATTCTGGCCTTCGCTCCGAAGGTTGGAGCAAAGGCCAGAATGTTCGTCTCATCAATGATAGATAGTAGGAAAATTACCCCGCTGGCGGCCTGTGCGCGTCTTCCGACCAGTCCTGCCGCGCCGCCCATTCTTCCAGCGTCTCGAATTCGACTTCCGGCAATCGCTGTTGCATGAAATCGGTGTCGACCTCGAAGGGCCTTGTCACATTATTATTGTTATATTCGTAGAAGGCGGTGATCCCGGCAGCCATGGTTTCACGATTTTCCGGCGGCACATCATCGCCAAAAGCCTCGACCAGATAGTCGCCGAATTCCTTCGGCGTGCAGGGGTCATATTTGATTTCATGGCCGAACACACGGGACAGGGTTTCGGCAACTTCGGGTGGCTTCAGACGCTGTGGCCCACCAATGTTGAGCCACGAGCCTTCAAAGTCCGGACGATCCATAGCAGCGACCATGCATTTGCCGACATCATCGAGACTGATCCAGTTGGCTTGCAGCTCCGCGTTGTGAGGGTAGACATAGCGTTTTTCATCGACGATGAACGGGCGCGCCCAATTGGTCAGCAGATTGTCCATAAACAGCACCGAACCAAATACTGTGGCCGGCATACCGGAACGAAAAATCTGGTTCACGGCAATGGTATTGTTACCATAAGTGAATGGATCGCCGGGCCGTTCCGGGATCCAGCTCGATGTGTTCCAGACGAAGCGCTCGGTGCCCGCTTCCTTGGCCGCGGCGGCGACCTTGCCAACCATCGTCGCACGATCTTCGCGCGCCTGCAGCGGATGGGTATAGAACACGGCATCAGATCCCTCGAAAGCGGGAACCCAGGTCGATTCATCAGTCAGATCGATCTGGCGGCACTCGTCGGCAACATTGGAACCACCCAGATCTGGATTTTCGCTGCGCGACAAGGCGCGCACCTTGTGGCCCGCCGCCGCCAATTGCCTAATTTGGGCGAGGCCTTGTCGACCGGTTGCGCCCACGACTGATACCAATGCCATGATTTTCTCTCCTATTGCGTTTGGACGGACGCTAGAGGCGAATATGCCCGGCCCCAATGCTCCATTTTGTCAGGACATTTTTGCTAGGGCCGGTTTTCGCAAAGATCGCTCAGGAAGCCTCGGCGGCCAGCATCGCCTGCCAGCGCTGCATGCCGGAAATCCAGCGCTCTGGATCGGCACCCTTCTGCTTGATATAATCGCCCACGACGGGATGCGGGAGAATCAGGAAACGCTCGTCACCGATCGCCTCGACGCACATGTCCGCAACATGCTCCGGCGTCACGATCCCGTCCTTGGCAACCGTGGACGTATCGACACCGGCGATCATCGGCGTATCCACCCCCTGTGGACACAGAACCGAGACTTTCAGCCCCTCCGCGCCATGGGTGATCGCCAACCATTCGGCAAAGCTCACCGCAGCATGTTTGGTCACCGAATAAGGCGCAGAACCAATTTGCGCCAGCAGTCCGGCCGCCGAAGCGGTGTTGAGCAGATAGCCACCGCCACGCTCCAGCATCTTCGGTACCAATATCCGGGCGGCGCGGATATGGGCCAGGACATTGATCTCCCAGATATTCTGCCAGACATCATCACCCACTTCCGCACCGCCGCTGTTGATGATGCCCGCATTGGAGACGAACAGATCAATCGGGCCGATATCGGATTCGACGGTTTCGATAAGGCTGCTGATATCCGCTGCCAGAGACACGTCGGTCCTGATCGCGACGCCGCCAATTTCATCGGCAACCGCTTGCGCTCCGGCCAGATCACGGTCGGCGCAGACAATTTTCTTGGCGCCTTCCGCTGCAAACCTGCGCGCCATCGCCGCTCCGATGCCGCTGGCGCCGCCGGTGATGACGATGATCTTGTCTCTGAGTTCCATTTTGATCTTGTCCTGCTTGAATAAATTAATCACTCGCTTAAAGATGCGGACCGGCTAGAACAAGAGCTACATTGCCCACGGGTCGATGCTTGCTCAAAAGTCTGGCCCGGAACAAAGGAGAGAGAAATGTACAGTCACATGATGGTCGGATCGAACGATATCGACCGGTCGAAAAAATTCTATGATGCGTTATTTGCAAGCGTCGGTGGCCCCGAAGCCATGGTCGATCCAAAAGGTCGGCTGATGTATATCCACAATGGCAGCATATTCATGGTCACGCCGCCGATTGACGGCAACGACGCAACCTGCGGCAACGGCATGACCGTTGGATTTGCCATGGAAAATCCCGCCCAGGCCGATGCATGGCACAAGGCTGGCGTGGAAGCCGGCGGAACAGCCATTGAAGATCCTCCCGGTGTCCGCGAAAATCCGGGCATGAATCTCTATCTCGCCTATCTGCGCGATCCGGATGGCAACAAGCTCTGCGCCCTCCACCAGATGGGTTAAGCCTGTGCCAAACAAGAGCATCCGCATCGGCGGCGCGAGTGGCTATTGGGGCGAAAGCGCCATGGCCACGCCGCAGCTGCTCGATGCGGGTGTCGATTATCTGGTCTATGATTATCTCGCCGAGATCACCATGTCGATCATGGCGCGCGCGCATGCGAAGGACCCGGCGGCAGGCTATGCCGGCGATTTCATTAGCGCGGTTCTGAAGCCGCATGCCCGGACCATTGCCGCGCAAGGGGTAAAGGTCATCGCCAATGCTGGCGGGGTGAATCCGGCATCCTGTGGCGAAGCAGCACGGGCTTTGATCAAGGACCTCGACCTGGACCTCAAGGTCGCAGTCATCACCGGCGACAATCTGCTGGCTGAGCTGGACGCGATCGCCGCTTCGGCACCGACCGAAATGTTTACTGGCGCGGCCTTTCCGGACAAGGAAAAGATAGCCAGCGTCAACGCCTATCTCGGCGCCTTCCCGATTGCCCGGGCGCTGGCGGAAGGCGCGGATATCGTGATCACCGGTCGCTGCGTCGACAGCGCGGTAACACTCGGCGCCTGCATCCACGAATTTGGCTGGTCAGATAACGACCATGACCTACTCGCCAGCGGCAGTCTTGCGGGCCATCTGCTCGAATGCGGACCGCAGGCGACCGGCGGCAATTATACCGACTGGGAAGATGCTGGTGATATCGCCAATATCGGCTATCCGATCGGCACGGTTTCGTCTGACGGCTCGTTCACCGTCACCAAGCCCGAGGGCACTGGCGGCTGTGCGACCGTCGGGACGGTTTCGGAACAGATGCTCTATGAAATCGGCGATCCGCAAGCCTATATGCTGCCGGATGTGATCTGCGATTTTTCCGAGGTCGAGATCACGCAGCTTGGCCCGGACAAGGTCCACGTCTCTCCGGCCAGGGGTTATCCGGCGCCGGATCAGTATAAAACCTGCCTGACTTATGGCGAAGGTTTTCGCGGCGGCACCTATGTCAGCTTTTACGGTTTCGACGCCGCGCGCAAAGCGCAGAAATTCTGCGACAATGTTTTCGCCCGCGCGGGCAAGATTCTGCGCGGCCACAATCTCGGCGACTATAGCGAAACCAGCGTCGAGCTGATCGGTGCGGAAAGCCAATTCGGCGAATTTTCTGAAGTCAGTGAGCCCCGCGAGGTCGTTGCGAAAATCGCCGCCAAGCACAGCGAAGCGGCGGCGATCGGCATCTTGCTCCGCGAACTGACCGGCCTTGGCCTGGCGACACCACCGGGGCTGAGCGGCTTTTCCGGAGCGCGCGCCAAGCCCTCGCCCGTAGTGCGGCTGTTCTCTTATCTTACGCCGAAAAACGCGATTGCTATCCGGATTGATGTCGATGGCAAACAGTTGGAATTTTCAGATAGCGCAGGTCAGGCGCTTGATCCTGCGTCGATCATCCGCCCCGCCGATCCGGAATTGCCCGCGATATCAACCGAGATGGTCACCGTGCCGCTGATCCGACTGGCATGGGCGCGATCCGGTGACAAGGGCAACAAAGCCAATATCGGCGTAATCGCCCGCGATCCGGACTATCTGCCCTATATCTGGACAGCGCTAACCCCGGATTCCGTGGCGAAGCGTTTCGGGCATTTTATCGAAGGCGGTGCAGATGCTGCAAAAATTGACCAATTTTATCTGCCGGGCTCTAACGCGATCAATTTCCTGATCGACGCGGTGCTTGGCGGCGGCGGCGTGGCGAGCATCCGTAACGATGCACAGGGCAAAGGCTATGGCCAGATATTGCTGGCTCATCCGGTTGCGATACCGGCTGCGCTCGCCAAAAAACTGGACTAGAAAAGGAAGCAATTGATGATGCAGGAAGCCCGGGATTTCAAGGACGAGAGCGATACGCTCGCCGCCGTGCTCGCCGACAAAGACGAGGCTGTTTTTGCCACCGTCACCCAGTTCAAGAGCTGGACAATAGAGGATGTCATCGGCCATCTGCACATCTGGAACGCTGCGGCGCTGATGACCCTGCAGGATCCGGACGCGTTCAAGCAATTCATTCACGATATGATGGCCGCCTTCAAGATCGGTAAAAGCCATATCGACGTGCAATATGAATGGCTCGACGACCATGCCGGCGGGATCCGGGGCAAGGCCCTGTTTGACGCCTATTGCGCCTATTATCCAAAGCTCGCCTCTGCCTATGGCGAAGCCGACCCGGAACAGCGTGTTGCCTGGGCCGGACCCGACATGACCACAAGATCAAAAGTCATCGCCCGCCAGATGGAAACCTGGTCGCACGGCCAGGAGGTTTTCGACATATTGGGCGAACAGCGCAACGACGGCGATCGCATCCGCAATATCGCCCATCTCGGCGTCACCACTTATGGCTGGACCTTCCGCAACCGCCGCCAAGAGCCACCTGCTCCCAAACCGTTTGTCCAGCTGACCGCTCCATCGGGCGCCATCTGGGAATGGAATGACCCCCAAGAGGATAATGTCGTTCGCGGCAGCGCGGTCGAGTTTTCCCAGGTCGTGACCCAGACCCGGAATATCGACGACACTGCGCTGGAAACGGTCGGCGCGACGGCGCGCCAGTGGATGGAGATTGCGCAATGTTTTGCCGGTGGCCCCGAAACGCCACCGGCGAAGGGCGTGCGGGGGATTGTGGGGGGCTAAAATGGAGCAGGGAATTACCGCCGAGACCATATCGCAAAAGTTGGTGGATAAATGGTTTGGGTACAAAACGCACCCTATGCTTTCCTATTCAATGGAAGCGAAAGGTTTGACGGACACGGAGGGATTCGAATTTGCGATTTAAGCTGTTGGTAATTAGAAATTATAATCGATTAAGCCCATATATATACCCCAACTATACCCCGATTTCGCAATGCTATATTTTTTACGATTGTAATGACGTGACTGACGTGACCCCTGACGCTCATCCATTTGCGATTAGAGTCCTTACGTCGTTTTTGCGCAACTTCGCGTGTGAAGCAAGGGGCTGCGTAGCGTAGCCTCCGGCTATGCGGAGGGAAGCAGCCCCTTGCTTTCCATGTTCGGCAGCGAACGCCACCCGAGTTGCGTATCCCAACGACGACTGTAGCCGTTGGTTATTGTAATCATAGATCCATGCGACAACTTTCTCACGGGCGTGATCAAGGCCTATAAACAGCGTCTCGTTTAATAACTTGCCACGCATCCCTCCGTTGAAGCTCTCCACGAACCCATTCTCCGTCGGCTTTCCTGCCGTCGGGTAATGCCCCTGGGCCTGCACCTTCTCACACCAGTCCAGTACCGCATTGGAGATTAGTTCCGTGCCGTTATCGCTAACGATCATTCCGGCTTTCCGCACTCGGCAATTAGCGCATCTAGGACGTGTTGACAAAGGGGATTCCCAAATCGCTTAGTTTCTGATTCAAGGTAGCT
>JAGXGT010000188.1 GCA_024636595.1 Sphingomonadales bacterium | reverse complement strand
GTCCAGAACGCGATTGCGGCGGTAGCCGTCGGTCTGGAAATGGGTATCAGCGATGAAAAGATCGCCAAGGGCTTCGATCATTTCGGCGGCGTCAAGCGGCGCTTCACCAAAGTCGGCGAAATCGATGGTGTGACCATCATCGACGATTATGGCCATCACCCGGTCGAGATTCAGGCGGTGCTATCCGCAGCCCGCGAAGGGGCCGAAGGGCGTGTTATTGCCGTGGTCCAGCCGCACCGCTTCACCCGCCTGCGCGATCATATGGAAGAATTTCAGGGGGCCTTCAACGATGCGGATATGGTGTTCGTGACGCCGGTCTATGTCGCCGGAGAAGATCCGATCGAGGGCATTGACAGCAATGCTCTGGTCGAAGGATTGAAGACCCGTGGCCACCGTCTGGCGGAAACGGTCGAGGACCAGAAGGCCTTGGCGCAGCGACTGGCAGAAGAAGTGCGGTCGCAGGACATGATTATCTGCTTGGGAGCCGGCGACATTACCAAATGGGCAGCCGGACTCGCGGACGGCATCGCGGAGGCGCGGAAGTGAGCCGGTATCCGGGTTTGTGCTCCACACTCGATGCGGAGCTGTGGCGGCACAAGCTGTCAGGCATTGCAAGGCTCCGCATCGAGTGTGGAGCACGGCTAGAGGCGAGCCAATGAACGCCGTTGCCACCCTACCAAATACACGCGGCAAACTGACCGAAGGTGCGCCACTGGCGCCGCTGGTCTGGTTTGAGAGCGGCGGCCCCGCGCAATGGCTGTTCGAACCCAAAGATAGCGACGACCTACAGCAATTTCTCCGCGACCTCGATCCAGCAATACCAGTCTGGCCTTTGGGGCTGGGCTCGAATCTGATCATCCGCGACGGTGGCATCCGGGGTGTGGTGGTCCGTTTGGGCAAGGCTTTTGCCGGTATCGAAGCCGACGGGCTGACGCTCAAATGCGGCGCTGGCGCACCAGGTATTTCAGCTGCCAGCATGGCCCGCGACCATGGCATCGCCGGCATGGAATTTCTGCGCGGCATTCCCGGCACCATCGGCGGTGCAGTGCGGATGAACGCCGGTGCCTATGGCCGTGAAGTCTGTGACATTTTGGAAACCGCGGATGTGATCCTCCGCAACGGAGATCTGGTGACATTAACGCTAGCTGATCTGGGCTATACCTATCGCCATTCCGAACTCCCTGAGGGAGCGATTGTGGTCAGCGCGCGCTTTCGTGGAGAAAACGGCGATCCTGTTATTATTGGCGCAGAGATGAAGCGTATCGGTGACGAGCGCGAAGCCTCGCAGCCGCTGCGCACCAAGACCGGCGGCTCGACCTACAAAAACCCCGACGGCAACAAGGCCTGGAAACTGGTCGACGAAGCCGGCTGCCGCGGCCTGCAAATTGGCCAGGCACAGGTATCGGAAAAACACTGCAATTTTCTGATCAACCTAGGCGGCTCGACCTCCGCCGATATTGAGGCGCTGGGCGAAGAAGTCCGCAAGCGGGTCAAGGCGCATTCGGGCGTAGAACTGCAATGGGAAATCCAGCGGGTAGGAAGCAAGACATGACCGCTAAAGATAAAAACCCCCTCCACGTAGCCGTCCTGATGGGTGGCTGGTCCGCTGAGCGCGAAGTGTCGCTAAGCAGCGGGAAGGGCATCGCTGATGCACTGGAGAAAAATGGCCATAAGGTCAGCCGCGTCGATATGGATCGCAATATCGCGCTGGTGCTCGACGGCATCCGCCCCGATGTCGTGTTCAATGCGCTGCACGGCGTCCCGGGCGAGGACGGCAGCGTCCAGGGCATGCTGGATCTGATGCAGATTCCCTATACCCACAGCGGCCTCGCCACCTCGGTGATCGCGATCGACAAGGAACTGACCAAACAGCAGCTGGTGCCAGCCGGTATCCCGATGCCGAAGGGCATGATCGTTTCCAGCGCCAGTCTTTACGAAGCCGATCCACTCCCGCGTCCCTATGTCCTGAAACCGGTCAACGAGGGCTCCTCGGTGGGGGTCGCGATTGTCACCGATGACAGCAACTATGGCAATCCGATTAGCCGCGGTGCGGCCGGTCCGTGGCAGGAATTTGATGGTCTGCTCGCCGAACCCTTTATCAAGGGCCGCGAACTGACCACCGCGGTTCTGGGCGGCAAGGCGCTGTGCGTCACCGAGTTGAAAACCGCGCAGGGTTTTTACGATTATGATGCCAAATATACCGAGGGACTGACCGAACATGTCTGTCCCGCCAAAATTCCCCCAGAGATCGAAGAATTATGCCTGGACTATGCCTTGCGCGCCCATCAGATTTTGGGTTGCAAGGGCACGTCGCGCACCGATTTTCGCTGGGATGATGAACAGGGCGCGGCCGGCCTTTTTGTGCTAGAAACCAACACTCAGCCCGGCATGACCCCGCTCAGTCTGGTGCCGGAACAGGCCAGGCAGATGGGGATCAGCTACGAGCAACTGGTCGAAATAATCGTGAGAGAAGCGCTATGACAGCCACCCAGAAACGCACCAATCGCCAGGCCAGAGGCAAACCGCGCCGGCAGGCGAAGCGCACGGTCAGACAGGTTTCGATATTCGACAAGATATTGCGCGCGATGCCGGTCAGCGAAGCACAGGTGCAAAAGGGCCTGACCTGGGGGTTGGTCGCGGTGTTCATTCTCGGTGCCTATAGCGTTGCGCATTATTCCGGCATCAACGAGCGCATCAAGACCGAGATTGCGGAAGCGGTCGGCAATGCCGGGTTTGAAGTGAAGCGCGTCGAGGTTACCGGTGTAAATCGCATCGACGAACTCAAAGTATATGAAATCACGCTGGCGCAGAAGGACCGGTCGATGCTGCTCGTGGACATCGACGAAGTCCGCGAAGATCTGCTGGCCAATGGCTGGATCAAGGACGCGCGTATCTCGCGCCGGCTGCCAGATACTTTGGTTGTGGACATCGTCGAGCGTGAGCCGGTCGCTGTCTGGCAGAATCAGGGCCAGCTGTCGCTGATCGACAAGACCGGCTATCCGCTGGAAGCCATCACCAAGGAGGAAATGCCCGACCTGCCGGTGATCGTCGGCAAGAAAGCCAATCTGAAATTCACCCAGCTCGACACGCTGCTTGACGTCGCGCCGGCGCTGCGACCGATGGTGACCGGGGCAACCTGGATCGGCAACCGCCGCTGGGATCTGGAATTCGATAGCGGCGAGACGCTGGCTTTGCCCGAGGGCGAAGAAACGGCTTCGGCCGCACTGCTCAATTTCGCGCGGATGGATGGCGTCAATCGTCTGCTCGGGCGCGGGGTCGTGCATTTTGACCTGCGGGATGCCGAGCGCGCCTATCTGCGAATGCCGCCAAAGACGGCTCCGGCTGAACCGGACAGTGATGGTCCGGAGAGTTGATAATTTTGTGGCAATAATGACCAAGGTGAAGGACTAGGCTCATGGCAGCACGGGTAGAAAAAATCTTCACATCCCTGGACATCGGTTCGTCGAAAATTTCGGCGATGATTGCCGGGCGGATGGACAATGGCGAACTGACCGTACTGGGCACCGGCCAGCGCGCCAGCAAGGGAGTGAAACGGGGCTATATTGCCGATACCGAGACGACCGAAATGGATGTCCGGGATGCGGTTGAACAGGCAGAGCGCATTGCCGGAACCAATATCGACGACGTCTGGGTCAGCTTTTCGGCTGGCGGTCTGCAAAGCATGCTGACCTCGGTTGAAACCGAATTGGGCGGCCACCGGATCGAACAGGAAGATATTGATCTGCTGCTCGATGCCGGCCGCAACAGCATCGACCCCAAAGGCAAGATGCTGCTGCACGCACAGCCGGCGCTCTACACGCTCGATGGTCTGAACGGGGTGAAGAAGCCGAAAGGTCTGCATGCAGATCGTCTCGGAGTGGATATCCATGTCATTCTGGCCGAAGCCTCGCCGGTCCGCAATATCGAAATGAGCGTGCGCGGTGCCCATCTGAATGTGAGATCCATTGTCGCATCACCGATCGCTGCCGGCACCGGCTGTCTGTCCCGGGAAGAACGCGAGCTGGGCGTAGCGCTGGTCGAGATGGGCGCGGAAGTAACCAATGTATCGCTGTTTGCCGGCGGCATGCTGGTCGGCCTGACCACTTTGCCTTATGGAGCCGCCGATATAACCGACGATATTGCTTCGTCTTTTGGCTTGCGACGGGCGCAAGCCGAACGGATAAAATGCTTCTATGGCTCCGCCACGACCAGCCCGCGCGACAATCATGATGTCATCAATCTCGATCTGAACAAGAGCACCGAACATCCGGAGGAAGAAGGGCGGATTACCCGCGCGCAGCTGATCTCGGTCATCCGGCAACGGCTGGATCATCTGATCGGTGAAATCGGCCGGTCGCTGAAGGATCTGGGCTTTACCGGGCCGGTTGGCCGGCAGGTCGTGCTCACCGGCGGCGGAGCCGAACTCAAGGGCATTGCCGATTACGCCCAGTCCGCTCTGGGACGCACGGTCCGTATCGGCCGGCCGACAGGACTCAGCGCGCTTCCCGAAGCGCATAGTGGTCCGGCTTTCGCCGGTCTCGCAGGCTTGGCGCTCTATGCGTCACAGGATCCTGTTGATCTGCGATCCATGTCCAGAAGCTATCAGAATGTCCACAAATATGGCGGATCAGCAGTGATCGGGCGGCTGATGTCGGCGATCCGGGGAAATTTTTGAAAATTTGATGAAAAAAAATTAACTTTTCGGGTGATTCCCACGGTAAATTTGTGCAAAGCGTTAAACAAATATTACAGCACGATAAAATGTCTCGGGAGACAGTGAGATGAGTATCAATATTGGCCCACCGGAAGTCGAAGAACTGAAGCCCAAAATCGCCGTAATAGGGGTGGGTGGAGCAGGCGGCAACGCCATTGCCAACATGATTGCGGCGCAGGTCGAAGGCGTCGATTTCATTGTCACCAATACCGATGCGCAATCACTCAACAGCTCTTCCGCCGAACGGCGTATCCAGCTCGGACCCGAAATCACGCAGGGTCTGGGTGCCGGATCACGTCCCGAGGTCGGCCGGGCAGCCGCAGAAGAAACCATCGATCTGGTCGAGCAGGCGCTGGAAGGTACGCATATGTGCTTTATCGCGGCTGGCATGGGCGGCGGTACCGGTACCGGCGCTGCTCCCGTGATTGCAAAAGCGGCACGCGACCGGGGCATTTTGACCGTCGGCGTTGTGACCAAACCATTCACTTTTGAAGGCACGCGCCGGATGAAAGCGGCCGATGCAGGCATCGAGGAACTGCAGAAGAATGTCGACACTTTGATCGTCATTCCGAACCAGAACCTGTTTCTGGTCGCCAATCCGAACACCACGTTCAAGGAAGCCTTTCTGCTCGCTGACGAAGTTCTGCAACAAGGCGTCCGCGGCATTACCGATTTGATGGTCATGCCGGGCCTGATCAATCTCGACTTTGCCGACGTGCGCAGCGTGATGCACGAAATGGGCAAGGCGATGATGGGCACCGGCGAAGCGGAAGGTGACGGCCGTGCGCTGGAAGCCGCCGAAAAAGCCATCGCCAATCCATTGCTCGACGGCGTGTCAATGCAGGGTGCCAAGGGCGTTATCGTCTCCATCACCGGCGGCGAAGATATGCGTCTGATGGAAGTCGACGAAGCAGCCAATCATATTCGCGAGCTGGTCGATCCGGACGCCAATATCATCTGGGGCAGTGCGTTTAACCCCAATTTGGACGGGCGTATCCGTGTTTCGGTCGTCGCCACCGGAATTGACAGCGAAGGCAGCATGTCTTCATCCGCGCCAGCGGCATCCTTCGCCATGAGC
>JAGXGT010000187.1 GCA_024636595.1 Sphingomonadales bacterium | reverse complement strand
TCCTGGTCCCGATCGTTATAACCCTAGGTGTGTTCGGCTTCATGGGCGGTGAACCACAGGTTACGACAGAGGGTGGCGAGTTGTGGGTCCAGAATGCGGGCTTCATCTGGGTACCGTTCATCCTGATCAGTTCGGCACTGGCGTGGTTCGGCATGAATGACATTGCGTCGGCCAAAGCGAGCTTTGCCGACCAAACAGTGATTTTCCAGCGCAAGCATAACTGGATCATGTGCTTTCTCTATACCGGTACGTTCGGGTCCTTCATCGGCTATGCCGCTGGCTTCCCGCTGCTGACCAAAATCGCCTTCCCCGATGTGGATTCGCTGAAATATGTGTTCCTCGGGCCATTGGTCGGTGCGGTTTCAAGAGCGGCTACCGGCTGGATCTCCGACAGATGGGGCGGCGGACGGGTTACCTACTGGACGTTCCTGATGATGATCGCGGCGGTAGCCGGTGTCCTCTACTTCCTTGGCATCAAGGAACAGGACGGCGCGTTCTGGGGCTTCTTCGCGATGTTCATGCTGCTGTTCTTCGCAACCGGCGTGGGCAATGCCTCGACCTTCCAGATGATCCCCGTGATCATGCGCAAGGAAATCGGACGACTGATGCCCGGCCTGTCCGCCAATGATCAGCTGCGCAATGCGGAGAAGGAATCAGCGGCAATCATCGGCTTCACCTCTGCCATCGCCGCCTACGGGGCGTTCTTCATCCCGAAAGCTTATGGCACGTCGATTTCGATGACTGGCACGCCCGATGGCGCATTATGGGCATTTCTGATCTTCTATGCCGGTTGCGCATTCGTCACCTGGAACAGCTACACGCGGCGCGGCAGTCTGCTCCACGATATTGAACGGGGACGCGAAGCTGTCAGCCCCATCCCTGCGACCGTATGAACCGAGGAACCTGAACAATGAGCCATCTTCTCGACCGTCTGACTTTCTTCAAGCAAACCAAGGCACCCTTTGCCAATGGCCACGGCGTGACCACCGGCGAAGACCGGAGCTGGGAAGACAGCTATCGCAAGCGCTGGCAGCATGACAAGGTGGTACGCTCGACCCATGGCGTGAATTGCACCGGCTCCTGCTCGTGGAAAATCTACGTCAAAGGCGGGATTATTACCTGGGAAACGCAGCAGACCGATTATCCCCGGACCCGGCCCGACCTTCCCAATCATGAACCACGCGGCTGCCCGCGTGGCGCAAGCTACAGCTGGTATATCTATTCGGCGCAGCGGCTGAAATATCCTCTGGTCCGTTCGCGACTGGTCCGCCTATGGCGCGAGGCGCGCAAGACAATGAAACCGGTCGCTGCCTGGGCGTCTATCGTCGAGGACAAGGCCAAGCGGCAAAGCTACACCGGCATTCGCGGTCATGGCGGTTTCATTCGCGCGCATTGGGATGAAGTTACCGAAATCATCGCAGCAGCCAACGCTTTCACCGCCAAGAAATATGGCCCCGACCGGGTGATCGGATTCTCGCCGATCCCGGCGATGTCGATGGTCAGCTACGCGGCAGGCTCGCGCTATCTGTCTCTGCTCGGCGGCACCTGCATGTCCTTTTATGACTGGTATTGCGATCTCCCGCCATCGTCACCGCAAACCTGGGGTGAGCAAACCGATGTGCCGGAAAGTGCCGACTGGTATAATTCCGGTTACCTCATGCTCTGGGGTTCCAACGTCCCGCAGACCCGGACTCCCGACGCGCATTTCATGACCGAGGCACGCTATCGCGGCGCCAAGGTCACGGTGGTGTCTCCGGACTATGCCGAAGCGACGAAATTTGCCGACATCTGGCTCAACCCGCAACAGGGCACAGACGCCGCTCTTGCCTTGGCGCTTGGCCATGTCATCATGCGCGAATATCATCTTGACCGGCAGGTTCCCTATTTCGAGAATTACTGCCGCAAATATTCCGATATGCCGATGCTGGTTCGTCTGGTTGAAAAAGACGGTGCCTATGTTCCCGACCGGATGCTGCGCGCTTCCGACTTCAAGGGCGGCCTTGACGAGAAAAACAACCCGGACTGGAAATCGGTCGCCTTTGACGAGAAGACCGGTGACGTCGTTACCCCATTGGGGTCGATCGGTTTTCGCTGGGGCGAAAAGGGCAAATGGAATCTCGAGGAAAAGGATGGCAAAGGCAGCGATGTAGATTTGCGTCTGACCGCCATCCTGGAACAGAATCGCGACGATGTTGTCGAAATATCCTTCCCCTATTTCGGCAATCAGGAACATGACCATTTCAAAGGCACGGATCATCCCGATGTTCTGAACCGGCGGGTACCGGTGCGCTCGGTAACCCTGAAAGACGGTGACGCGATGGTCGCTACCGTGTTTGACCTTCTCTGCGCCAATTACGGCCTCGACAGAGGCTTGGGCGGAGATCATGTCAGCAAGGATTATAACGACAACGTGCCCTACACGCCGGCTTGGGCGGAGAAAATCACTGGTGTTCCGGTCGAGAAAATTGTCACCGTCGCTCGAGAATTTGCGACCAATGCAGAAAAGACCAACGGCAAATCGATGGTCATTCTCGGCGCGGGTCTAAACCACTGGTACCATATGGACATGAACTATCGCGGCATTATCAACATGCTTGTGATGTGCGGCTGCATCGGTCAGTCGGGTGGCGGCTGGTCGCATTATGTCGGGCAGGAAAAACTGCGTCCGCAGACAGGTTGGCAACCGCTCGCCTTCGGTCTCGATTGGAACCGTCCGCCGCGCCAGATGAATTCAACCAGTTTCTTCTACGCGCATAGTGACCAATGGCGTTATGAAACCTTGGACGTCAAAGAGATATTGTCGCCGACTGCGCCCGAAGGCGACTGGTCGGGCACATTGATCGACTATAATGTCCGTGCTGAACGGATGGGCTGGTTACCCAGTTCGCCGCAGCTCAAGACCAACCCGCTTGAAGTCGCCAAAGCTGCTAAAGCCGCGGGCAAAGACGCCAAGGATTTTGTTGCCGAGGGGCTGAAATCCGGAGCGCTGGAAATGTCATGCCACGATCCGGATGATCCGGCCAACTGGCCGCGCAACATGTTCGTCTGGCGGTCCAATATCCTGGGTTCGTCGGGCAAGGGCCATGAATATTTCCTCAAGCATCTTCTGGGCACAGCCCATGGTGTTCAGGGCAAAGATCTCGGAGAGACCGGCGCCCAGAAGCCCGACGATGTTGTCTGGCATGACGAGGGACCAAAAGGAAAACTCGATCTGGTCGTAACGCTCGATTTCCGGATGTCGACCACCTGCCTCTATTCTGACATCGTTCTGCCAACCGCGAGCTGGTATGAAAAAGACGATCTCAACACGTCCGATATGCACCCGTTCATCCACCCGCTTTCAGCCGCGGTCGATCCGGTGTGGGAATCCAAGTCGGATTGGGAAATCTACAAGGGCATTGCCAAGAAGTTCTCTGAAATCGCACCGGAAGTATTGGGCGTTGAGGAGGACATCGTGCTGACACCGATCCTGCATGATACGCCGGGCGAAATGGCGCAGCCGTTTGATGTCGACGATTGGGGCAAGGGCGATACAAAGCCTGTACCCGGAATTACCATGCCCAATATCGCGGTCGTCGAACGGGATTATCCGGGTCTCTACAAACGCTTCAGTTCGCTCGGTCCGCTTCTGGAAAAACTGGGCAATGGCGGCAAAGGCATTGGCTGGAACACCGAACATGAAGTGAGATTGCTGAAAGAGCTCAACGGAACCGTGAATGACGCCGGTGCGACCCAGGGCCATGCAAAGATCGAAAGCGCGATTGATGCAGCCGAAGTAATCTTGATGCTGGCGCCGGAAACCAATGGCGAAGTGGCGGTCAAGGCGTGGGAGGCATTGTCCGAAAATACCGGGCGCGAACACAAGCATCTCGCCCTGCCCAAGCAAGACGAAAAAATCCGTTTTCGCGATCTGCAGGCGCAACCACGCAAGATCATCTCTTCTCCGACATGGTCGGGGATCGAGAGCGAGCATGTCTGCTATAATGCCGGCTATACCAATGTGCACGAGCTTATCCCTTGGCGCACGCTGACCGGACGGCAGCAGCTCTATCAGGATCATAGCTGGATGCGGGCCTTTGGTGAGGGGTTTGCCGTCTATCGTCCACCGATCGACACCAAGACGGTCAAGCCGATGATTGATCAGGCAAAAGATGAAAAGCACGTCATCCTGAACTTCATCACGCCGCACCAGAAATGGGGCATCCACTCCACTTATACCGACAATCTGCTGATGCTGACGCTGTCGCGCGGCGGACCGATTGTCTGGATGTCGGAAATAGATGCCGCGAAAGCGGGTCTTGTCGACAATGACTGGGTCGAGACTTTCAACACCAACGGCGCTCTGGTCGCCCGCGTCGTCGTCTCCCAGCGCATGAAGGAAGGAACCTTGTTCATGTATCACGCGCAAGAGAAGCTCGTGAATGTGCCGGGGTCACCGCTGACCGGCAATCGCGGCGGTATCCACAATAGCGTCACCCGGGCTGTCCTGAAACCAACCCATATGATTGGTGGCTATGCCCAGCTTTCTTATGGTTTCAACTATTACGGCACGGTCGGGTCAAACCGTGACGAATTCGTCATCGTTCGCAAATTGTCCAAAGTGGACTGGTTGGAAGAAGAATTGCCGGAAGGGGCATTGGCCGGGGAGCAGATGGCATGAAGGTTCGCGCACAAATTGGTAAGGTATTGAACCTTGATAAATGCATCGGCTGCCACACCTGTTCGGTGACCTGCAAAAACGTCTGGACCAGCCGTGAAGGCATGGAATATGCATGGTTCAACAATGTCGAGACCAAGCCGGGCATCGGCTATCCCAAGGATTGGGAAAACCAGAAACGGTGGAACGGCGGGTGGACCAAGAAGGGCGGACGCCTGCAACCGCGGATGGGCGGAAAATGGCGGCTTCTGGCCAAGATTTTCGCCAATCCCGATTTGCCGGAAATTGACGATTATTACGAGCCATTCACCTTCGACTATGCCCATTTGCAAACCGCAAAAGAGTCCAAGGCGCAGCCGGTAGCCCGGCCACGTTCGGCGATCACCGGCAAGCGGATGGAAAAGATCAACTGGGGTCCCAACTGGGAAGAAATCCTCGGCGGTGAATTTTCCAAACGGTCGGAAGATTATAATTTCGACGGCATCCAGAAGGAAATGTACGGGCAGTTTGAAAATACATTCATGATGTATTTGCCGCGCCTGTGCGAACATTGCCTCAACCCGACCTGCGTTGCAGCCTGCCCTTCAGGATCGATCTACAAGCGCGAGGAAGACGGCATTGTCCTGATCGATCAGGAAAAATGCCGCGGTTGGCGGATGTGCGTCTCCGGATGCCCGTATAAGAAAATCTATTATAACTGGAAATCCGGCAAATCGGAAAAATGTACCTTCTGCTATCCACGCATCGAAGCCGGGCAGCCGACGGTATGTTCCGAAACCTGCGTCGGAAGGATCCGCTACCTTGGCGTCATGCTTTATGATGCGGACCGTATCGAAGAAGCGGCATCGGCGGAAAATGTCGAAGATCTATACCAGGCCCAGCTTGATATCTTCCTCGATCCCAACGATCCGGAAGTCATCGCACAGGCGCGCAAGGACGGTGTGCCTGAAGCTTGGCTCGAATCGGCGCGTCGGTCACCGGTCTGGAAAATGGCCATGGAATGGAAAGTCGCCTTCCCGCTCCATCCCGAATACCGGACATTGCCAATGGTGTGGTATGTACCACCATTGTCGCCGATCAGCGCTGCCGCTGGCGCTGGCAAGATCGAAATGGTCGATGACATGCCGGACATACGCTCGCTGCGTATTCCGCTCAAATATCTCGCCAACCTACTGACAGCTGGCGATGAAGAGCCGATTGCAGCCTGTCTCGAACGGATGCTGGCGATGCGCAGCTATATGCGCGGCAAGACCGTCGATGGCGTGATCCGCGAAGATATCGCGGAACGCGTAGGCCTTGCTCCGGCTCAGATCGAGGAAATGTACCAGATCATGGCGATTGCCAATTACGAGGACCGTTTCGTGATCCCGTCAGGCCATCGTGAAGACGCCGAAGACATGTTCGAAGAACGTGGCTCCTGCGGTTTCTCGTTCGGCAACGGCTGTTCAAGCGGGAGCAGCGAAACCAACCTGTTCGGCGCACCGGCCCGCAAGAAACTCCAGACACCATCGGAGGTCATATCATGAGCGTAACCTATCGTATCCTATCCGCGCTGCTGCAATATCCCACTGCTGACGTGCAAAAGGCCGCGCCCGAAATACGTCAGGCGCTCGTCGAAGAAGGTTTGTTGGGAGCGGAGCATATTGCCGCGCTCGACCCTTTGCTCGGCAAATTGGCCACCAGTGATCTGATTGATGTTCAGGAAGATTATGTCGAGCTGTTTGATCGCGGCAGGGTTCATTCCCTGCATCTGTTTGAGCATGTTCATGGCGAGAGCCGTGACCGGGGTCAGGCAATGGTCGATCTCCGCGAGCGCTATCTTGCCGCCGGTCTTGATCCGGTATCGAACGAGCTTCCCGATTATTTGCCGCAATTTCTGGAATATTGTTCTGTCTTGCCAAAAGAAGACGCTCTCGAGCAGCTGGCGGAACCCGGTGTTGTCCTGGTAGCGCTGGCGCAAAGGCTGGAACAACGCGACCCGAACTATGCTGCCATATTGATCGCGCTTTGCGACCTGATCGGGGTTGATCGCAGCATGGATGTCGAAAGCGCGATCAAGCCAGCCGATGACCCCGATGATCTCGAAGCGCTTGATGCCGCATGGGAGGAGGAGGAAGTCACTTTCGGTGCCGGTTCAGCACCCGATGGCGCGGGCGAATGTCCGCAAGCCGCGGCAATGGTAAACCGTTTTGCCGTCCCCGCTGGCTCCGAACCCGCAAGGAGTAACTGACATGGCTGATTTTATGAATCATCTGCTCTTTGGCATTTATCCCTATATCGCGCTGTCGGTATTGGCCATCGGATCGATCATCCGCTTTGACCGAGAACCTTATGGCTGGCGCTCTGGCTCGAGCCAGTTGCTCCGCCGCAAACAGCTGATGGTCGGATCGGTATTATTCCACCTTGGCGT
>JAGXGT010000026.1 GCA_024636595.1 Sphingomonadales bacterium | reverse complement strand
CGATAAGGCTCCATCCCCTTCTCCCTCAAGGGAGAAGGGGAAGCATCAGTCAGGTACGATGATGGCAAAAAAGACCCTGTTCCCGCCCCGTGAAGAAATGTTGGCGCTCGCCGATGGCGGTGAGCTGACTATCAAGGTCACCCCCAATGCGGGAGAAAACAGCATCAGCCTGCCAGACGAAAATCGGCCGGGTGCCATATTGCTGATTCGCGTGACCGCTACACCGGAGAATGGAAAAGCCAATTTGGCCGTTTTGAAGCTGCTGTCGAAAGCGCTCGGGCTGCCCAGAACATCGCTGGAAATTGTTCGGGGCGGTAATGCGAGAACCAAGGTAATCGCTATTCCGCGATAAACCTTCTCCCTTAGGGGAGAAGCTGTCACATCAATTCGGTATGGGGAATTGCTTCATTTGAGGGATAACGAGGCGCAAGCCACTGTGCTCCGCACTTGCTCCGGAGCCCTGCATTAAAAAGCGTGCACAATCGCCAAAGCTCCGCATCCAGTGCGGAGCACCGTCATCACTCCGGAACAGCCGCCTGTGCATTCTGCCCGTCACCTTCCGGTGCAGCAATGATGTCGCGGGTTACGCTGCCCTTGTCGACAGTGAACGTTTCCGGATCACCGACCGAGGATCGAATCCCCGCATCGGAGTCACCAGCCTGCCCGACAATCGCCGATTCGGTGATGCTGCGCGCTTGCGGGCCGCCAAACAGCGCTTCCAGCGTCTGCTGCTGCAGACCACCGGTTTGCGGACGAGGCTCGCCGGGCTGCGGCGGGACGAGAGAGAAATCCGGAGGGATCACCAGCGGTGGCTGGCGCGAAACCGCGAATTCATCGGGCCGGTCGCGGTCGAACAGCCCACTGGAGCCGCAGGCGGTCAGGCTGGCCAGCGAAACAAGGCTGATGGCGACGGTCGATTTACGCATGATTATATCCCTCAAAAATCTCTTACGGAGCCTGATAGCGCGCTCCTGTCACAGGTCAACTTTCGTCAAGCTGAACATCGTCTTTTGTATCGTCCGTCTTTTCGCGAATTAACAGCGCCCGCGCAAGCAGGATCACCACGCCGATGCTGATACAGGCATCGGCCAGATTGAAAATCAGGAAGGGCCGAAAATCGCCGATATGCAGATCGGCAAAGTCGGCAACATAGCCAAGCCGCGCGCGATCAACGATATTGCCCATCGCCCCGCCCAGGATCATGCCCAGCGCGACAATATCCCATTTGGCTTTTTCCCGCTGCATCCAGATAAAGACAGCAATACCGATCAACCCGGTCAGCGCAACCAGCGCCCAGCGCTGAAAATCGGTCGACGCGGTCAGAAACCCCATCGAAACCCCATAATTCTGCGCCCAGGTCAGGTTGAAAAACGGCAGCAGCTCGATCTGGCGGCGAACCGGCAACTGCAAGGGCTGCATCACCAGAAACTTGCTGACCTGATCAAGAATGAAGATCAGAAAGGCGATAATCAGCCCGGTGCGGCGGTATTTTTTGATTTGGTCGGTATCGGTCATTTCAAATTCCGTTCGTGTCGAGCGTAGTCGAGACACATTGGTGGTGCGAAGCATGTCTCTCGACTTCGCTCGAGACGAACGGCGAGACTATCACGCCAAAACCTCCGCACAACGATCACAAAGCGCACCATCCTCTTCCACTTCGGGAAGCAAGCGCCAGCAGCGACCACATTTATGGTTGTCGGTCTTGGTGACAACTACATCGCCTTCGATATCGCTACCAACCGACAGATCAGCACAGATTAAAATTTCTTGCCAACCTTCGTTGCTAAGATGCTGCAGACCATTTTGAGTGGGATGCAATTTCACATCAGCCTCAAGGCTAGATCGGATAATTTTGTCACGACGAAGAGGCTCGATCGCTTCCGTTATCTTAGTTCGTAACGCTCGAATTTCTTGCCACCGCCTTAAGATATCTCCGGGCTTATCAAAAAAGCTCCTATTTTGTTCTATAAAGTCAGGCCACTCCTTGAGATGGACACTATCCGCCTCATCCGGGAACCGGCTCTGCCAGATCTCTTCCGCGGTAAACACCAGCACCGGCGCGATATAGCGGGTGAGGGCGTGGAACAGGATATCCATCACCGTCCGGTAAGCCATCCGCTTCGGATCATCCGGCGCATCGCAATAGAGGCAATCCTTACGGATATCGAAGAAGAAGGCGCTCAAATCTTCCTGCGCGAAAGCGTTGAGCGTTCGCATAAAGGGACCGAAAGCAAAATCATTCACATGCTGCTTCAGCTCCGCGTCCACTTCGGCCAGACGGTGCAGGATATAGCGCTCCAGCTCCGGCATGTCGGCAACCGCGACGCGCTCGACATCGGTAAAATCACCCAGCCCGCCGAGCATATAGCGGAACGTGTTGCGCAGCTTCCGGTAGCTGTCCGAAACCCCTTTTAGGATTTCATCGCCGATCCGGTGGTCCTCGGTAAAATCGACACTTGCCGCCCACAGCCGCAAGATATCCGCGCCCTGCACATCGATGATCTTCTTCGGATCAAGCGTATTGCCGAGCGATTTCGACATTTTCTTGCCGGTCTTGTCGAGCGTCATGCCGTGGGTCAGCACAGCCTCATAAGGCGCGTGGCCCCGTGTACCGCAGCTTTCGAGCAGGCTCGACTGGAACCAGCCGCGATGCTGGTCGCTGCCTTCGAGATAGAGATCCGCCGGGCGCTTGTCATCGGACCGGAGCAGGTCCGGCCATTTGCCGCTTTCCAGCACAAAGGCGTGGGTGCAGCCGCTGTCAAACCAGACATCGAGAATGTCGGTGACCACTTCATAATCGTCGAGCGCGTGGTCGTTGCCCAGAAAATCCTGATGATCGGCGTTGAACCAGGCATCGGCACCACCGGCCTTGAAGGCGGCGATGATCCGCGCATTGACCGCCGGATCGTTTAGATATTCGCCGCTCTTGCGATCGACATAAAGCGCAATCGGCACGCCCCAGGCGCGCTGGCGCGACAATACCCAGTCGGGGCGGCCCTCGACCATCGATTCCAGGCGGCGACGACCGCGTTCCGGCACAAAGCGCACCTGCTCGCGGATTTCGTCGAGAGCAATGTCGCGCAGGCTGGGCGATGCGCAAAGCACCTCGTCCGACGGGTCCATTGCGCCGCCTTCGCTTTCCCAGTTTTTTTCCTGCGGCGTTTTGGCCGGCAAATGGATCAGGGCGCTGTCCATCGGCACAAACCATTGCGGCGTGCAGCGGTAGATGATCTTCGCTTTCGAGCGCCAGCTGTGCGGATAGCTATGGGTAAAATCAGCGCTGGCCGAGAGCAGGGCACCCGCCTCGCGCAAATCCGAGCAGATCGGGCCTTGTGGGCCGTTGAAATTCTTGTTGATCACCCCGCCGGCGCGCTCGTCGCCGCGCGGCAGCCATTCCCAATCGTCGCGATAGACGCCATCGGCCTCGACCGCGAACACCGGATTGATGCCGTTTTTCTTGCACAGATCGAAATCATCCTCGCCATGGTCCGGCGACATATGGACCAGCCCGGTACCCGCATCGGTGGTCACGAAGTGCGAACCATCGAGGAACGGGCGGGGCTTGGTGAAAAATTCGCTGTCCGGGAATTTGTCCGCCATTGGATGCTTGGCGGTGGCTCCGGCGAGTTTGGAGCCTTTGATGATCGTCCATTCATACTCAGGAACGTCGTTCGGAGCGATGTGAAAACGATCTGCGCGCTTTTCCAATGTGGGAACCAAATCTCTGGCGACGAGAATTTTCTTGCCCTCATGTTCACCGAATTCGGCTCCGTCGAATCCTTTAATGGTCACCAGCGCATATTCAACTTCCGCCCCATAAGCCAAAGCCTGATTGACCGGAATTGTCCACGGCGTCGTCGTCCAGATCACCGCATGGGCGCCGACCAGTTCCGGCGCATTCGGCGCTTCGACAATCTCGAACGCCACATCAATCTGCGTCGAGACGATATCCTCATATTCCACCTCGGCCTCGGCCAGCGCGGTCTTCTCGACCGGCGACCACATCACCGGCTTGGCGCCGCGATAAAGCTGGCCCGCTTCGGCGAACTTCAATAGCTCAGTAACAATCGCCGCTTCGGCGTCATAATCCATCGTCAGATAGGGCTTGTCCCACTCGGCTAAGATGCCGAGCCGCTTGAATTCCTCGCGCTGCACATTCACCCAATTGTCGGCATAGGTCCGGCATTCGGCGCGGAATTCGCTGGCCGGGACCTCGTCCTTGTTGCGCTTCTTCTTGCGATATTCTTCCTCGATCTTCCACTCGATCGGCAGGCCGTGACAGTCCCAGCCCGGCACAAACGGCGCGTCCTTGCCCAGCAACGACTGCGAACGAACCACCAGATCCTTCAGCGTCTTGTTGAGGCTGTGGCCAATATGGATATTGCCATTGGCATAAGGCGGGCCATCGTGAAGAATGAATTTCTCGCGACCGGCGCGGGCTTCGCGCAGCTTTTCATAGAGACCAATCTGCTGCCAGCGTTCCAAAATCGCCGGTTCCTTTTGGGCAAGGCCGGCCTTCATCGGGAAATCAGTTTTCGGCAGGAAAACCGTGTCTTTATAATCTGCTTTGGGATCGCTCATGATCGCGGGGATTAGGCGAGGCGGCGCCTGGGCGCAAGCATGGTTTTTGCAGTGCGATATAAGCGAAACATCCACCAATCCGTTAGTGGTGAGCCTGTCGAACCACGCCTGTCGTCAATAGGCGCCCTGGGCAATCCTGAACGAACGCTGATATTCGCTCAGCGAACAAGCGCCGGCCCGACCTTCAGAATATCCTCGACCATCACATAGCCGTTATAGCTGCGGGGTATCTCTGCCAGTTGCGCGCCATAGGTCAGGCCACGACCGGATTCATCCTCGTCCATCGGCCCGGTGATCATGATCCGCGCCCCGACCGCCTCCATCCGGGCGATGGTGCGATTGGGCCACCCTGCCATCATCCACTGTTGGTCCAGCGGCAGCGCCAGCGTGCCATTCCTGCAACTGTCCGGCGTCATTCCCAGCCAGCCCATCCAGGCATAATCGCTGGTACAGGCCTTGGCTTCGGGCGTGGTCCAGGTCCATGCAGCGGGGAAGAGTTCGCGCATCCGGTGGG
>JAGXGT010000186.1 GCA_024636595.1 Sphingomonadales bacterium | reverse complement strand
CGGTATTTCCAGCTCGTCCATCAGCATGATGATATCAGAAACATATTGCTTGGGATTATAGGTACTGCTGTCCTTGGCATATTCGCTGGCACCGCGACCGCGCAAGTCCAGCATCAGGATTCGGCGTTCGCCGTAGAATGCGGTGCCAAGATGTTGGAAATCGCGCGCATTGCGGGTTAGGCCCGGTATGCAGATGACCGGTGTTTTGCCGCTGTCGGACGGATAGTCCCACGCGTGCAACTTCAATCCGTCGTCGGATTCCCAGTAAATGTCCTGATAGGATTTTTCTTTACTCATGCTGCATCTGGCCTTGTGTTCGCACTTGCTGTGCGACCGATTAGCCGCCACTGTTGGAGAATGCCATATAAACCGCAATCCGAGCCCGGCAAGACCGACTATCAGCCCGACGTCCAGATCACCAGATTGGGTGATAAGATCGGCGACCCCGCGGCAGCCGCCGACTTTCCCAAACATATTCTCCGGTTCCGGAATGACCGCTGGGACCAGAGCGTGGGGTTACACGATCTTGACGACAAGGAATGGATAAATCATTTCGGAAAATTCGAGCCACTGGCGGACAATTTGAATCCACCGCTCGCGCTCCGGTATCACGGCCACCAGTTCCGCAATTACAATCCTGAAATCGGCGATGGCCGCGGCTTTCTGTTTGCGCAGTTGCGCGACCATGAGCAGCGGCTGATGGACCTTGGCACCAAGGGGTCGGGGACCACGCGGTGGAGCCGGACCGGCGATGGCCGCCTCACCCTGAAGGGCGCTGTCCGTGAAATTCTCGCAACGGAAATGCTCGAAGCCTTGGGGGTCAACACCTCGAAAACATTTTCGGTGGTGGAAACCGGTGAACAATTGACGCGCGGCGACGAACCCTCCCCGACTAGGTCAGCGGTCATGACCCGTTTGAGTCATGGTCATATCCGGATCGGTTCGTTTCAGCGGATCGCCTACGAGAAGAATGAAGAATTGATGCAACGTCTGGTCGACTATTGTCTGGAAAATTATTACGGCGGTGTACAGACCGACAATCCGTCAGCCGAACTGTTTGCCAACGTGGCCCGGGAAGTCGCCAAGCTGGCCGGGTCCTACATGACCGCCGGCTTTGTTCATGGTGTTCTCAATACCGACAATATCAATATTAGCGGCGAGAGCTTCGACTATGGCCCTTGGCGGTTCACGCCCTATTGGGAACCCGGCTTCACCGCCGCCTATTTTGACCATGAAGGGCTATATTGTTTTGCCCGGCAGCCAGAGGCGCTGCACTGGAACCTGGCGCAATTTGCCAGCGCCCTGCGGCTGATCGCCGATAGCGATCCCTTGGTGGCAACGCTTGAGGCTTTCCCGAAGGCTTATGGCACTGCCTTTACGGAGCATTTTTGCTGGCGACTTGGAGTCGAGTCCGAGGGTTTCGAAAAGGATCGAGATCTGGTCGTCGCGGCGGAAAAGGGACTAGCGGCAAAAACCCTTCAGATTGACCAGTTTTTCTTTGACTGGGGCAAAACCGAAAATCTCCGAAAATTGAACGACGATCGATCCGAGTTTTCAGAATTCCGGAATTTAATCGCCGATCGCACCCGCATCCGGACACCGGCCAGCGAATACTGGCAGAAACCCGTCCCCTGTTCGATGCATATCGAGGAGGTTGAATCGATCTGGAACGCGATTGCAGATGATGACGATTGGACGCCGCTCTCGGAAAAAATCAACGATATCCGCGATATGGGCTACGCCTTGCGCAACGGCTGACGGATTTCCCCTATCCGCGAGGGTTCGGGATCATTTTATCCCGACTATTTCGGGTTTTAGGGGCTATGATCTGTCGTAAGAGATGTGCCATATATAAACTTGTAGCGCACTGTGTAGAAAATAGAGGCCAATTTGAGCGACCTGATATCAATCGAACCCGCGACCGGGGCCACATTATGGACCGGCACTAGCGGCGACGCAGACGCAGTGGTCGCTAGCGCGTGAGAAGCCTGGCCTGGCTGGGCTGCGACGGCGTTGGTCAAGCGGATCGAAGCCGTGCGGCGCTATGCCAACCGGATACGCACCGGTGCAGACGAACTGGCCGAGCTGATCTCCCGCGAAACCGGCAAGCCGCTTTGGGAATCGCGGACCGAGGTGGAATCGGTTGTCAAGAAAGTGGATATTTCGGTCAACGCCTTTGCCGAGAGGACGCCGCAGCGCCAGCTACCAAGCGCACCCAATATGCGCGCGGCGCTACGGCACAAACCGCATGGTGTTCTCGCCGTGCTCGGTCCCTATAATTTCCCTGCTCATCTGCCTAATGGCCATATTGTTCCGGCTCTCATTGCCGGTAATACGGTTATTTTTAAACCATCCGAGAAGACGCCTGCGGTCGGTCAATATCTCGTCGATGCCTTTGACAAAGCCGGATTTCCAAAGGGAGTCGTCAATATATTGCATGGCGGCCCCGAGATCGGCAAGCAACTGACCGCCAATGATGGGCTGGACGGCGTCCTGTTCACAGGGTCTGCGCGCACCGGCATCGCCCTGAACCGCCAGTTTGCCAGTCAGCCAAACAAGATATTGGCGCTGGAAATGGGCGGCAATAATCCGATCATCGCTTGGGATACGGACGATATTCACAGCGCTGCGGTCCTGATCGTGCAGTCGGCATTTTTGAGCGCGGGTCAGCGTTGCTCGGCCGCCAGTCGGTTGATCGTGAAAGATGCGCTCTATGATCGGATCATCAAGGAGGTGAAGCGGATCACCGATCGCCTGATCATCGACGAACCCTTTGCTACCCCTGCCCCATTCATGGGGCCGGTCATCGACAATGAAACGGCGGACGGCCTCACCGAGAGCTTTCTGGCATTGATGAGCCACGGCGGCAAACCGATCAAACATATGGCGCGGCCGATCGATGGCCGCCCCTTTCTCACGCCGGGCATCATTGATGTCACCGCTCTGGAGGAAAGGCCGGATATCGAATTGTTCGGACCGATATTGCAGGTTGTCCGCGTCGCTGATTTCGAGGAAGCAATCGCAGAGGCGAATAACACGCGCTACGGCCTGTCCTCCGCGCTGATCGGCGGGACTGCCGAACAATATGACCAATATTGGGCGAACAGTCGCGCCGGTATCGTGAACTGGAATAAAATGACCGTTGGCGCGTCCTCCGAGGCTCCCTTTGGCGGTATCGGACTGTCCGGCAATCATCGACCCAGTGCCTATTATGCCGCCGATTATTGTGCCTATCCCGTGGTTTCCATGGAGGCAGAGCAAGCGCGGGCCTCGATCGGAGTCGGCCTCAAGGATGAAGCCGATACGGCACCCGCGGAACCTGCGCCCGCAAAATAGCTGAGCTTAGGCGGCCCCAAAAACTTCTGTTTTGAACATCCATGCTGTTGCGCGCATATCGGTTGCATGGAAATTCTATCAAACAGGACAAGCCTGGCAGGCAAAGTCTATCTCGTGGGTGCCGGTCCGGGTGATCCCGATCTGCTGACGTTGAAGGCGGCGAAGCTGCTGGCTCGCGCCGATGTGATTGTTCACGACGGGCTGGTCAGCCCCGAAATCATGGATCTGGCCTCGCCATCCGCGCGCCGTATTTCGGTGGCCAAAAAACGCTCCCTGCACAGTGTCCCGCAGGACCAGATCAATCAGATTCTGGTCAGCGAAGCAGCCAAAGGCCATCTGGTCGTACGCCTCAAGGGCGGCGACCCGTTCATTTTCGGACGAGGCGGTGAAGAGGCTGACGATTGTGCGGCCGCTGGCGTGGCCGTGGAAGTGGTCCCGGGCATCAGCGCCGCGCTCGGCTGCGCTGCACAGGCGAGAATGCCACTCACCCACCGCGATGCATCCAGCGCGGTTTCCTTTGTCGCCGGCCAATGTAAAGGCCTGTCCGACCAGAACTGGTCCGGCCTGGCGGGCAAGGGCCGCACATTGGTCATCTATATGGGCGTCGCCAATGCCGAGGCGATTGTCGAGAAACTGATCGCCGACGGCGCTGCCCCGGACTTGCCGGTTGCGGTGCTAGAAAACGGTACGCGCGACAATTTTCGGGCTATCCGGACATTGCTGACTGACCTCGGCGATATGGTGCGGCGGGAGAATGTCCAGAGCCCCGCCCTGCTCGTCGTTGGCGAGGTCGCGAGATATGGCGATGCCGAAGACAAGTTCCGGGAATTTGCAAAAATGGCGGGAGTGGTTGCATGAATATTATAACCGGAAATGACCTCAAGACCGGCGACGTGATTTGGTGGACCGGCCTCGACTGGTCGCGCTTTGTAAAAGACGCAACTGACGTCGGTGATCAGGGCGAAGCCATCCTGCACCGCGAAGAAGCCGCTCGCAGGGTCAACGCTCCCTATATTATCGCTGCCGAACAAACAGATGACGGCCCGCGACCGGGTCATATCAAGGACCGGGTGCGCGCACTCGGACCGACTGTGCGTCCCGACCTGACATTAAAACCGGCCGATCCCGACGCCGGCGAATGGGTGATCTGACATGTATCAATATGACCAATATGACCAGCAAATGGTCGACACGCGAGTCGAAGAGTTTCGCGATCAGGTGAAGCGCCGTCTTGCTGGCGATTTGACCGAGGACCAGTTCAAGCCTCTGCGGCTGATGAACGGCCTCTATCTGCAGCTCCACGCCTATATGCTGCGGGTTGCCATCCCTTATGGCACGCTGAACGGCAAGCAGATGCGCATGCTCGGCCATATCGCGCGCAAATATGATCGTGATTACGGCCATTTCACCACGCGCCAGAATATCCAGTACAACTGGATCAAGCTGGAAGAAGCCCCGGACCTTCTCGCCGATTTGGCTTCGGTGGAAATGCACGCGATCCAGACCAGCGGGAATTGCATCCGCAATATCTCCTCCGACCAGTTTGCCGGTGCGACAGCCGATGAAATTGCCGATCCGCGCCCCTGGGCTGAACTGTTGCGGCAATGGTCGAGCTTCCACCCGGAATTTTCTTATCTCCCCAGGAAATTCAAATTTGCAGTGATCGCCAGCGATACCGACCGCGCGGCGATGCGGCTGCACGATATTGGCATCCAGCTGGTGCACAATGAAGCGGGCGAACTCGGAGCGAAATTCTTTGTTGGTGGCGGCATGGGCCGGACCCCAATGATCGCTCCTGAAATCCGCGGCTTCGTGCCAGCGGATGAGTTGATCAGTTACGCGGAGGCCTGCCTGCGTGTGTACAACCGCTACGGACGGCGCGACAACAAGTACAAGGCGCGGATCAAGATTCTGGTGCACGAACTCGGCAAGGAGGAATATACCCGCCAGGTCGAGGAAGAATTTGCCCATATGAAAGAACTCGGTCTCAATCCTCCGGTCGAAGAGCTGGCGCGGATCACCGAATTTTTTGCAGACCCGGCGTATAACAAGCAGGCGAGCGACGGCCTCGATCTATCTGATCCGGATTTTGCCCTCTGGGTCGATCAGAACACCGCCGCGCACAAGCAATCCGGCTACGCGATTGCAACGATCAGCCTGAAACCACGCGGCGGCATCCCCGGCGACGCATCATCGGCCCAAATCGATCTAATGGCCGATCTGGCCGAGCAATATAGTTTTGACGAACTGCGCGTGACGCACAGTCAGAATATCGTTCTGCCCTATGTCAAAAAAAGCGATCTTTATGCGCTTTGGCAGAAGCTGGATGAGGCAGGCCTGGCTCCGGCCAATCTCGACCTGATTACTGACAGCATCGCCTGCCCCGGTCTGGACTATTGCAGCCTCGCCAACGCCCGCTCCATTCCCCTCGCCCAGAAAATTAGCGAGCGTTTCGCCGATCTCGGACGGCAGCGGGAATTGGGCGAACTGAAGCTGAAGATCTCCGGCTGCATCAACGCCTGCGGCCATCATCACGCCGGTCATATCGGCATATTGGGTGTCGACCGTAAGGGCACGGAAAATCACCAGCTGCTGCTCGGCGGATCCGGCGCGGAAGACGCCAGTCTCGCCAAGATCACCGGTCCCGGCTTCACCGAAGACGGCGTGATCGATGCGATCGAAACGGTGACCGATCTCTATCTCGAACAACGCGAGGACGGGGAGCGATTTATCGATACCTATCGCCGCGTCGGCATGGAAAAGTTCAAGGAGGCCATTTATGGTTGATGCAATCCGTTTGCGTGATGACGACGTCCATGAGGAACCGGCGGTTTCGCTGGAATCCTTTCTCGACCAGTCGAACGCCACTGCCGTCCGCATTGAAGCAGGCGAAGATGCCCGGCAATTGCTGCCCTATCTCGACCGGCTGTCGTTGATTGAAGTCAGTTTCCCCGTATTTGGTGACGGTCGCGGCTACTCGTCGGCGCAAATATTGCGCGAGTCCGGCTATACCGGCGAATTGCGCGCGAGCGGCGATGTGCTGGTCGATCAGGTCTCTTATATGCGGCGTTGCGGCTTTGATGCATTCGCCCCGGATTCGCCGATTAATCCAAAACATATGGAAGAGGCGCTGAACCGGTATGAGCATGTCTATCAAGCAACGTCAGACCAGCACACCCCGATCTGGAAACTCCGCCATGGGTGAAGCAGCAAGAAAAATCGATACGATCGACGTTCGTCCGGATTTTACCCAGGAAGACGCCGATGCCTTGAATCGGCGCTTTGAGGGCGTTGACACAACAACCATGCTCAAAACCCTGTTTGACGAACGCCAATTGGGTGAAGTCGCAGTGGTGTCCTCCTTCGGCACCGAAAGCGCAGTATTGCTCCATCTCGTCGCGGGGGTCGATCCAACAATTCCGGTAACCTTCGTCGACACGCTCAAGATGTTTCCCGAAACGCTGGCCTATCGCGATACATTGGTCGAACGACTGGGCATAAAGAACAGCAATATTGTGGAACCTGACCCCACAGTGCTGGGCGAAAAAGACAGCAACGGCCTGCGCTGGTCCTATGATCCTGACGGCTGCTGCGAAATTCGCAAGGTCGAGCCGCTGGCGCGCGCCAAGGCCGGTCTCAACAGCTGGATTTCTGGCCGCAAGGCGTTCCAGTCCGTGACCCGCAATAATATCCCGCGGTTCGAAATTGATGATGGTCGCCTGAAAATCAATCCGCTGGGCGACTGGATCAAGGATGATCTCGAAGCCTATTTCGCAAAGCATGATCTTCCGCGCCATCCGCTTGAAGCAGAAGGCTATCTCTCGGTTGGCTGCGCGCCCTGTACATCGAAAGTGCTACCGGGCGAAGACCCCCGCGCGGGACGCTGGCGGGGATGGGACAAGTCCGAATGCGGTATTCACGAGGATGTAACACCGCTGCCGAAGGCCGATGACAAGGGCGCTAACGATCCGATTTTCTAGCGCCGCTTCCGCTTCATCAAGGCGCAGGCGCGCCAGATATTTGGTCAGATTTCAGGGACTTCGGGTCGCGTAAATATCATTACAACGATGAAGAAAATCAAACTCACAGCAGTCCAAGACCCTCCAACCAACCAATCCCAAAAAGGACCACGGTCGAGGCGGACTTGCGCATGGGTCCCGGTTATATAGCGGATGGAAACCGTGTCGCCGATGGCGGGTAGCGGTTCTTGGAGAGCTTGTGTGGTTTCCGCCTCAAAATAATCCCCCTGCTTGGTCGCATAGCGGATCGTCGGGTAATAAACGATGAGAGTTATGGACCGACCGTCGTCGGTTTCGTAGCTTTTATCTTCTCCCCGCACTGAAATGATCTCCGCGGTCCCAGCTTCGCTCGCGTTGCGGAATTGCCAAGTATCAACGCAAATAGCGATACCAATGAAGAGAAAAAGCGACACAGCTGATAACATGGTGACTCGTACCCAGAGTTCCATGATCGCCTCTCCTCATTACCAAGCTTCCGATGTCCAAGGCGCTATGCCGATACAGCGATCCCGGGCTAATATTCCTCCGGCCCATCGCCATAGGCCAGATCGCCAAATTTCGTAAACTCGCTCAGGAAGCTCAAGTTGATATTGCCGGTCGAACCCTGACGGTTCTTGGCGACGATCACGGTCGCCTTGTTGACCTTGCTCTGATGATCGGTTTCCCAGGCAGAATATTTGGCGATCTGCTCGGGCGTTGAAGTGCCGTCTGGCTGATCGGGCTTGATCGCGAGATGATAATATTCCTCGCGGAAAATGAACATCACGATATCCG
>JAGXGT010000185.1 GCA_024636595.1 Sphingomonadales bacterium | reverse complement strand
GACTTGCACACCGCGCGCAATGACTGGGGCGGTAGCAAATATCCAGTCCTCCCCGGCCACGAAATTGTCGGTCATGTCAAAGCGGTTGGCGAAGATGTCACCGGCTTTTCCGCGGGCGACCGGGTCGCGGTCGGCTGCATGGTCGACGCCTGCCTGGAATGCGATCATTGCAAGCAGGGCCTGGAACAATATTGCCTGAACGGGATGACCGGCACCTATAATGGCAAGGATCGCCGCGACGGCAGCACCACCCTTGGCGGCTATTCCGACAAGATCGTCGTGCGCAAGGAATTTGTCCTTCGCATACCCGATGGCATGGACATGCGCGCAGCGGCTCCCCTGCTCTGTGCGGGGATCACCACCTACTCGCCGCTCAAGCAGTGGAAAGTCGGCCCCGGCAGCAAGGTCGCGGTCATCGGCCTTGGCGGACTTGGTCATATGGGCGTCAAGCTCGCCGCAGCCATGGGCGCTGACGTCACCGTCCTCACCCGCACCGAAGACAAGATGGCCGATGCCAAGGCCTTGGGTGCCAAGGATATATTATTGTCAACCGATCGCGACGCCATGAAGGCCGCCGCGAACAGTTTCGACATGATCCTCAACACCATACCGGTGCCGCACCCTGTGGCGCACTATATGCCATTGCTGAAGGTGGATTGCGCTCAGGTCTTGGTCGGCGTCATCGGCACGCTGCCCGAAATGCACAGCGGCCATTTGCTGGGTCGCCGGATCCTCACCGGCTCGGGTATCGGTGGGATTGCCGAAACGCAGGAAATGCTGGATTTCTGCGCGGAGCAGAACATTTTACCAGAGATCGAAATGATCGCGATGCAGGATGTTAACAACGCCTATGACCGGATGGAAAAATCCGATGTCCGCTATCGCTTCGTGATTGATATGGAGACGCTCGCCTAAGCGGAGCGCGTTTATTTCGTGTTGCTGGTAAAAGCCCCGATCCGCTCGGCGCCATGGCCATCTGAGTGCATCACTTCCCAACGCAGTCCTGCGGCAAGCTAGGCCATCTTTGAGAGGCAAGACCATTTCGCGGAATCTTGGCTCAGTCAGAGAGAAAGAATTCGATCGAAAAATCTTGACGAAAAAGCGGCGCTATTACCTGCGGCGGCGACCGTTGTCCGTGCCGGTGGTGATAGTGCGTCCACCCGAGCTGGAGCTACTCCCTCCGGAACCTGTACCATTGCCCCCCGGACTCGTATTGGTCCCGCCAGAGCTGCTGGTACCACCTCCGCTGCTGACCGAACCGCTACTGCCGGAAGAGCCTGAGCTGCCGCCGGTCGAACCGCCGCTGGAGCTGCTGCTGGAAGATGAGGACGAGCCGCTGCCGCCCCCCGAGCTTCCACCCACTCCGCCCGCACTGGCGCAGACATCGGTTGCGCCGTCCAAACATTCTTCAACAGTGGTCACCGTGTTATTCACCGCTCCACCTGTACTGGTGACAGCGGCTATGATACCAACGCCGACAAGAGCGGCGATTAGACCATATTCAATAGCCGACGCGCCAGAGCTGTCCCTATAAAGTTTTTTAATCTTTATTTCGTGATACATATAACGCTGATCCCCGTATTCAGCGGCGGCTATATGCGGTTAATGGATAATATTGGATTAACGGTAACTGGCGGTAGTCGGTGTCTGCTTTCGGGATATTATTGAAACCGATAACCAATTCACCCCGGTCTCATTTCCCTTTACCCATAAAGGCCCCGATCCGCTGCTCCATATCGGGACCGTGGCCTTCGCTCTCCATCACTTCCCATTGCAACCCTGCGTCAAGCGGACCGCCATCGGTCGCCTCCAGCAGCCGCTTGTTCGCGGCGTGCGAGAAACCGGAATTGGCGACAATCTTTTTTGCCAGAACTTCAATCTCGGTATCAAATTGCTCGAGTGGCACGGCATATTCCGCCAGACCGATCCGCACCGCTTCGTCGGCAGTGATCATGTCGGCAGTGAACATCAGCCGCTTGGCGGTCGCGAGCCCGACCCGGCGCGGCAGGCGCTGGCTCATGCCCCAGATCGGTGTCAGCGCCCATTTGGCATGGGTATCACCGAAACGCGCGCTATCCGCTGCCAATATGAAATCCGCCGCCAGCGCGACTTCCAATGCCCCCGTGTAGCAATGGCCGTGCACCGCCGCGATCACCGGCTTGGGCAGCTTTTCCAGCATCCGCAGTGTTTCGGAGTGCCAGCCGCGCGATGGCACCGCCTCGCCTTCGGCAATGTCGGCCAGATCATGCCCGGCGGAAAAACATTTGCCTGCGCCGCGCAGCACCACACAGCCAATGCTGTCATCCTTGCGCAGATCGGCAATATGATCACGCAACTCCCGGAACATCAACACGGTCAGGGCGTTGAGCTTGTCCGGACGATTGAGCCTCAGCAGGGTCCAGCCGTCCCGGTCTTCGCGCAGCACCAGTTCCGTCATATCCATTCGCCCTTTTCCATTCATCGTTCGCCCTGAGCCTGTCGAAGCAATGGGGCTAGCCGCCCTTCGACAGGCTCAGGGCTAACGGCGTAGTGTCGACCGTCAGCGATCGATCAGTTGACCGCCCGCTCCCTGCCTTCCCAATAAGGCGCGCGCAGGTCCTTGCGCAAGATCTTGCCGGAGGGATTGCGCGGCAGGGCTTCGATGAAGTCGATCGACTTGGGGCATTTGTAGCCGGCAATCCGCTCGCGCGCGTCGGCTATCAGTTCCGCCTCGGTCAGTTCCTGCCCGGCCTTTACCACCACGCAAGCCTTCACCGCCTCGCCCCATTTTTCATCGGGCACGCCGATCACCGCGACATCAGCCACCTTCGGATTGGCATAGAGCGCATTCTCGACTTCCGCCGGATAGACATTTTCACCGCCGGAAATGATCATGTCCTTGAGCCGGTCCTGAATATAGAGATAGCCCTCTTCGTCGAGCGAGCCAGCATCGCCGGTCCTGAGCCAGCCATCCGCATCAATGGTTTCTGCTGTGGCTTCGGGCCTGTTCCAATAGCCTTTCATATTCTTCGCCGAACGCGTGGCGATTTCACCGATCGTGCGCGGCGGCAATGTCTCCCCGGTCTCCGGGTCGATGATCTTGACCTCGACCCCGGGTAAGGGCGTACCCACCGAGCGCATCTTCTCATTGCCATTCACATCATGATCTTCGGGATTGAGCGTGGTGATCGTCCCAGATGTCTCGGTCATGCCATACATCTGGACAAAGCCGCAGCCGAGCACATCCATCGCCTGTTTCATCAGCTCGAGCGGAATCGGCGAAGCGCCATAGGTGATATATTTGAGATTGGAGAAATCTACATCCCTGGCGCGCGGATGGTTGAGCAATATCTGGATCGCGGCCGGGACCATGAAGATTTTCGAGATATTATATTGAGCGATCAGATCGAGCGCCTGGGTCGGATCATATTCCGGCAGGACGATGGCGCTGCCACCGGTGAACATCACGGCAAGGCCAGTGCCGGTACCGCTGATATGGAAACAGGGCATGGCGAGCAGAGTGATCTCGCCGGGAACCGGCTTCTGCCAATCCATCAGATCCTCTTCGCTGACCCCGGCGCTGCGCGAGGAAAAGATCGAGCCATTGGTCATGATCGCACCCTTGGGGTGACCGGTCGTGCCAGAGGTATAGAGCTGCAGCGCATCATCGTCTTCCGCGCAGGGCACCATCGGATCGACTGGATCAAATCCGTCACGCCAGGCAGGATAGCCGGGAAAATCCCCTTCGGCTTTTTCGCTGCCCAGAATCAGCTCGACATGCTCCAGATTCTCTCTGATCTTCCCCGCCAGTTCGTCAAAACCCGGACCGATGAAGAGAAGCTTGGCCTGACAGTCGTTCAGGATATAGGCGACCTCGGGCGGGGCCAGCCGCCAGTTGACCGGCACCATCACCGCCCCCAGCTTGGCTGCGCCAACCAATATTTCAAAATAGAGATGGCTGTTCTTGCCCATATAGGCGATCCGGTGGCCCTTGCTGACACCTTTGGATGCCAACGCCTGTGCTGCCCGGTTGCTGCCGGCGTCCAGCGCGGCATAGGTCATCTCGTCGCCTTCAAAGGTGAAGACCACCGCATCCGGCTGCTGCTGGGCCTGGAAACGCACCACGTCGCCTATCGAAATAATATCATCTTCGGTCATGCCATTATCCTCTGTGCGCGATTCCGCGATCGGCTTTTCCATGCGATACATAGAGAGGCTAGGATAGGATACAGCCTAACAGATTGACTAGCCAAGCGACCGAAAATCCGGTGGCGTGGGAGCGTCATTGTTCTAGGATTGGCCCATGCACCAGCTGGCATTGCATCAGATTACGATGATGGAGGGCGGACCGGAAGGTCTGGTGCGCTTCGCCGCAGAGGCCGGACTGGAGGGGGTCTGCCTGTTTACCGCCACACCGCTCGACAGCCATGGTCGGGACATGTTCCCGGTGGTTGATCCGGCAGCGGCTGCTTCGGTCAAACAGCTGCTTCGCGATCATGATATGCGGATTATCAACGCCGAATATTTTCCTGTGATGCCGGAATGCGATGTCGCAGACTATCTACCCGCGATTACGCTTGCTGCAGAATTGGGCGCGAAACGGATCGTCACTCATATTCACGAACCGAGCCATCACCGGGTGGAAGATCAACTGTCCAGCCTCTGCATATTGGCGCGCGATCATGACCTTGAAGTCGGTCTGGAATTCACTGGCTTTGCCGCGGGCTGCAACAGTCTCGCCGCAGCCGCCGCGCTTCATGGTCGCATGAATCAACCCAATCTGACGATAGCCATCGACGCGCTACATCTGTTCCGGACCGGCGGCACGCTGGAACAGGTAAAGACTTTGGACCCGCCGACCATAGGCTACGCGCAGCTATGCGATGGCCCCGATTTCCGGCGGTCGGACGACTATATTGCAGAAGCCATGAGCAGGCTGATACCCGGAGAAGGCGTGTTCCCGCTGCGCGAGCTGGTAGCTTTGCTTGGCCCGCATGTGGATATTGATATCGAAGTGCCCAATTCAAGGCCGCTGCTGGGATCCGAAGCACGAGCATGGGCGGAGCGCGCCGTTGCCGCCAGCCGCAACCTGTTTGCCGAAAGGAAATGATATGAACACCGATTATCTGGTCAATCGCGCGAGAATTACCGACCATGTGCTGCGCTATCCCACGGGCATCGATCGGCGGGACTGGAAACTCTATCGTTCGATTTTCGCGGATCCACTGACCGTCGATTTTTCCAGCTGGTCCGGGGAACCGTCCGCCATGATAAGCGCCGACGAATGGGTTGCCGGGGTCCGTGCCACGCTGGAGCCCTTTGATGCCACGCAGCACGTGCTAACCAATTTTCTGATCGAGGTCGATGGCGATAGCGCCATGTGCACCTGCTACATGACAGCCCATCACTATCTGATAAGCGGCGACCTGCGAGAAATGCACAGCATCGGCGGCTATTATGTTCATCATTTGCACCGGGCAGCAGACGGCTGGCTGATCCATCAGACGCAATTGAACGTCACCTGGGAAATGGGCGACAGAGCCTTATTTGAACAGGCAGCGCTGCGGGCAGGCCGCAACGCCTGAGGCAAAACCGGTCCTATATCAGTTGGTCGACACCGGTAGCGGCGGTGGCGCCTTGACCGCTGGCAGATCCGAAAGATCGAGCCAGTCATGACCCGCAAGACCATAATAGCTGTCGAGCACCGCAAAGGGCAGCCGAAACGGCCTCCCCCAGCCGTCATTCCACATGGCGACCACACCCGTCCGGGTTGCCGGATCGAATATCATTGTCGAACGAAAGCCGTCGACAGCGCCGCTATGTCCGACCAGTTGCCGTCCGGCATAAGTGAAGCTCCGCCAGCCGAGCCCATAATAGGGATCGCCAAGGGCGCGGGCGAGTTCGCCGCTATAAACGCGTCTGGTACTGACCAATGGCGCGTGGGCCAGGGCCAGCGCCTTGCTCGACAGAACATCCTCATTCTCGCCCATTTGCGCGCGCATCCAGCGCGCGAGGTCGACGATATTGCTGCTGACGCCGGCGGCGGCGGGCACCCGCCAGTAGGATTCGGACAGGGTTCGCACCTTGTCACCGCGATGGGGCCGCGCCCAGCTTTTCGCGCCGGTCAGGCCGACGATTCCGAACTGCGCGCTCTTCATGCCCAGCGGTATGAACAAGCGCTTCTCTACTGCGTCAGAATATAAGGTGCCGGAGGCCTGCCCCAATATCTCGCTAGCCGCGTCGAACGCGATATTCTGGTAGCTGTGACAGGTGCCCGGCAGGCACTGTAACGGGGCCGCCTCGAGCTGCCTGCGGAGCAGTCCAGGATCTTCGCCATCCTCCAGCTTTGTATCATAGGCGTTTTTGGTGAGGCCGGTCCGATGGGACAATAGCTGCGCCAGCGTCAGCTGCGATTCAGCGCCGCCGGGGAGCCTGAGGGACGATTGCCAGCGGCGCATCGGGGCATTGAGATTGAGCTTGCCCTCTTCCGACAATTTTGCGGCAAGCGAACCCGCAACGCCCTTTGATACCGAGGCCCAGCGGAACACTGTCTGGGGAGTCACCGGCTCGCCGCTGTCTTTGTCAGCTACACCGTAAGTGGACACAAACCGGAGCTCGCCATCCTCGACAATGGCCACCGCCAGCCCCGCCATTTCCGGACGCGCGGTCAGCGCTGCAAAGTCCTGATCGAGGCGCTGATAATCAATCTTTCCGTGCCAGTCACCCGGGCGGGTTGGCAGGCGGCTTTCCGCCTTTGGCTCGGCAAGGGCTGCTAATGGAAAGCCGCTTTTCTGTTCAAACAGAGCCCGATAACCATACCAGCCGACCAGCAACAGAGCAAAAAGGCCGAACAGCAGCGCCAGATATTTTTTCACATTCGCTATCTTACAATGCGATTTGATAAGCGGCGGTGGTTTTCGCAGCGACATCCTCTGCGCTGATGCCCGGAGCCAATTCGATGAGCCGGAATGGACTGTCATGGTCCAGGCGCTGGAACACACACAGATCGGTGATGATCATGTCGACGACATTGGTGCCGGTCAACGGCAAGGTGCAGGCAGGAATGAATTTTGGACTGCCGTCCTTGGCGCAATGATCCATCACGACGATGATTTTCTTGACGCCCGCGACCAGATCCATCGCGCCGCCCATGCCCTTGATCATCTTGCCGGGGATCATCCAGTTCGCGATATCGCCATTTTCCGCGACCTCCATCGCGCCCAAGACGGTCAAATCAATATGCCCGCCGCGAATCATCGCAAAGCTGTCGGATGAACTGAAATAGCTCGACGAGGGCAGTTCACTGATCGTCTGCTTGCCGGCGTTGATCAGGTCAGGATCAATCTCGTCCTCATAGGGAAACGGTCCGATACCGAGCATCCCGTTCTCGCTTTGCAGCGTGACTTCCACGCCATCGGGTATGTGATTGGCGACCAGAGTCGGAATGCCAATGCCGAGATTGACGTAATAGCCATCCTGAAGTTCCTTTGCCGCCCGTGCGGCCATTTCATCGCGAGTCCAGGGCATATTTATCCTTCTTTGTCATCTGGCTTGGTGGCCGTGGTTTGGGTTGCTTCCACGAGAGGCGGCGGCGTTAAAAACCAGCCGTTATTGAACATCGGCTCCAGCGTGAGGGCCCCATCCGGGTCCCGTAAATAGCCGTAGAGCTCATCAAAATCCGCACGGTCGTCACCCGCCATGGCGACGATGCAATAGTTGCGCGCTGCGTCCCAGCGACGCACCTGTTTGCGATCGTCTCCGCCGCGGTCGAGGAAAAGGAAATCATCCGATTCGGATTGCGAGAAACCGGCCTCGTTGAGAATCGCCGAGATATTCTGGGATGTGGCAACGGGTTGATCGGACAACCAGATCACACTGATTTCAGCCGCTCGCAGGCTAAGCAACACTTCAATCAGACCGTTTTGCCGGTAGAGCGTTTCGGCCTTGATCCAGTCGCGACCGGTCGTGTCGTCGAGATCGATGACCACCGCCAAGGGCTTGCCCTCGCACGCCATGGTTTCCGGCTTGAAGATATCCACGCGCGGAACCAATACCACCGAACGGACCCCTTCGCCTTCCGCCAACTTGGCCGATTGTTTCAGGGCATAAGCCGCGAAACTGGCATAGGGCGATGAATTCGGTTCTACCGGCTGAAAAAATTGCGCAATATAATCGGCAGCGTCACCGTCAAGATCGACCTCTACGGCTTCCAGCGCGCCCCCTTGTCCGGAAAACTTCTTTTCCGTGCGAGGCAATGCATCTGCCGCACCGCCGTCGTCTCCGATCGTGACTTTACCCGCCGGCATCGCCAGATCGATGGCGCCAGCGGCGACGATGTCCCGCTTCGCCTCGGCCCGATCAAGCTGCTTCTTGCCCATCGTCCCCAGAGCCGCGAGTGGCAGCAGAGCGGCGACGCAACTGGAGAGCAACGGTAAGGCGGCCAGAAGGATAAGAGAGGAACGGATCCGAGCCATCAGGCGTCTTGGCGCTCCCGGGTCATGCGGAATTCGATTTTCTTGTCATAGGGAGATCCGTTGATCAGCCGTTTGACATAAATCCCCGGCAAATGAATGCAATCCGGATCCAGTTCTCCGACTTCGACAATTTCCTCCACCTCGGCGACACAGATCTTGCCGGCAGTCGCCATCGGCGCATTGAAATTGCGCGCGGTCTTGCGGAACATCAGATTGCCGGCCTTGTCCGCCTTCCAGCCCTTGATCAGGCAGAGATCGGCGTAGATGCCGCGCTCGAGAATATAGGATTCGCCATCGAATTCCTTTTGCTCCTTGCCCTCGGCCACCTGCGTCCCGACCCCGGTCTTGGTGTAGAAACCCGGAATACCTGCGCCACCGGCCCGGCACCGTTCGGCGAGCGTCCCCTGAGGGCAGAATTCCACTTCCAGCTCGCCTGAGAGGAACTGCCGCTCGAATTCCTTGTTTTCGCCGACATAGGAAGAGATCATCTTCTTCACCTGCCGCGAGCGGAGCAGCTTGCCGAGGCCTTCATTGTCGATGCCGGCATTGTTGGAAGCGATGGTCAGACCCTTGACGCCGTCTGCCTGGATCGCATCAATCAGCCGTTCCGGGATCCCGCACAAGCCAAAACCGCCAACGCAGAGATGCATGTCATCAAATAAAAGGCCGTCGAGCGCGGCGGCCGCATCCTGATAGATTTTTTTCATGTTCGCGCTTTCCTGAATGATTGTCCGGCGTCTAGCGCAGGTGTCGCGCGATCGTCCAGAATAGATTATATTTGAAGCGATGAATCGGTTATGCGCGGCGCTATGCCCCGTTTGCTCGCATGCCTGTCGCTGTTTTTCTTTCTCGTGCCGGTCACCTATGTGCGCGGCCCGGTGCCGCCGGTAAATGAGAGCCAATATATCGCACTCGAACCGATAGCGCTCGACGCCGAAAATCCTGCCGAAACCCGGGTTGGCCGACTCGCTTTTCTCGGTGGCTGGAAAATTACCAGCGACAATGGCGAATTTGGCGGCATATCCTCCATGGTGGCGTTGACGGACAACCGTTTTCTGATGCTCAGTGACAATGGCTCACTGGTCGGCTTTACCTTGGATGAGACCGAGAATCGGGCCATTCGCCCGTTCATCGCGCCGCTCCCTGACGGTCCGGCCAAGCCCAATGAACATGCCAAGCAAAACTGGGATGCCGAATCATTCTTGCACGATCCTGACACCGATCAATTCTGGGTCGGCTACGAGCATCAGCACAGCATCTGGCGCTATGGATCTTCCTTGTCCCGCAAGGAGAGCGCGAATTTTCCGGCGGCCATGCAGAACTGGCCGGAGAATGGCGGTGCCGAGGCGATGCTCCGTTTGCCCGACGGTCATTTTCTGGTGTTCTCGGAGTCTGCAGAATATTCCAAGGGCGGCTATCAGGCGCTTATCTTTAGCGCCGATGCTTCCGATCCGACGAGCAAGGCCGTGGCCTTCGGCTATAAACCTCCTGCCGGCTATAAATTGACCGATGCGGCGTTGCTGGACGACCGTTCCGCCCTGATGCTGCACCGCCGTTTCACACCGTTGGATGGCGTTTCCGCGATATTGTCTATTGCGCAGGTGAAGGATTTCGAGCCGGGCAAGGTCGCGACCTCCGTCCCCATCGCCACTCTGAAGCCACCGCTAAAGGTCGACAATATGGAGGCATTGGCGATCACAAAGAATGGCGATGGCACGATTGTCTGGATCGCGTCGGATAACAATTTCAGCGCGTTGCAGGAATCGCTATTGTTCAAATTCCGGCTGCTGAAGGGCAACGACACCCACAGAAAACCCGATGCAAAGCCACAAAATAAAAAAGCCGAGGCTAGCCCCGGCTTTTCAACATTCGAATCAGATTGATCGCTTAAGCGGTAGCAACCTGCTTTTTCACGATTTCTTTCTTGGGCCGCTTCACACGCAGGCTCAACTTGTCGTCCTTGGTTTTCATGAGCCAGTTGTCGAGGCCGCCGACATGTTCCACAGAACGCAGCCCGTGCGTCGAAACGCGGAGCTTCACGCCCTTGCCGAGTGTGTCGGACAGAAGCGTCACATTTTGCAGGTTGGGCAAAAATGTCTTCTTGGTCCGGTTTTTGGCGTGCGACACATTATTGCCTACCAGCCGAGTCTTACCTGTCAGTTCGCAAATCCGCGACATCGTAAAAGTCCAATTTCTTGTTATTGAATGATTCCCAGCGGGAAAGAGCGGTGCCCTAACCGTAAACGGGCCATGCGTCAAGCGTATCGCGGGCATTTTACGCGATCCGGCTCACCTATGGCGTTCCCCCCAGTTCCGCGCTAATCGCTAAACATGGCGACGGCAAAATATACTTCTTTCATGGGCGATGCGCTGGCTTTGGCCAATGCCGCGATCACGGTCGGTGAAGTACCGGTCGGTGCGGTCATCGTCAAGGACGGCAAAATTATTGGCCAGGGCCATAATCGGACCCGCATAGATCATGACCCTACCGCCCATGCGGAAATTGTCGCGATTCGCGAAGCCACCCAATTTCTGGGCAATGATCGGCTGGAAGACTGCGACCTGTGGGTGACGCTGGAACCCTGCACCATGTGCGCCGGGGCTATCGCCCATGCCCGGGTAAGAAGGCTTTATTATGCTGCCGAAGATCCCAAGGGCGGTGCCGCGGACAGCGGTGTGCGGTTCTTCGATGCAGCGACATGCCATCACAAACCCGAAGTCTATGCCGGGATCGACGGAGACATTTCGGCACAATTGCTGCTGGATTTTTTCCAGAGTCGCCGAAACTAGCTGCTAATGCACGAATCGCGCGACCACATCCCGGTAGCTGCGGCTGACCTTCACCTGCGCCCCTGACCCT
>JAGXGT010000184.1 GCA_024636595.1 Sphingomonadales bacterium | reverse complement strand
TGGGTGGACAGAGCCGGCAAGGGGATGGACAACACAATCGCATTCGGCTCGACCAAGAATCTTGATCCACCGGGCACGGCAATTTTTGTCAATTGCCCGTTCCCGACGCTTGAGACCGATACAGCGGAAACAACGACATCAGTCATTGGCCCGCATTCGAAGTATCCTTATGAAGCAAGATCATTCTTCAATATTTCTGCGATGAGCTTTGGTGCCTTGTCGGTTCCTGCCGTTCAGGCTCTTTCGCATGGGGCAAAACTCGCGGGATGCTGGCTGAATACCGGGGAGGGAGGCTTGTCACCTTTCCATCTTGAGGGAGGGTGCGACATTGTCTTTCAGATTGGCACCGCGAAATATGGCGTACGAAACCCGGACGGTAGTCTGAGCGACGACAGGCTGCGGGCCGTGGCGGCGCACGAACAGGTGAGGATGTTTGAAATCAAGCTGTCGCAAGGCGCCAAGCCCGGCAAGGGGGGCATATTGCCTGGTGCAAAAGTGAACTGGATGATCGCCGAGATTCGGGGGATAGAAGTGGGGATGCCCAGTATATCTCCCAACCGTCACCCCGAAATCAACAATGTCGAGGAACTGCTCGACTTCATTCACCATGTGCGTGAAGTGACCGGAAAGCCGACCGGGATCAAGGCGGTGGTCGGAGCCTACGGCTGGCTGGAGCAACTGTGTGAAGCGATTCACAGGCGCGGTATTTCCAGTGCACCCGATTTTTTCACGCTGGATGGCGGGGACGGCGGTACCGGTGCAGCCCCGATGCCGCTTATGGACAATGTGGGATTGCAGCTGAAGGAGAGTCTGCCGATGCTTTCCGATATTTTCCACCGATACGGGCTGCGCGACCGGATCAAGATCATTGCTTCGGGCAAGCGGATTACACCGGCCAGCGTTGCTTGGGCAATTTGCGCCGGTGCTGATTTCGTCAACACGGCACGGGGCTTCATGTTCTCGCTCGGCTGCATCCAGTCGCTCAAGTGCAACAAGAATACGTGTCCAACCGGAGTGACCACGCACAATCCCCGTTTGCAGCGCGGTCTTGATCCACAGGACAAGAAAGTCAAGGTCGCCAATTATTGCCACAATATTGTTCATGAGGTGGAAGTGATTGCCCATAGTTGCGGCGTCGATGAACCGCGGCATCTGGGCCGTAAACATGTACGGATCGTCCAGGATACAGGAAAATCTGTGCCGTTTGACGAACTTTATCCCAGGCCTGAACTCTTGCCGCAATATAAGCTGTCTATGGAAAATGCCCGATAATACATATTGTCGCGCAAGGCGTCTCCAGTAGGGGTGGGATCAGGAAAAATCGTTCGAAAAATCTGAGAGGAAGAATATCATGAAGAAACTGCTGATGGCGAGTGCGGCGCTGGCGATGCTTGCCGGTGGAACTCCCGCGGTTGCAAACCACCATGAAAAAGACGGCACCACAATGCCATCCGCAAGCATGCAGACGATTCTCGATGATGAGCGCCGCGCTGACGACAAGGCACGCGATGTCTATCGCCATCCGGGGCAGACCCTCAATTTCTTCGGGGTCAAACCTGCACAAACCGTTGTCGAATATGGGCCCGGTGGCGGCTGGTATACGCGTATTTTGGTCCCCTATCTTGCTGGCAGCGGGCAATATATTGCGATCAACGCGGACAGTTCGGCTTCCAATTTTTCAGACCGTGCGCGCGAAGCACGGACCAAAGGCTGGCCCGAAGCCTTCCCGACGACCGCAGCGAAATGGACCGGTGTCGATGCAAAAAAGATAATGGCTTTTGAAAGCGACGAGATGCCTGATGACATGAAGGGCAAGGTCGACCGGATTTTGATATTCCGGTCACTGCACGGCATGCTCAACGGTAACAGCGCCGATTCCGAGCTGCGCGCCTTGCGGGACATGTTGGCCGATGATGGCATGGTCGGCGTTGTCCAGCACCGGGCCAAGGCGGACGCACCCTATGCCATGTCCAACGGCAGCAAGGGGTATCTGAAACAGGCATCGGTGGTGTCGCTTTTTGAGCTGAACGGCTTCGAGTTGGTCAGCAAGTCCGAAGTCAACGCCAATCCGAAGGATATGTCCGACTATCCCGGCGGTGTCTGGACATTGCCGCCGGTGCTGGGTTCCGGCGATACCGACAAGGCAAAATATGAAGCGATCGGTGAATCCGACCGGATGACATTATTGTTTAAGAAGCGTCCCTAAACCGCTAACAGGGCTGCTATGACCAATTTATGCGTAGCGGCCCTGCAGCTGTCCCTGGGCGGCGATGAACGGGAAAATATCGTTGCCGTCAGCGGCCTGGTCGCCGAGGCGGCAGAGCAGGGTGCCCAGATCATTCTGCCACCGGAGCTGTTTGCCAGCCCCTATTTTTGCAAGACCGAGGATGAGGAGCTGTTTGCGCTGGCCCAGCCGGTTGCCGAGAGCACGCCGGTGCTAGCGATGCAAAAGCTCGCCAAGCAATATGGGGTCGCAATTCCGGCGAGCTTTTTCGAACGCGACGGGCCGCATCATTACAACAGCCTCGCGATGATCGATCCTGATGGCGAGATCATGGGTGTATACCGCAAAAGCCATATTCCCGATGGTCCCGGCTATGAGGAAAAATATTATTTCCGCCCTGGCAACACGGGTTTCAAGACTTGGGATGTGTTCGGTACCCGGATCGGCGTCGGCATTTGCTGGGACCAATGGTATCCGGAAACCGCGCGGGCGATGGCGCTGATGGGCGCGGAAGTTCTGTTCTATCCCACTGCCATCGGGTCGGAACCTTATGATGCCGATCTCGATACCAGCCGGATGTGGCGCCGGGCGATGCAGGGCCATGCGGTCAGCAACTGCATGCCGGTTGTGGCGAGCAACCGGATCGGCCTGGAAGACGAGCAGGCTTTTTACGGGCACAGCTTCATCACCAATCAATGGGGCGACCTGATCGCAGAATATGGCTCCGACGAAACCGGCGTGCTGGTAACGTCGTTCGATCTGGAAGAGGCGCGGCAGCACCGGGCAGGCATGGGATTTTTCCGGGATCGGCGGCCGGAGCTTTATGGGCGGCTGACAGAAGACAGGTAAATCGCCTGTTCGAAAACTTGCTCGAACATCTCCAAAGTCAATCGCCCCGTATTCACATTATAGCGGCTGCAATGATAGCTATTGATCAGGATGCGGCCATCGGGCAGTTCGTGCTGTGCGCCATGGGCGAATTTGTGATCGGCGAGGCGCGTTCCGGATAGCCGGATGATGCTGTCATGCGCGATCTTGCCGAGTGCCAGGATGATTTTCAGATTGGGCAAGCCATCCAGCGCCTTGGCCAGAAAGGGGCGGCAATTGTTGATCTCTGCGCCGGTTGGCTTGTTTTCCGGTGGCAGGCATTTGACCGCGTTGAGGATGATGGCTCCGTTTAGGATGATACCATCAGCAGGATCATTCGCAAATTCGCCATCGACGAATCCAAACTTGGTCAGGGTAGCGAACAGCATTTCACCGGACGCGTCTCCGGTAAATGGTCTGCCGGTCCGGTTCGCTCCTTCCTTGCCCGGAGCGAGGCCGACGATTGCCAGCCCCGCATCGGAATCACCGAACGCCGGAACTGGCGCGTTCCACCAGTCCGGGCGATCCTTGCGCAACGATTTGCGCAGGCCAACCAGTCTGGAACATCGGCGACATCCTTTCGGGGCTTCGGCAAAAAGAAGGGGGCTATGATCGCTCATAGCCCCCGCCTAATTTCATACGGACCTGGCGTCCAGATAATCAGTCTTTCAGTTCTGCCGGAACGATGCCGCCAGCATCGGCGATCTTGTTCATCACCTGCTTGTGCAGCAGGATATTATCTTCTGCCGATCCGCTATAGTCAGCATTACCTAGTTCCTGAGCAAGCTCTTTGCGGTTTGCATAGCTCGCATCAATCTGGACCAGCTTCATCAGGTCGACGATGGATGTGCGCCAGTTGAGCTTGTCTGATCCCGGAATGTTGTCGAGCCGCGACGCCACGTCGACTTCGCTGATCGCTGCGCGATGGGCTGGTGCCGCAGTAACGGGTGTTACCGCGACTTTGGGTTCCTCTACTTTGGCTTCCTCCGCTTTGGCTTCGCTGCCAAAAATTGCGTTTTTGATTTTTCCAAAAATACTCATATTCTGCTCCTCTAGAAGTTGGGAAACTTCCTGTCGGGCTTATGCCTGGCGATGCCCTTGAATGTTCATCTCGGTGTTCGTCGTCGTGGAGTCAATTGCTGTTGTCTTTCCCCCATGGATATGCGCCGCCAATTTCCTGTAAACACTTGTAACGCTACGGTTAAGTCGGATTTTGGATGAAAATATGCTATTGCGCTGGCTAGCAGACGAATCAGAATATGCCATCATGGTGACAAGGAGAGCGACGATGAATATCATGGATGCCTTGCAGCAATCGGGCGGGATTGGCACCATGGCCAAGGAACTCGGGATCAACGAAAGCGTGGCGGAAGCCGGCGCTGCGGCGTTGCTGCCAGCGATATTGGGCGGTTTCAAGAAAACGACGCAAGCGCAGCCGAGCGGCCTGGACGGACTGGGCGGTTTGCTGGGTCAGCTTGGTGGCGGCGGACTGCTTGACAGTGTGCTCGGTACCCAGCCAACACCGGTAGCCAAAGGCAATGATGTGCTGGGTCAGATTTTCGGGTCCAAGGAAGTCAGCCGCACGGTCGCCGCGGGCGCAGAACAGCAGACCGGGATCAGCAGCGAACTGCTCAAGAAAATGCTGCCGATCGTGGCGATGATGGTCGCTGGCTATATGGCCAAGCAGAGTGGCGACAGCGGCAGCAAAGGCGGCGGGCTTGGCGGTCTGATCGGTGGTCTGCTGGGCGGCGGCAAGAAGGCGTCTTCCGGAGGCCTCGGCGGCCTTGGATCGCTGCTCGACCTGAATGGCGACGGCAATGCGCTGGATGATATCATTGGTATGGCTGGTAAGCTGTCTCGTTAGCTTGCGTCCTATTGAAGACCTTCCATTTTCAATGGCGACGGGCTTCTTCAAGAAATAGGGTCGGTTTCCAATGGGATGGTATCTTCCAGGGGTTCCAGACGAAGGACGCCGCCTTCAACTTCAGCAACTTTTGCGATTGTGCCTTTTTCCATCTTCGGGCCCTTTGCCGGCCATTCGCCGTCGCCGACTTTTACCCGACCGCTGGTGGCTGAAATGGCCTCTACAACGGTCACAATTCTGCCAACGAGCTGCGCCGAACGGTTGTTGAGCAGCGGATTTTCGCTTTCGACAATGTGAGTCAGATACCAGCGGCGTCCGCCAAGCACGGCGATTATCGTGGACAGGCCGAACACCGTAAGCTGACCGGCGAAGGTCAGGTCAATGAACAGCGAGAGGATTCCAGTCACTGCGGCCGCTGCGGCCACCCAGATCAGAAACACGCCGGGAACGAATAGCTCGGCCAGCGCGAGTAGCGCGGCGAGACCGAGCCAGACATATTCCGGATTGCTGATCGTCAAATCATCCATGGCTTATGACCCGCTTTCTTCCGATCCTATTTGTTCTGATTGTCGAACGGACCTTTGCGCGGTGGCGGCGCAAAGGTTTGGCTGTTTTCGCCCAGCGCTTCTTTTGCCAGAGCGCCAATTCCGCCCAGGGTCCCAATCAGCTGGGTCGCCTCGATCGGGAATAATATGGTCTTGGCATTGGGTGAGGTGGCGAATTTTTCCACCGCCTTTACATAATCTTGCGCAACGAAATAGTTGATCGCCTGGGCATTGCCGCCGGCGATTGCCTCGGACACCATTTGGGTCGCTTTTGCTTCGGCCTGAGCTTCGCGTTCACGGGCTTCTGCGTCAAGAAAGGCGGCTTCCTTGCGGCCTTCGGCCTGCAAAATCTGGCCCTGTTTCTCGCCCTCGGAACGGAGGATTTCGGAAGCACGCGCGCCTTCGGCGTCCAATATGTTGGCGCGTTTTTCGCGTTCTGCCTTCATTTGCCGGGCCATCGCGTTGATGATATCCTGCGGCGGGCGGATGTCCTTGATCTCGACGCGGGTGATCTTGATCCCCCATGGCGTGGTTGCGTCGTCAATTACCACCAGTAACCGGCCATTGATCTCGTCGCGCTTCGACAATGTTTCATCGAGGTCCATCGAACCCATGACCGTGCGGAGGTTGGTGGTGACGAGATTGAGGATCGCATTGTACAGATCATTGACTTCATAGGCTGCCTTGGCAGCATCGAGGACTTGGAAGAAGACCACGCCATCGGTGGAGATCATCGCATTGTCCTTGGTGATGATTTCCTGTCCGGGAATATCGAGCACCTGCTCCATCATGTTGACCTTACGGCCGACTCGGTAGAGAAACGCGGGATAGAAATTGAAGCCGGGATGGGCTGTCGTGGTGAAGCGGCCAAAATATTCGATTGTATAATGATAGCCTTGTCGGACGATCTTGATACTCGCAAATAGATAGATGATGGTGACCAAAAGCACCAACAATAGCAGCGAAACGCCCATTTCCATTCTCCTTTACGACCCGTCTCATTAGCATTGATTATTTGCGGTATAATGCCAAGGGAAAAGCAAATTATTACCTTAGTAGCGGGGTTCCAGTTGTAATGCGTTTCATTGCCGTTTTGATTCTTTCCGGTCTGTTCTTTTCCGGAGCGGCCCGTTCTCAGTCGATTGGCGAGGCGGATCTGTTAGGCCATATCGAGATATTGGCCAGCGATGAGTTTGAAGGACGGGAGCCCGGCACCGTCGGCGAAAACAAGACCGTCAATTATATCGCGACAGCATGGTCAGCGGCGGGGCTTCTCCCTGCAGGAGAAAAAGGCTCTTGGTACACACCAGTTCCATTGGTGGAGCGTACCCCTGAGACGTATCGAATAAAATTTACGCACGGAAGCGAGAGCAAAACCGTGCGGATTCAGCAGGATGAGATCATCTTGCGGGGCCGCAGTTCGGCGTTCCAGCGATCCAGCATGCCGGTTGTCTTCTCTGGCTACACCGAGCGAGGGCAGGGCGAGCCATCGGTCGCGGGGAAGCTGGTGCTGCTGCCGCGGGCGCCACTTGAAGACAGCGACCGGGTTCCAGACTTTCGCGATCGCAAGCAACGGTTGATTCAGGACGGTGCGGCTGGAGTGATCGCAGTTCTGGATGATTCAGACCGGTGGAGCCGATTCCAGCGACCTTATCGACGCGGGTCCACGTCCTTGGCCGGTGCAGAACATCATGCAGAGTTGGAAGGCCTGATCAGCTTCGATCAGTTCGAGAAAATGATTGAGAAATCCGGCCTGGATGCAGAGATATTGCTGGCTGACAGAGATCATCTGTCGGTCATTGATCTCAGCTTCGAAGCTGATGCGAGGGCAGAGACACAGGTTCGCTCCTACCGTTCGCACAATGTGATCGGCAGGATTCCCGGCGCTGATCCGAAAAGCGGGGCCGTGCTGTTCCTGGGGCACTGGGACCATTTCGGCATATGCCGGGTCGAAGATCCACTGGATCCTGACAAGGACAGAATTTGCAATGGCGCCGTCGATAATGCCAGCGGCATATCGCTGCTGATCGAAACCGCCAAACGACTATCAGGTGACGGTCAGGATCGGGACATCTATTTTCTCGCCACGACCGCAGAAGAAAAAGGCCTGCTCGGTGCCCGGGCGTTCGTCGACAATCCTCCCGTGGCGCTTGAGAAATTCGTGGCTGTGTTCAATGCCGATACGATCGCGCTTGCTGACGACGGGAAGATGATCGCCGTGGTCGGGCTCGGAAAGTCAGAACTGGATAGCGATATCGCGGTCCTCGCCGCACAGGAAGGACGGGAGATTGATCGCAGCGACAAAGCCAATGCCTATCTCAAACGTCAGGATGGCTATGTTTTTCGCGAACGGGACATCCCAGCCTATATGATTAGTAGCGCCTTTGCGGACGAGGAGCGCCTCAAAGCCTTTCTCGACGGCCCCTATCATGATGTCAGCGATGAAGTGAATGACGCTCTGGTACTGACAGGAGCGGCCGCCGATGCCAATTTTCATGTGGCACTGGGCCGTTATTTTTCCTCGACGAAAACTTATCCGGGAATAGCCCCTAGCGGTTCCGGCGATAACTGATTACATGGGCCGCCACAGAATCAAATTCACGATATCGGAAAGTGGCGATCATGAGCAGGCCGGGCAAGCATAAAGAAATTCGATTGGGACTGACTTTTGATGATGTCCTGCTACAGCCTGACGCGTCCGAAATCGTGCCGAGCCAGGCCGATACCAAAACCCGTCTAACCAAGCTTATCGGCCTGAATATCCCGATTCTCTCCTCCGCCATGGATACGGTAACCGAGTCGGACATGGCGATTGTCATGGCGCAAATGGGCGGGATTGGTGTCCTGCACCGAAACCTCACCCTCGATCAGCAGACAGCCGCCGTGCGGCAGGTGAAGCGCTTTGAATCCGGTATGGTTGTCAATCCGATCACGATCTCGCCCGATGCGACCTTGGCAGAAGCGCAGGCGACGATGCAGCAGAACCGGATATCCGGGATTCCGGTGGTTGAGAAATCAGGCAAATTGGTCGGCATTCTGACCAACCGCGATGTGCGCTTTGCGGAAAACCCGAAACAGGTGATCTCCGAGCTGATGACAAAAGACAATCTGGCTACGGTGCCGGCAGGCGTAAGCCAGGAAGAAGCGCGGCGAACCCTGCATCAGCGTCGTATCGAGAAATTGCTGGTAGTGGATGATGATTATCATTGCGTCGGGCTTATCACGGTCAAGGACATCGAAAAGGCGGTGACCTATCCGAACGCCACCAAGGATGCATCCGGCCGTTTGCGGGTAGCAGCGGCCTCGACCGTCGGAGAGAGCGGACTGGAGCGGACTCAGGCGCTGATCGATGCGGAGTGCGATTTGATCGTTATCGATACCGCTCATGGCCACAGCGCGATGGTGGCGCGGGCGGTGGAAGCGGTCAAAAAGCGGTCGAACAGCACACAGGTCATAGCCGGGAATGTCGCCACAGCCGCCGCTACCCGGGCGCTGATCGACGCCGGTGCAGATGGCATCAAGGTCGGTATCGGACCGGGATCGATCTGCACCACAAGGGTGGTTGCCGGCGTCGGTGTTCCACAGCTTACCGCGATCATGGATTGTGCGGAAGAAGCCGCAAAATCCGGTATTCCGGTCATCGCCGATGGCGGACTGCGGACATCGGGCGATGTAGCAAAGGCACTGGCAGCAGGTGCCTCCGCCGTAATGATCGGTTCGCTGCTCGCAGGGACCGAAGAAGCGCCTGGTGAGACCTTCCTCTATCAGGGACGGGCCTACAAAAGCTATCGCGGCATGGGCTCGGTTGGTGCAATGGCGCGGGGATCTGCGGATCGCTATTTCCAGCAGGACATTACCGACCAGCTGAAACTCGTTCCGGAAGGAATCGAAGGGCAGGTGCCGTTCAAGGGACCCGCGCGGGACGTCATCCACCAGCTGGTTGGCGGGGTGAAAGCCGCAATGGGCTACACCGG
>JAGXGT010000183.1 GCA_024636595.1 Sphingomonadales bacterium | reverse complement strand
GCCGATCACATGGCCCCACTGGCCCTGCTTGCCGTTGACCTCGCCAAAGACATGATGGAGCAGGACATAGGCGCTGCCCGGCGTATCGGGGCTGGCGTAATTGCCGACAATGGCGTCAAAGCCGAAGGCCGCCTTGATCGGCGCACTTTCAAACCACTGGTCGAGCAATTCGCGGGCGCTCAGCGTGAACAGCTTGATGATCTCGTGCTGCTGCAGCGCCGACAGCCGGGCGAATCGACGGGCGGTCCTGACGCCTGCCAGCATCGCAAGGGCTCCCCCTCCGGCATTGGGTGGAATCTCCAGCGCCAGATCGCGCAATATCTGCGCCGCCGATTCAAGCATCGCATAATAGCCGGGCAGGCGCGCGGCGTCGGCGTGCGAGAACCGCGCTATCTCCCGCTGTGTCGCTTCCAGCGAACCGCCGACCAGCAGATGATTGCCGTTCTCCAGCGGCAGGAAATTGCTGCAGGGGCGTTCGACCACCCGATAGCCGCGCTCCACCAGGCCCATGTCCGCGATGATCTTCGGCTGGAGCAGCGAGACCGTGTAGCTGGCCGTGCTGTTGCGGAAGCCGGGGTGAAATTCTTCGGTCACTGCCGCGCCGCCGATCACGTCGCGCGCTTCCAATATGCGGACCTTCATCCCGGCGCGCGCCAGATAATAGGCGCAGACCAGACCGTTATGGCCGCCGCCGATGATCAATGCGTCGATGGAATGTGGCTGCATTTCCTGGCGACTAACGGCGGATAATCCCGCCAGCAACCATATAATCCGGGGACGCGTCACGACCTGTCGACGACGAGGCGAACGAAAAACCAGATTTGTGCAAATGCTAGCGGGGTGATAGGACCGGCATAATTCGCATAAGAAAAGGAAGATTTGGATGAGAAATTTATTGCTGACCGCTGCCTCTGTCCTGGCATTGACGACAGTTGCCGTTGTGCCTGCAAGCCAGGCGCAGACCAGTAAAACGGAAGCGCCGGCAACGGCGGCAGTCGAGGAACAGCTGGCCGCATTCTTCGAAGCATATGACGAGCAGGAACTCGCCCATTCTCCCGTATCCAAGGCCTATCGCGGCATTCGGGATGACGATTATGGCAAATGGGACGACCCGAGCGATGCCGCTGAAGTCGCGCAATATCGACGCGGGCAGGTCGCGCTGGCCAGAATGGAAGCCGAGTTTGGCAAGAGTAGGCTGAACGAAGCCGACCAGCTCAGCTACCGGCTGTTCCAGGTTCGCGCCGAACGCTCAGACAAGGCATTCCCGTTTCGTCGCAACGCCTATATTTTTGACCAGATGAATGGCGCGCAAAGCCAGATTCCGGCGTTCCTGATCAATATTCACCGGGTGGCAAACAAGGCGGATGCCGAAGCCTATGTCAGCCGTCTTGATGGTGCAGGTCCGTTGATCGATACGCTGGTGGCACAGTCGGCTGAGCGAGCAGATGACGGCATTATCGTGCCCGACTGGGTCTTCCCCTATGTGATCGCCGATGCCAAAAATGTGATCAGCGGTGCGCCGTTCGAGGATGGCGAGGATTCGCCCATTTATGCCGATCTGAAGAAGAAGGTCGCAGACCTTGATATTCCCGAAGCGGAAAAATCGGATCTGGTGGCACGGGGCGGAGCGGCGTTGATCAGCAGCCTGAAGCCGGCCTACGAGAAGCTGATCTCGGAAATGGAGCGGCAACAGGCGATGGCGGTCGATGGTGACGGTATCTGGCGGTTCGAGGATGGCGCCGCCTATTATGCCGAGCGTCTGCAAAATTATACCACCACTGACCTCACAGCCGACCAAATTCATCAGATTGGCCTGGACAATGTGGATCGAATCCACGGGCTGATGCGCAAGATCATGGCGGATGTCGGGTTCGAAGGCAGTTTGCAGGATTTTTTCCAGCACCTGCGCAGCAGTGATGAATTTTACTATGACACTCGCGAGGCCTATCTCGCCGATGTCGACGGCAAGCTGGCGGCGATGACCGCCAAGCTGCCCGAATTTTTCAACACGCTGCCGAAAGCGCCGCTCGTCATCAAACCGGTCGAGGCGTTTCGCGAGAAATCGGCAGGCAAGGCCTTCTACAACAGTCCGGCACCGGACGGTTCGCGCCCCGGCACCTATTACGTCAATCTCTACAATTTGCGCAGTATGTCGAAAACAGAGCTTGAGGCGCTGGTCTATCATGAAGGCCTTCCCGGCCATCATCTGCAGAGAACGATCCAGACCGAACTGGGCGATTTGCCGCCGTTCCGGCGATTTGGCGGCTGGACCGCCTATACCGAAGGATGGGGACTCTATTCCGAGGAGCTCGGCAAGGATATGGGCTTCTATCAGGACCCTTATAGCGATTTTGGTCGGCTCGGAATGGAATTGTGGCGCGCCTGCCGACTGGTTGTCGACACGGGCATTCATGACAAGCGCTGGAGTCGCGAGCAAGCGATTCAATATCTGACCGACAATACGCCCAATCCGGAGGGCGACATTCGCAAGGCGATCGAGCGCTATATCGTGTATCCCGGCCAGGCGACTGCCTATATGATCGGCAAGCTGAAAATACTTGAACTGCGGAGTCGGGCGCAGGATTCGCTCGGCGACAAGTTTACCATGGGTGATTTTCACGATGTTGTTTTGAAAAGCGGTCCGGTGCCACTCGACATCCTCGAAGAACGGGTGGACGCTTGGATAAATGAGAGCAAGTGACGGCAATCGGCAGCGATTGTCCTAAATTGTCAAGCATATGCTTGTAATCTGTCGTTTCTATCCAATGATTCTCGGCTAATTAGGGTGATAGGGGCTGTGCGACCCGAAGGGCTCTCGCCACTGCAAACCGGTGGTAACAGAGTTCTTTTCCTTTTCGGCCTGGCTATTAATTTAGTCAGGCCTTTTTTTTACCTTTGTTTTTCAGCTATAAAAGAGCATCCATAACCAATCTGAACCTGGAGGGGGGACAGATCAGGGGGTCGTCGCTTGGTAAGTTTGAGATATTTTGCGCCTGCAGAAGACGTTCGGGATTTGGTCTCGGTCTATTATCTGTTCGAGGTGGACGCGCCGAAATTCGTAGATAATGAGCGTGCGGCGATAGCCCAGTTGCGGTTCATATTGCAGGGCGATGGACAGCTCAGCTTTGCCAACGGGGCGGCATTTCCGGTCGCCAATGCCATGTTGGTGGGTCCGTCAACCGGAGCGATGCGATTCGACGTCAATGGACCGTTCCGCATGTTTGGAGTTGGAATTCTGCCCGGCGGATGGGCTATTTCAACCAAGAAGTCTGCGGTCGACTTTGCCGACAAGGCGATTCCGGCAAGCGACGTGTTTACGCATGAGCTCGACAAGAATCTGGATGTGCTGCGGCGGTGCGAATCACCCGAGGAAATGGTTGCCTGGGCGGACAAGATTTACCGCGCGCTGAAACCCCGCTTGAAGCCGGAAACGGCATCCTTCACCAGAATGGTCGATGAATGGTTGTCGTCAGAGCCTTCGCCGCCGGTCAGCGGTCTCATGGAACGGTCGCAGCAAAGTTCGCGGCAAGTGCTGCGCACGGTGAACAAACTCTATGGCATGCCGCCCAAATATCTCGCGCGCAAATATCGCGCACTGCGCGCGGCGCGGGCCTATGCCGAGCATAACGAGGAAGAGCTGCTGGAACTGGTCGATGCCTTTTACGACCAGTCGCACATGATCCGCGAAGTGAAATTCTTTGCCGGGGTGACCCCGACCCAGCTGCGGGTTGGCGAGGGTGAAACCGCCCTGCTGATCGATCAGCGTGCTGATCTGAAGGGGAAGATTCCGAACCTGATTTCCGACACCTGATTGGAAGAATTGGAAGAATTGGAAGCATGTTCGGGTGGTTCCAGAATCGCCCGAAGCCCCGCTATGCTTGCAATGTTGGATAAATGAGACTAAATCAGTCTTGTTTAGAGTTTCACACCCAGCGAATCGAGAAATATGCGCCTTTCCAACCTTGCCGACTATGCCGTAGTCCTGATGTCCGCCGCAGCGCGCCATTGTGGTGCTGCGCGGCTTGCGGAAGGCAGGCTCAACGCGACAAAGCTCGCACAGGAAACCGGCGTGCCCTTGCCCACCGCCAAGAAACTGGTCAGCCGCCTCACCGCAGCCGGCCTGTTCGAATCGACCCGCGGTATCGGCGGCGGTATCCGGCTGGCGCGGCCCCCGGCATCGATCAGTCTTGCCGATATAGTCGAGGCAGTCGAAGGACCGCTGGCGATCACCAGCTGCACGATTGACGGCAATCATGATTGCGTGCTCGAGGACGGCTGTACGGTGAAACCCCATTGGGGCGTGGTCAACCGCACGATCCGACAGGCACTGGACGATGTCAGCCTGGCGAGCCTGTCGGATTTGCCAGTCGCCCCCAAAATTCGAATAATGGAAAAAGCATGATGAGCGAAGACGTTAAAACTTCTGACTATGATGCCGGTCGCACGGAAATGAATGCCGAGGCGCAGCAAGCGGTCGACAAGGCGAGCACATACGAGTTCGGCTGGTCGTCGGATATCGAACAGGATTTCGCGCCCAAAGGTCTCAATGAAGACACGGTGCGCTTCATTTCCGACAAGAAGGGCGAGCCCGAGTGGATGCTCGAATGGCGTCTGAAGGCGTTTCGCCAGTGGGAAAAGATGGAAGCGCCGGACTGGGCCAAGCTTGATATCCCGATGATCGATTATCAGGATGCTTATTATTACGCCGAGCCGAAGCCCAAGGAAAAGCTCGGTTCGCTCGACGAGGTCGATCCGGAAATCCTGCGCGTCTATGAAAAGCTCGGTATCCCGATCGAGGAGCAGAAGGTGCTCGCCGGCGTCGAAGGCGCGCGCAAGGTCGCGGTCGATGCGGTGTTTGACAGTGTCAGTGTCGCCACCACTTTCCGCAAGGAACTGGAAGACGCTGGCGTCATTTTCCGGTCGATTTCGGAAGCAATCAAGCAATATCCCGATCTGGTGAAAAAATATCTCGGCAAGGTCGTGCCGATGCGCGACAATTATTTCGCCACGCTCAACTGCGCCGTGTTTAGCGACGGGACCTTTGTCTATATCCCCAAGGGCGTGAAATGCCCGATGGAGCTGAGCACCTATTTCCGGATCAATGCGGAAAATACCGGTCAGTTCGAACGGACATTGATCGTTGCCGAAGAAGGCTCCTACGTCTCCTATCTCGAAGGCTGCACCGCGCCGATGCGCGACGAGAATCAGCTGCACGCCGCCGTGGTCGAACTGGTCGCGATGGACGATGCCGAGATCAAATATTCGACCGTGCAGAACTGGTATCCCGGCGACGAAAATGGCAAGGGCGGCATCTATAATTTCGTCACCAAGCGCGGACTGTGCCAGGGCAAGAACAGCAAGATCAGCTGGACCCAGGTCGAGACCGGCAGCGCGGTGACCTGGAAATATCCAAGCTGCGTGCTGAATGGCGAAGGCAGCGTCGGCGAATTCTACTCGGTCGCGCTGACCAACAATTACCAGCAGGCCGATACCGGCACCAAGATGATCCACAACGGCAAGAATACCCGTTCGACGATCATCTCCAAGGGGATCAGCGCTGGCCACAGCGACAATACTTATCGCGGTCTGGTGCGGGTTGGTCCGAATGCGGAAAATGTCCGCAACTTTACCCAGTGCGACAGCCTGCTGCTCGGCGACCAGAGCGGCGCGCATACCGTGCCCTATATCGAGGTCAAGAACCCGACCGCGACGATCGAGCATGAAGCGACGACCAGCAAGATCAGCGACGACCAGATGTTCTACGCCCAGCAACGCGGGCTCGATGCGGAGGCGGCGGTGAGTTTGATCGTCAACGGATTTGCCAAGGAAGTGCTCAAGGAGTTGCCGATGGAATTTGCGGTCGAAGCACAGAAATTGCTGGCGATCAGTCTTGAGGGGTCGGTCGGATGATGAACCTGCCTGTCCTTTCTCGTCACCCTGAACTTGTTTCAGGGTCCACTTCTCCGATTGCACAGGCTGGGGGTGGGTCACGATGGATGCTGAAACAAGTTCAGCATGACGGATTGGTAAATTCCCTTCGCGGCTTTGTGGCTTCGTGCGGGTCAAATTTGCTCGCACGAAGGCGCGAAGGCACCAAGAAATTAGTTTTGCTGGATGGAGATTTGCGTTGACCAGCAGAAATCCCAAATTTGAAGATGAAACCGCGGTTGAGCCCTCCGGCGCAGACAGCCCGCTTGGTGAGAAATTTATTCGCCGAGAAATGGACCTGACGGAGAAGATCAACGGTGCACCCGTGGAAGACACAACCAAAGAATTTGTAATTGAAAAGAAAAATAATGCTAAAAATTGAAAACCTCCACGCCACAGTCGGCGACACAGAAATCCTCAAGGGGCTCTCGCTCGAACTGAAGGCGGGTGAAATCCATGCGATCATGGGGCCCAATGGTGCGGGCAAGTCGACGCTCGCTTATGCGCTTGGCGGACGGCCCGGATATGAAGTGACCGAGGGCTCCGCGAGCCTTGACGGACAGGATCTGCTCGCGCTTGATCCGCATGAGCGGGCCGCGGCGGGGATATTTCTCGGCTTTCAATACCCGGTCGAAATTCCCGGTGTCAGCAATCTGCAATTTCTGCGCGAAAGCCTGAATGCGCAGCGCAAGGCGCGCGGCGAAGAGGCGCTCAATGGCGCGGAATTTATCAAGCTGGCCAAGGAAAAGGCTGCGCTGCTGAAGATGGACATGGATATGCTCAAGCGGGCCGTGAATGTCGGCTTTTCCGGCGGCGAGAAGAAGCGCAACGAGATGGTGCAGATGGGCATTCTCGATCCGAAGCTGGCGATACTCGACGAGACCGACAGCGGTCTCGACATCGACGCGCTGCGGACGGTTGGCGCCGGAATCAATTCGATCATGCGCAAGCCCGACAAGGCGGTCTTGCTGATCACCCATTATCAACGCCTGCTCGAACTGGTGGAGCCGGATTTTGTCCATGTGCTGGCCGATGGCCGGATCGTCAAGACCGGCGGGCCGGAACTGGCGCTGCAGCTTGAGAATGAAGGCTATGAAGCGATAGCGGAGGCGGCATGATTTTTTCAGGCAAGCTGGCTCAACAAGTTCACTGCCGCGTCAGCGGCACATATAGTGTTGATTCACGCGAAGCCGCGAAGGCGCAAAGAAACAGCGTCTTTCCGCTACTCCTTCGTGTCTTCGCGCCTTCGCGTGATAAAATTCTATTCAATGGCCGCTGTCGCGGCGGAAGCCGGGAGATAATGATATGAACGCTCCGCTCCCAACGCGTCGTGACGAGAGCTGGCGCTATGCTGACCTCAAAGCGCTCGAAACAGTCTGGTCGAAACTGGCCGGCCCTGAGAAAATCGACGTGCCTGCAGGCGAAACCGTCTCTCGTCAGATTGCCGAATTGCCGGTGGTCGATGGCGTCGGCGTGGTCGATCTTGATGTCACCATTGGCGACAATGCCTCGTTCAAAATCCATCTGCTCGCGCACAATGCCGACTATGGCCGGATTCAGGTCAAGGCGACGCTCGGAAATGGCTCGCATTTTGAACTGGGCGGCGCGATCCTCGGCTCTGGTCAGCAGACGCTGGAAATCGTCACCGAAACCATCCACGCGGAACCCAATGCGACCTCTAACCAGGTGGTGCGCTCGGTGCTGGCGGACAAGGCCACGGGCAGTTTCCTCGGCAAGATCAATGTTGCCCGCCACGCCCAGAAAACCGATGCGGCGCAGTCGGTCAAGGCGATGCTGCTTGACCGCGGCGCGACCGCCAATGCCAAGCCGGAACTGGAAATTTTCGCCGACGACGTGAAATGCGCCCATGGCGCGACCGTCGGCGAGCTCGACAAGCAGGCGTTGTTCTACATGGCCTCGCGCGGGCTCGACCCGGCGACGGCGCAGAAGCTGATGCTGCAGGCGTTTATCGCTGACGCGTTCGTGTCGGTTGGTGATGATGCGGAGCGGGAAGCGATTGAGGGCAAGGCGCTTGAGGTTTTGGAGGGATTGTCGTGAGCCCGAGCTCCACTCTCCCGTTCGCTTCGAGCGAAGTCGAGAAGCCGGTTGTGGCGGATAGCGGTGTCTCGACTGCGCTCGACACGAACGGCGTTGCGCCATCTTTCCGCGCCGATTTCCCCGGCATCGGACCCGACTGGCACTATCTCGACTCTGCCGCAACCGCCCAGAAATCCAAGCCCGTGCTCGACGCGATCGCTCGCGCCTACGGCCCCGACTATGCCACCGTGCACCGCGGCGTATATGCGCGCTCGGCCAATATGACCTTGGCCTATGAAGCCGCGCGCAAGCGGGTGGCGGGTTTCCTCAACGCAGCATCCGAAAATGAAATCGTCTTTACCAGCGGCGCGACCGACAGCATCAATCTGGTCGCCGAAAGCTGGGGTAATAAATTTATCGCGCAGGGCGACCGCATCATGCTGTCGCAGCTGGAGCATCATTCGAATATCGTGCCATGGCAAATGCTGGCCGAACGGGTCGGCGCCGAGATCGATGTCGCACCGCTGACGGAAGACGGCCAGATTGATCTCGACTGGATCGAAGCCAATCTGACCGAACAGCATAAGCTGGTGGCGTTGGCGCATGTTTCCAACGTGCTCGGCTCGTTGCTCGACGCCAAGCAGGCAGCGGCCATCGCGCACACGGTCGGTGCCAAGCTGTTGCTCGACGGCTGTCAGGCCGCGCCGCGGCTGCCTGTCAATGTGCAGGATCTGGGTTGCGACTTCTATGTGTTCTCCGGCCACAAGATTTACGGTCCGACCGGGATCGGTGCGCTGTGGGCGCCTTATGCGACGCTCGAAGCCATGCCGCCGTGGAAGGGCGGCGGGTCGATGATCGACCGGGTGAGTTTTGACGGCACCACTTATGCGCCGCCACCCGGCCGCTTTGAAGCGGGCACGCCGCATATTGTCGGTGTCGTCGGGCTGGATGCGGCGATCCAATATGTCGAGGCGATCGGGCTGGATATGATCTCGGATCATGAAAATGCTACTTTGGCGAAGGCGCGAGAAGCCCTGTCCGGGATCAACTCGGTGCGGGTCTTTGGCCCCGACAAGAGCATGGGCATATTGAGTTTCGCGGTCGGCGACGTGCATCCGCATGATGTCGCTACCATATTGGATGAAGGCGGGGTCGCGATCCGGGCCGGGCATCATTGCGCCCAGCCGCTGATGGACTATCTCGGCGTACCGGCGACGGCGCGGGCGAGTTTCGGAATTTACAGTGATGACAGCGATGTCGCCGCCCTGGTGGACGGCATCAATCGCGTCAGAAAGATTTTCGGGTAAGGTGACGATATGAACGAAGAACGGAAAATAATGGTGGAAGAAGTCGAGTCGGTCGAGAAGCCGAAACTGGCGAAGGTCGAGGATGCTGTCGAGGAGGCTCCGTTCGTCTCGAGCGAAGTCGAGAGACCGGATGATAGCGAGCAAGGTGTCTCGACTGCGCTCGACACGAACGGAAAAGCACCTCCCGTGATGGCCCCATCGCCTTTTGAGGCGGAAAGCGATTCGGCGAAGCTCAGTCGCAAGAAGGATTATCTCGAGGGCTTTCTGGCGCAGAAGCCAGAGGAAGCGCCAGCGGGCGAAGTCGGCGGCGATGTCTATGAAGCGGTGATCGATACGCTGAAATCCATTTTTGATCCGGAAATTCCGGTGAATATCTATGATCTCGGCCTGATCTACGGCGTCGAGATTACCCCCGACAATCACGCCATTGTCACCATGACGCTGACCACGCCGCATTGTCCGGTCGCCGAATCGATGCCCGGCGAGATCGAAATGCAGGTGGGCAGCGTCCCCGGCGTCGGCCACGCCGAAGTCAATCTCGTCTGGGACCCGCCTTGGGACCCCGGCAAGATGAGCGACGAGGCGAAGCTGGAACTGGGGATGCTTTGAGGCTGGAAAGCAGCATCGCCGTTCGTCTCGAGCGCAGTCGAGAGACGGACTGGGAGCGTAGCGGTGTCTCGACTGCGCTCGACACGAACGGGACCGGAGAAAGACTATGACCGACACGAAAACCAAGACCCGCACCATACCGGCAGCGATCATCCTGACCCCGGCGGCGGAGCAGCGCATTGCCGACCTGATGGCCAAGGCCCCCGAAGACGCGATCGGCGTAAAACTGTCGACCCCGCGCCGCGGCTGCTCGGGCCTCGCTTACTCGGTCGACTATGTCAGCGAGGAAGTCGCGTTCGACGAGAAGATCATCACCCCCGGCGGCGTGTTTTACATCGACGGCGGTTCGGTGCTCTATCTGATCGGCAGCACGATGGACTGGGTGGAAGACGATTTCACTGCAGGGTTCGTGTTCGAGAATCCGAACGCCAAGGGTGCCTGTGGGTGCGGGGAGAGTTTTACGGTTTGAGGTTTGGGACGGGCAGGGAACTTTGTCGACAACTTAGGAAAATCAGTATTTAACCTGGCCGTGTTAGCGCGCATCGCTTCGGTGCTTGTCGGATTGCTAAGCGATTTGTCGGAGTATTGTTGATCTCATTGGCAATTCAAAACAACCACGATCAACCAACTTCGATTGCTGTTCAATGACTTCCCAGAGATAAAGAACGCGGGCTACCTTTTTTGTGAACTCCAGTTTCATGATCGACGGAGCCGGGAAAAAGCCTACAAGGTTGTTATTCAAAAACACCTGTCTTGAGGGCTTCTTCTTGGCGATTCTCATGTCGCCAGATAGAACTGACCAGTTTCCTTCCTTCCCTAATTCTTTAATCCACTGCTCGTCCGGGAGTGAGCCTGTTCCAAATTTGTCTTTAATATGAATGATTTCATGTTGCTTGCGAAAAAGCTCGCCTAAACCTCTGCCCATTGAAGGCGGTAGATTATTATCAATCAACAGCTTCAATGAATTGATCGTCCAGTAAGTTGACTCTCGTAGAGTATCGCATCCTTGATAAGCGACTTTTTGATCTCGTAAAGTTCAGCTACTGCGTCGATTGAACCTTCGGACTGGACCGCCCGCGCCACTGCTGCTGTAGTAATGCCATGTTCAGCAATTAAAGGTTGGCCGAAAGATCTTTCGGGATCAGCCACCAGAGTTTTTTTCGGATTAAGTAGCCATCGGGAAGCGGCGTCATCGTCGAACTCGAGGCCGGAAAGAGAAGGTGCAACAACTGTGTTGAACACACCCTGACGGGTCTTCAGATTCACCAATTCCGGTTCTTTGACACCTTCAGTGATCTCAAGGAAAATGCTCTTTCCATCTGTCTTGAACTGCTTCGTGGATAATGGATGGTCGCTTCCGATTAAGTCTTGAGCACGATCAAGGCAGACACGTACAGTAGGTAAGCCAACACCTAATTTTATCAAAGCATTTACAACACGGGCCTCAACCAAATCCCTAAAACCTAAAAAGACGCCGTCATCACTAATTTCATATTGGGCCGCCCATAAGGGATCCGATATTCGAATGTTTTGTGACCGATCTTTCCACGCATAGCCACGCAACCAACGGTACAGAGATTGGTTTTGCATCCCGATCATTTTCGAGGCTTCTGGTACGGTGTATACACCAATTCCGAGTGCGGGATTTTGCATAATGGGAATCTACACACTGCTTGAGTCCCGTGTAAAGAAAAAACCCCAGCGGTTTCCCGCCGGGGTCTCAAAATGTCAAATCTGATCAAGTACTAGTTTGATCGAAGCTTTACAGCTTGCTCGTCAACTCCGGCACCGCATTAAACAGATCCGCAACCAGCCCGATATCCGCAACCTGGAAAATCGGTGCGTCTTCGTCCTTGTTGATGGCGACGATGATCTTGCTGTCCTTCATGCCGGCGAGATGCTGGATCGCGCCGGAGATGCCGATGGCGATATAGACTTCCGGAGCGACGATCTTGCCGGTCTGGCCGACCTGATAGTCGTTCGGGACATAGCCCGCATCGACCGCAGCGCGGCTGGCGCCGATGCCGGCGCCGAGCTTGTCTGCCAATGGCGTGATCACTTCCTCGAATTTCTCGGCAGAACCGAGCGCGCGACCGCCGGAGACGATGATCTTGGCGCTGGTCAGTTCGGGGCGTTCGGACTTGGCGATTTCTTCGCTGACGAAGGT
>JAGXGT010000182.1 GCA_024636595.1 Sphingomonadales bacterium | reverse complement strand
GTTCAGGATCATCACCGGACAGGAAACGCCGGACAGCGGCACGCTCGAACTCGGCGACACGGTCAAGCTCGGCTATGTCGACCAGAGCCGCGACACGCTCGACGCGTCGAAAAATATCTGGGAAGAAATTTCCGGCGGCCACGACTATTTCACCTTCGGCAAGAATGAAGTCCAGACCCGCGCCTATGTCGGCGCGTTCAACTTCAAGGGCGTCGACCAGCAGAAGAAAGTCGGCCAGCTCTCTGGCGGCGAACGCAACCGCGTCCACCTCGCCAAGATGCTGAAAGAAGGCGGCAACGTGCTGCTGCTCGATGAACCGACCAACGATCTCGACGTCGAAACCCTGCGCGCCCTCGAAGACGCGCTGGAAAGCTTCGCCGGCTGTGCCGTGGTCATCTCGCATGACCGCTTCTTCCTCGATCGGTTGGCGACGCATATATTGGCGTTTGAAGGGGATAGCCATGTGGAATGGTTTGAAGGGAACTTCGAGAGCTATGAAGAGGATAAGCGGCGTAGACTGGGTGATGCGGCGGATCGGCCTACGCGGGTGGCTTATAAGAAGTTGACTAGGTGATATGCCCGGAATTGTAGGCCTAATTGGATTGATAATAGCAGTCTTATTAGCCCTTGTTGTTGCTCTCATTGTAACTTGGCCGATTCATTTTTTGACTAAGTTGCCGAAGCTGAAAAGCTTTCTAATAGGGCTGCCGATTGGCATTCTTTTGGCTAGTGTTTGCCTGTGGCAATCATTCGGTCACCATGAAAAGTCGATTGAAATCACTACCGCGCAAAAAGAGCTCCCTGAACTATTTGAGCACAATGCCAAATTTATTGCCGGTTTTGATTTCGTTGATGGTCTCTCTGAAGGTATATTCTACCAGTTTGAAATGACCCCTTGGGATTTTGAAAACTTCAAGAGAAAGAATGAGCTGGCATTAAACGAAGGTCGTTTGGAAATGGTTCAAACGAGTTATATATCGCCAGAGTGGTTTCCTTCAGAAGAATGCGTTGAAGGCGTTGGCTACCGCCCCGATTATACCAGATACCAGGGGCGAAAAATCGACCGATATAGCTTTTATCTATGCCCCAAGATGCGCAGGATTTTTGTGTTGGATATTCATATCTAGAAATTCGTCATGTTGAAATTTGCTTGGCTTGCGGCCCTTCTCCCGTGAGGGAGAAGGATATGGAGGCTTATGAGCATAGCGAATTAGCCGGAGTTGGATGAGGGTGTCCTGAGGGTTGTTGGGTGCGCATCTCTGGCGGTAGAAAACCCTCACCCAGCTGCGACTAACGAACAAGTTCGTAAGTCTGCGCAACCCTCTCCCTTAAGGGAGAGGGGATCATCTGCCTCGCGCTATGTGTATTTCCTCAGCGATTGTTTCCAGCACGCCCTCAATATTGTCCATCACATCATTGTTCCAGAACCGGATCACCCGATAGCCGTGTTCCTCGATTAGCTCTGTCCGCGCAGCGTCCTTAGCCTCACTATGCTGCCCGCCATCGAGTTCCACAACCAGTCTGAGACTTCTTGCGGCAAAGTCGGCGACATAGGGGCCGATAGCGAATTGTTTGACGAATTTGGTGTTCGCAAGCTGCCGGTTGCGCAGACGGGACCAGAGCCTGCGCTCGGCCGCGGTCATATCGCGGCGCAGAGTGCGGGCTCGCTTGGTGAACCGCTTTTCGCCCATCACACCCTCCTTCGCCTTCTCCCGTGAGGTAGAAGGCGAAGGAGGGTGTTCTGAACTCTGAAGCGCGGAACACCCTCATCCAGCTTCGACTAGGCAATAAATTGCCAAGTCTTCGCATCCTTCTCCCTCACGGGAGAAGGACTGCCCCGCAATAATTTCTCGGTATAATGTCCGATGGTATCAAGTTTTAACCGCTGGAAAACCACCCTTTTGCCGGAGCAACACAACACCTATATCATCAGCATGAACAACCCGCCCACCATCACCGATTTCGAAACCATCGCCCGGCGCGTGTTCGAAACCATCCCGGTACCCTTCGCCGCACATCTCGGCGACATCGTGCTGCGGATCGAGGACTGGCCTCAGCAGGAAATCCTAGACCATTTCGGGATGACCAGCCCCTATCAGCTTTCCGGCCTCTATCAGGGCGTACCGGTGGGTGGAAAAACGCAATGGGCGCCGCCGAGCGCGCAGGGGGATCATATCACGCTCTATCGCCGTCCGCTGCTCGCGGAAATGGCGCAGACCGGCGTCGCGCTCGAAGATATCATCCGCCATGTGGTGATCCACGAGGTCGGCCATCATTTCGGGCTCAGCGACGCCGACATGCACGCGATCGAGGGCAGTGCGGAGGATTGAAGTCAGATTATTCGTCATGCTGAACTCGTTTCAGCATCCCTATCCGTACTCATTCAAACCCGGCGGTCGCCACTCGCGAGACCGCATCAGCCCTGATAGCTTGGCGATTCCTTGCCAACCAGACTCACCCCGACAATCGCCGCCATCGCCGCGATAAACCCGGGAATAATCTCGTAAACCCCCGGCCCGCCCATAAAGCTGGCGTTCCAGCCCATCGCGATCCAGAAGATCACCACCAGCGCGCCGGTCACCAGTCCGGCTACCGCACCCGTGCCGGTCATCCGCTTCCAGGTCAGCGACAGCAGGATCAGCGGTCCGAACGCCGCGCCAAAGCCGGCCCAGGCGTTGCTCACCAGCCCCAGAACCTTGCTGTCGGGATCGCGGGCAATATAGATCGCCACCAGCGCGACCAGCGCCACCGCGAGTCGTCCGATATTGACGGTTTCCCGTTCGCTGGCATTTTTGCGCAGGAACAGGCGGTAGAAATCCTCGGTCAGCGAACTCGACGACACCAGCAATTGCGAGCTGATCGTGCTCATGATCGCCGCCAGCAGCGCCGCCAGCAGGAATCCGGTGATCAGCGGGTGAAACAATGCATTGGCCAGCAATATGAAGATCGTCTCCGGATCCTCCAGCACCATTCCGTTGCGCTCGACATAGGCACGGCCGGTAATGCCGACGCCGATCGCGCCGATCAGCGCCACGCCCATCCAGGTCATGCCGACCGTGCGGGCCTTGGCCACGTCCGGAATCGAACGGATCGCCATGAACCGCACGATGATATGCGGCTGGCCAAAATAGCCCAGGCCCCAGGTCACGGCGGAGAGAAAGCCGATAAATGACAGTCCGGCGGTCAGGCTGAGAAAATCGGGATCAATCCCGGTGAGCGTCGCGCTAACCGCGCTGATGCCGCCATCATCGGTCAACACCACAATCGGCATCAGCACCAGCGCCACCACCATGATGCAGCCCTGGACAAAATCGGTCAGGCTCACGGCGAGAAAGCCGCCAACCATCGTGTAAGCCAGCACCACGCCCGCGGTCATCCAGATGCCGGTCATATAATCGCTCATCCCGGTGTCGCCGAACAGACCGGCAAAGCTTGTCTCAAACAATTTGCCGCCGCCGACCAGGCCGGCTGCGGTATAGACCGCGAAGAACAATACGATGATTATCGCCGAGGTCACCCTGAGCGCCAGCGCCCTGTCGGGAAAACGGTTGGCGAGAAATTCGGGGATGGTGAGGGCATTGCCCATGCGTTCGGTCTGCTCGCGCAGCCGCGGCGCAACGACGATCCAGTTGACCAGCGCGCCGCAAAACAGCCCGATTCCGATCCACACCTCGACCAGCCCCGCCGCATAAAGTGCGCCGGGCAGGCCGAGCAGCAGCCAGCCCGACATATCAGACGCGCCGGCGGACAGCGCGGCGACGGCTGGATGCAGATTACGGCCACCCAGCAAATAGCCTTCGCTACTGTCGGTGGACTTGCGCCAGGCGTAAAAACCTATCGCGAGCATCAGAATAAAATAAAGGGCGAGTGAAATCAGGGCTCCGGTTTGCATGGCGCATACATAACGATTTTCGTCCGAGAGTCACCACCTGCCTTTTTTGAGGGGCGAATTGAGCTGTTGCCGCGCTTCTCCCGTGAGGGAGAAGGAACAATTACCGCAACCGCTTCACAAACGAATGCCCGTGATCATCGCGTTTGGTGGCCTGATGGGCGTCGATCAGCAGGTTGCGCAGCTCGTCATCGACTTTGCCGCTGCTTTCACTCGTACCGCTTGCGGATTCCGGCTTGGTTGCCTTCTTGACGCCACTCTTGGCACCGGCGGGATTGCGTTTGTCCACCTCGATCAGCGCATCGACGTCGATAAACCGGCTGCATGCCTGCCTGAAGGCGCCCTCACAAAAGATTAACCAACTTGCCTCTCCTCCCAAATAATATATTGTCGCACGGTCGTTTGAGTGATTGGGGCAGCGTTTGGTGGCCGTTTTTTTAGGGACAGCAAAAGACGGTAGCGAAATTCGTTACGAGGATGGCAAGCGCTGGCTGTATTCGCTGTCGCTTTTCTTTCCCGCTGTGCCCGCCATTGCCGCTGGACTATATTTTACACCGCTCGGTGTCTGGGCGACGCTTATCCCGGTGCTGTACATGTTCGGATTGGTTCCGATCATTGACACGATATTGGGGGAAGACCCGCATAATCCGCCGGAAGAAGTTTCGCAGGCGTTGGCCGCCGACCCATATTATAAATGGCTCGTGCGTGCCGCCGTACCGATATTCTGGATCAGTTTTCTGGCAACCGTCGCCCTAGTGGGCACGCAGGATTTGCCATGGTGGTCATGGGCTGCACTGGCTTTTGGCGTAGGCACGATCAGCGGCAGCGGCTTGGCTATTGGTCATGAACTGGGACACAAGAATGATCCGGTGAACCGCGTTTTCGCGATCATCAACAACGCACTCGTTGGCTATACCCATATCCGACTCGAGCATAATGTCGGCCACCATGTCAATGTTTCGACGCCTGGGGACCCTGCTAGCGCCCGTATGGGAGAGTCTATTTTCCGCTTTGCGATGCGCGAAATTCCCGGAGCTTTCCGCGATGGCGTGGAGAGTGAGAGCAAGCGGCTGCAGCGAAAAGGCCTGTCCTTTTGGAGCATGCAGAACGAAATTTTCCAAGGCTGGGTGGTGGCTGGAACGGCGGCTATTGTCCTGACGATATTATTTGGCTGGAAAGTTCTGCCGTTCATTCTGGTGCATCATTTTTTTGGCTGGTATCTATTATCGCAGGCCAATTATGTCGAACATTACGGGCTGCTCAGGCAAAAACTCGAAAATGGTCGTTACGAGCGGTGTCGACCGGATCACAGCTGGAACACCAACCATATTTTCTCCAATCTGATGACTTTTCATCTGCAGCGGCACAGCGATCATCACGCCCATCCGATGCGGCCCTATCAGGCGCTGCGCAACTATCCCGATCTGCCGAGCTTACCCAACGGTTATCCGGCGATGTTCCTGCTGGCCAATAATCCGCCGCTTTTTTTCCATGTGATGGACCCACTGGTGATGAAATGGGCCGGCGGCGATATCAGCAAAGTGAACATGGCACCTCATGCCAAAGCGAAGCTGGAAAAGCGCTGGGAAAAACGCAGAAAGTCTTTGAAAACGTCCTAGCGCAGGCGCTTTACCCAGACGGAGCCGTCGTCACGACGTTCAACATCATAATTTTCAACATCCTCGAACATATCGACGAGTTTGGAATAGCCATAGTTGCGCACGTCAAAGCTGGAACGGTTGCCGGCGATCTTCCCAACTTCGCTCAAACTGGCATATCTATCAATTTTCTTGCTGGCTTTGTAAGCATCATTCAGCAGCTTGAGCAATTCATTGTCGATCTTTCCTGCTTCCTGCTTTTCGACTGTTTGTTTTGCCGGGCTAGCTTTTTCGGCCTCGGGACCGTTTTCCTGCCGTGCGGACTTGATCAACGCGTCGACGTCAATAAACCGGCTACACGCCTGACGAAAGCCTTCCGGCGTCTTGGCGCTGCCAAAGCCGTAGACCGGAAACCCTTCCTGCCGGATCCGCATCGCCAGCGGCATGAAGTCACTGTCGCTCGACATGATTCCGAAGCCGCTGACATTGCCGCGGAACAGCAGGTCCATGGCGTCAATCGTCATCTTCATGTCGGTGGCATTCTTGCCCTTGGTCAGGTCGAACTGCTGCTGCGGCTCGATGCCATATTTGTGCAGGATATCGACCCATCCCTTGAGCGACTGCTTGCGCCAGTTGCCATAAGCACGGCGGATATTCACGGTTCCCAGCTCGGCCAGGGCCGTCAGCACCGGGTCGATCCCGTTGTGGCTGGCGTTGTCGGAATCGATCAGCAGGGCGATATTGTCATTATGTTGGTTCATGACGCTTTGATGGACTGCGAGGGGAGGGCGTTCAAGTGGAAAAATGCTGTCCTACAAACCATTGGATCGATTATGCTCGGTGCGGCTCTTTGACAAAAAGCGATCACGGATCGTGCGAATTCCGTTCGTGCGGGTGGTATTTATTGGCCAAATCAGGGGTCAGGTTTTTGATTAAATAACACTGTAAAGTTTGTAAAGATTACCGGATCCTGGGGCAGCGATTCACGGCACTAACCAGCTGCCATCCCACCGACTCGCCGCCTCATCCCAATTAAACAGGGCGCGCCGATGGCCCTGATGCGCCAGATACAGCCATTCAATCGTCTGCACTTCAACCAGCAGTATCGCAAAATTGGCGCGGGCAGGGCGAACCTGTTCCGGTGTGGGTTTTACGCCCTGGATCGCCCGATCAAGCCCGGAGGTCGGCGCATCGACCGGGCTGCCCGGAGCCGGGTCTGCGAGATAGCATCGCTGCCCGTAGAGCGACGCCTTTTGCCATGCCGCGTCCGCCTCTGGCCCTGCCGATTGCACAGTAGCCGTACCGGACAGGCGCAGTTGCACTTTGGCTTCAGGATGATAGCCCAGCACCGAAACCGTGCCGCCATGGCGGATTTCCGCAACCTTCGATCCACGGAAATCGGTATGGAACCGCATTCGGCGGTGGCCTTGATCGATAGCCCGGAGAACCATGATCCGCTGGCTTGCTTTGCCATCGCCCGTAACGGTCGCCACGACAGGGGTGTGCAGCGGCGAGTGGCGGTCTGAGGCGCCCTCGGCCAAAAGCTTCCATGCCTCTTGAAGAGATAGGCTCAAGTCATTGAAAAAACGTTCTTCTGGAGCTGGTGTCATTCGACCGCAGAAAATTCACCGCTGGCTTCGTCGAGCGTGAACAGCGTGGCTTCCCCAATCGCATACCATGCGCCATGCAACTTGAGTTGACCGCGTTGCTCCCGTTCCGCGATGAAAGGAAAGGTGCGCAGATTGGCAAGACTGATCTTGACCGATTCAAGTTCCAGCGCGCGCTGCGGATCTTCACAACCGCGCGCGACGACCTCGTTCCGGGCATCGGTGATGATCGACATCCAATCATCGATGAAACTGTGACCGGAAACGCCAAGGTCGCCGCCTTTCAGCGCCGCGCTAATCCCACCGCATTGACCGTGGCCCATGACCACTACATGCTTCACGTTAAGTCCGGTAACCCCGAATTCTATCGCCGCCGACGCGCCATGGATGCCGCCGGTGCTGTCAAAAGGCGGCACCAGATTGGCAACGTTGCGAAGGGCAAACATCTGGCCGGGTCCGGTATCGAAAATCGTCGCTGGATCAACCCTGCTATCGCAGCAGGAGATGACCATGACCGGCGGGTTCTGTCCGTGTTGGGACAATTCGTCAAATCGCGCCTTTTGCCGCGGGTAATTATATTCCCGAAATCTCTTGTAGCCATCCAGCATCGCATTGAATTCAGGCATTAAAACACTCCCTCCTTGTGACAATCTGGGATAGGCTCCAGATGCAAATAGCGCGCTTTTTGGCGTTACTGATCCGGTTCGGCACAAGCTGTAAATGGCGCGATACCCAAAATAATATCGAAAGGGAAGATGATAGCTTGCGGTAATGAAAAGGTGCTAAAACCAGAGACGAACCCCCACAATGCTCATATATCACGGTTGGCAAGTCGCACGTGCATCGCTATCTGACAGACATGAACGAAATCACCAAGATCACATCACCCGGATCAAGTCCCGAACGTCTGCGCAAACCCGACTGGATTCGGGTCAAGGCGCCGATGGGCGCGGAATTCGAGAAAACCCGCAATTTGATGCGGGAGCATAAGCTGAACACGGTCTGCGAAGAAGCCGCCTGTCCGAATATCGGCGAATGCTGGACCAAGAAGCACGCGACGGTGATGATCCTCGGCGATGTCTGCACGCGGGCCTGTGCCTTCTGCAATGTCAAAACCGGCATGCCGATGGCAGTCGATGCGCTTGAGCCGCAGCATACTGCCGATGCCGCGGCGAAGCTAGGGCTGGAACATATCGTGGTGACATCTGTCGACCGCGATGATCTCGCCGATGGCGGCGCCAGCCAGTTTGTCAAAGTGATTGAAGCGCTACGTCGCACGACACCGAAAACGACCATTGAAATTTTAACTCCGGACTTCCGCAACAAGTCGGAAGCGGCGGTCGAGGCGATTGTTGCTGCACGACCAGATGTCTACAATCACAACCTCGAGAGCGTCCCCCGCCTGTATCCCACGATTCGGCCAGGCGCGCGCTATTATGCGTCGCTGCGATTACTGGAGCAGGTCAAGCGGCTCGATCCGTCGATCTTCACCAAGTCGGGCGTCATGCTCGGCCTGAGCGAGCAGCGGCTTGAAGTGCATCAGGTGATGGACGACATGCGCAGCGCCGATATCGATTTTCTGACGATGGGCCAATATCTTCAGCCAACGACCAAGCATGTAAAAGTCAGCGAGTTTGTCACACCGCAGGCTTTTGATGCCTATGCGGCGGTTGCGCGCGCGAAAGGCTTTCTGCTGGTCGCCTCCAGCCCGCTTACCCGGTCGAGCTATCACGCCGGCGAGGATTTCGCCAAAATGCGGCAGGCGCGCGAGGAAAAACTGGCGCGCTCGGGTGCAGCGAATGCCGGTTCATAGGGAAACCCGCGATCTGCCCTACAGCGCCGCGCAAATGTACGCGCTGGTCGCCGATGTTGGGCGCTATCAGGAATTTCTGCCTTGGGTGGTCGGCACTCGGGTGCGGTCGGACAGCGAGACAGAGATGCTCGCAGATGTCCTGGTGGGGTTCAAAGGTTTAAGAGAGCAGTTTTCATCGCGAGTGATCAAGGTGCGCTACGAATCGATTGATGTCGATTATCTCGACGGTCCGTTAAAACAGTTGCACAATGAATGGCGGTTCCGGCCGCGCGACGGTGGCGGATGTCATGTCGATTTTTACGTCGAATTCACCTTCAAGAACCGCATGTTCGAGAAACTGGCAGGACAAATGTTTGCCAAAGCGCTGCACAAGATGACCAGTGCCTTTGTTGAACGCGCCGGCGATATTTATGGAAACAGCTACACGCTTTCGTCAGGGAGCAGCAATTCCAGCGCGACCAGTACCGCCTGAAACCGGATCTCCGCGCGGGACTTGTCGTCGCCAAAATTGTTCCGGTCGGCCACGACCTCGTCGACGCTTTTTCCTTTTTCAGCCTTGGCGAAGACCACGGTCCCAACCGGTTTTTTCTCGCTGCCGCCATCCGGGCCCGCCACACCCGTAATCGCAACGGCCACATCACAACCGGAAGCGGCAAGAGCGCCCTGAGCCATTTCCCACGCCACTGCGATCGAAACCGCGCCAAATGTCTCGAGCAGGTCACCGCTTACGCCTAGCATATTCTGTTTGGCACCATTGGAATAGGTGGTGAAGCCACAATCGAACACATCGCTGCTGCCGGGAACTTCGGTGAGCGCCGCTGCGACCAGACCTCCGGTACAGCTTTCCGCAACGGTTATCTTGCGACCGACAGCGCGATTTTTCTCGATGACGCGTGTCGCCAATTCTACAAGTTCGCGGGGGAGGAGGTTTTTCATATGCCTGCGCGATTAGCCCATCACGCCGGTGTTTTGCAAATGGGAATGTCCCGCTTCTTGTCTTCCTTTGCCGACGCCTGAACAATGGTGACTGCCAGACTGGCGAGATTGGTAGACGGCATTGGTTCGAGATCGCCGTAGATTTTACCGATCAGGGCGCAATCTTTCTGTTTGATTTCCTGGCCAATTAATTGGGTGAACATGGCATCGGCAATCGGGCGCAAAAGCGCATCGTCTATGCCCGGTGGCAGCCTCTCGCCCGCCAATACTGAAACCGCGCTCTTGGCTTTAGGCCAAGCGCCTTCGGATGCTGCGCGATATTTGGCGAGCCGTTCCGAATTTGCGATCATCAAGGCCGAGGTTGCCGGGAGGCTGGCAGAACAGGCAACCCGACTGGCGTCGACGGCCTTTGGCAGAAGATAGGTCACCAGCGCCTCGGCCTGCACTACACTCAGGCACTTTACCGGTTCGGCTGTTTGAGCCCCTGCAGACTGGGCGATGCCGAGCAGCGCCAGCGCAACGGGAAAGCCAGTTTTCATAAACTTTTCTCCAAAGAAATGGTGGCAATGGCTTGCGCGGCAATACCTTCCCTTCGACCGGTGAAGCCCAGCCCTTCGGTGGTGGTCGCCTTGATACTGACCTGATCCATCCCGATCGACAATATTTCGGCAATATTGCGCCGGATTATCTCACGGTGCGGTTTAATTTTCGGAGCTTCGCAGATTATGGTCATATCGACGTTATGAATGGTCCCACCTTTCTCTGCGATGAGCGATGCGGCATATTCTACAAACCGGGCCGAAGCGGCGCCCCGCCATTGTAAGTCCGTTGGCGGAAAATGATCGCCGATGTCGCCCGCTGCTATGGTCCCGAGCAAGGCATCGGTCAGTGCATGCAGCAGCACATCGGCGTCGCTGTGCCCAGAAAGGCCCTGGTTATGGTCAATTTTCACGCCCCCCAGCCACAGGTCCTCGCCGCTTGCCAGTCTGTGAACATCATAGCCCATTCCGGTGCGTATCTGACGCATCTGCTGTATTCCTTCCTCGCCGAAATCGGCTGGCAACGTATATTTTTTTAACGCCTCGTCGCCCTCGACGATCGATACGACATGCCCCGCTGCCTTGAATATTTGCGCGTCATCGCTGACATCTTGATCTGCGGAAAAACCTTCGTGCGCCGCCATCAGCTTCCAAAAATCAAACGCTTGCGGGGTTTGTACGCGCCACAAGCTGTTGCGATCAACCGCGCAGTTGAGCTGGCCGCCTTGTAGTTGGATCATGGTGTCAACGCTGGCGAGAACAGGGATCGCAGCCGATTCGGTCTTCAGTCGATTGCGGAGGCGGTCGATCACCTGATGCGAGACAAAGGGTCGTGCAGCATCATGGACGAAGACATATTGGGCACCCCCGGCCTCCCGGATCGCCTGAAGCCCGTTGTAAACGGATTGTTGCCGCGTAGCGCCGCCAACCACGAGCCGGACAGAGGAGAGG
>JAGXGT010000181.1 GCA_024636595.1 Sphingomonadales bacterium | reverse complement strand
GGGACTCGATACCGGCGCCTTGGGGACAACCGAAAGCTCGATGGCCAAAGTTGCCGTTTCGGAAGCCCTGTTCCGGATCGCCGACAATTGCGTCCAGGTGATGGGCGGCACTGGGCTGAGCAAGGATACGGTGGTCGAGCAGGTTTTTCGCGAGGTACGCGCATTCCGGGTCTATGATGGTCCGACCGAAGTCCACAAATGGTCGCTCGCCAAGAAAATCAAGAAATCCCATAAAATCGCGAATGAAGGATAATCCATGACCAAGAACCGCAAATTCACGCTCGTCAGTCGCCCGGTGGGTGAACCGAAAGAAAGCGATTTTGCGCTGGTCGAGAAGGATGTGCCGGAACTTGGTGACGGTGCCTTTCTGGTGCGCAATCATTATATTTCGCTGGATCCGGCGCAGCGCGGCTGGATGAGTGACGCCGAGAGCTATATGCCGCCGATTGCACTGGGCGCGGCGGTTACCGCCAGTACTGTTGGTCGAGTCGCCGAATCCAAGAACCCCGATTTTCCGGTTGGACAATGGGTAGTCGGTCTCGGCGCGATGGAAGAATATTCGGTGGTCAACGCTGGCGGCTTCACGTCGCCGGTGGATGTCTCGCTGGTCCCTTCGCCAACCAATTTTCTTTCGGTGCTCGGCGCGGTCGGGATGACGGCCTATTTCGGGATGATCGACGATGGCAAGCCCAAGCAAGGCGAAACATTGCTGGTAACGGGAGCCGCCGGTGCGGTCGGTTCGCTGGTCGGCCAGATCGGGAAGATCAAGGGCTGCCGTGTTGTTGGCATCGCCGGTGGGGCCGACAAATGCGCCCGGTTGATCAATGATTATGGTTTTGACGCAGCGATTGATTATCGCGGCAAGAGTCAGGCCGATCTCGAAAAGGAAATTGCGGCGGCGGCTCCCGATGGTGTCGACATCATCTGGGAAAATGTTGGTGGCGAGATTCTCGATGCGGGGATCACCGCGATCAACGAACATGGCCGGGTCGTGCTGTGCGGACTGATCAGCGAATATAACAGCCCGGAACCGGTGGGCATTCGCAATCTCTGGTATCTGATCTCGCGGCAGGCCAGCATCAAGGGCTTTCTCGTTCGCGATTATCCGCCACGCTTTGCCGAAGGTATTGCCGAAATGGGCAAATGGCTCGCCGAAGGGAAGATCAGGCATGACGAGGATATCGATAAAGGTATCGAAAACAGCTATGCTGCGTTCATGAAGCTTTTCTCCGGGGCCAATCAGGGCAAGATGATCCTGGATGTATCGCCGGAAGATTGAACGCAGGAGTTGCAAGCATGTCAGAAAACAAACGGATCGTTCTCGATTTTATCGATGCCTGGAACCGGCTCGATTATGACGCCATCTATGCGGCGATGACCGACGACATATATTATCACAATATTCCGATGGAGCCGTGCGACGGCATTGATGCGGTTCACGCATTTTTTGACAATCCGTCTTTTGGCTTTGACGGCGCGCAGTGGGATGTTCATCACATCGCCGCAACCGGAGAGGCCGTTCTGACGGAACGAACGGACAAGTTCCGGATCGGCGACAAATGGATCGCCATTCGCGTGATGGGCACGTTTGAAATGCGCGATGGCAAGATCGCGAAATGGCGAGACTATTTTGATCTCGCCGAATTCCAGAACCAGATGGCTGCTGCTATGGGATCTGGCGCGTCCTGAGGTCAGGCGGGTTTGTAAAGCGCGCCATTATCGACCGGATATTCACCGGCGGTCATGAAGCGCGATTCATCGCTCGCCAGATAGACGCATAACGCCGCGACATCATTCGGATGGCCCAGTTCGCCGAGGGGTATCATCCCGGTTTCCGGCGTGGCCGCGCCACCAGCCCCGACCGATTCCTGCCGCACCATTGGCGTATCTATGCCCGCCGGATGAAGGCTGTTGCAGCGGATCGGGTAATTTTGTTCCTTGCAGTGCAAGGCCACTGATTTGGTCATCGACCGGACACCACCTTTGGCTGCGGTGTAGGCGACAAATGGGGAATAGCCCTGCAACGCTGCCATGGAACTGAGATTTATGATCGAGCTGGGCTCGTCGTTGGATTTCATCGCCTTGACGGCGGCGCGGCAGCCCAGGAATACGCCGTCGAGCATCACGGAAGTCTGTTTGCGAAACAGCTCAAGCGAGCAATCTTCGATAGTGCCGGGAATGACCAGACCGGCATTGTTGACGAGAATATGTGGAGATCCAAAGGCATCAGTCGTTGCCGTAACGATATCATCCCATATGTGTTCGTCGGCAACATCCTGTTGCAACGCCATCGCATTGGTACCAATCGTCTGGGCAACCTTTGTGACGCTTTCCAGATCAATATCGGTCAGCACCACCCGAGCCCCTTCTGCAGCAAAGGCTTCGCTAATTGCTTTTCCCAGACCGGAACCTGCTCCGGTTACGATTGCGATTTTCCCAGTGAGGCGGCTCATCTTTGTCTCTCCCATGCTCGATGATAATGTCGTTATAGGCGGCTCGTTTCGCTTTGACGCAATCCCTATTATGGTTAGCGCCCAAGACGATTTACGGCAGAAAACGAACAATTGTTGCGGGAAAAACACAGTTTTCCATATTTGCTATCAAATTGGCTAGCAGAGCCAACAGAAACTCACGCTTAAGATAAATTCATAACAAGGCGGACGAAACCGCCGAATTTAAATTAGGTAACGGCTAAACTTGCCGGACCAATTTGGGAGAGAGCAATGACCAGATATTCTTCACGCCACAGTACCGACTTGAAAAGCAAGGCAATCAGGTCCCTTTTATTGGGTTCCGCTGCCACGATGGCTTTTTGCGGTCTTGCCTCACCCGCATCGGCGCAAGATGCCGATGAAGTCGATGAAGCCACTGTGATTACGGTTATTGCTCGCAAGCAGACGGAAACACTGCAGGAAGTGCCGGTGACGGTGACCGCCATCGGCGGCGACACGCTGGAGAAATATCAGGTCAATGAAATCGCCGACGTGGTCAGCCGCGTCCCCGCGCTGAATGTGCAGGTCGGTGGATCCGGTTCCGGTGGCCAGATCAGTCTGCGCGGCGTCGGTTCATCCAACATCTCCGCATCATTTGACTCCGCCGTCGCCTTCGATTTCGACGGCATTCAGGTCAGCACCATGCGCATGGTCCAGGCAGGTTTCTTCGATGTCCAGCAGATCGATGTTCTGAAAGGACCGCAATCACTCTTCTTCGGCAAAAGCGCCTCTGCGGGTGTGATTTCCATTCGCTCGGCCAATCCGACCCAGGAATGGGAAGTGGCGGGCAAGGCGTCCTACGAGTTCGAGGAAAAAGGCTATACCATCGGTGGCCATATTTCTGGTCCGATCAGCGATACTCTTGGTGTCCGCGTCGCGGCCCAATACCAAGACATCGAAGACTATGTGAAACTGGCGCCCGGAACAGCCGCTTTCAACCCGGATGGCACTATCCGCAATACCAAGGGCTTCAAGAATTTCATCGGTCGTGTGACTTTGCAATGGGACCCGTCTGACAATTTCAGCGCCAATTTGAAGCTGAACTACGTCAAAAACAAGAATGATGGGGCGATCGCGCATTCCGACATTAACTGCGGTCCAAACGGTGTCGCAGACCCCGTATTTTTGCTCAGTGGCGGCTTGGTCATTCCTTCCAATGCCGACTGTAATGACAGTGACGGCCTTTATCACACGTCAGACGGCGCCCCGGCTTTGACTAGTCAGGTTCCGGAAGGCTCGGCAGGAAAACCGCGGTTCCAAAATGGCATTCCCTACGGCGAAACCGATATTTTCCTGGCACGCTTGAGGTGGGATCTGGACTTGTCGGATTCGCTGACCTTGTCATCGGTCTCCGGGTATATGAGTCTCGATGCTGTCGATACGGATTGCTATGCCTATGTCGGTCAATTTTCTCCTACCTTGCCGGCAAATTCTGGCTGTAGCGATCCACAGAACAAGACCGAACAATTTAGTCAGGAACTCCGCATCGCCAGTGATTTTGACGGCATTTTCAATTTCATGATCGGTGCATTCTACGAAGATCGCGACATTGATTTCAATACATCGCAGCAGGGCGTCAATATCTCGTTCGTTGCCCCCGATCCGGTGACCGGCAACACTTATGACTGGTTCAAAAAACAGAATACGCAAACAGAGGCACTATCCTTTTTTGCCAGCGCGACACTGGACCTGACAGAGCAGTTGGAATTGTCCGGTGGCTTGCGCTGGACAGACGAGAAAAAGGTTTCCCGTATCACGGTGCCTTATGTTCATACATTCCTGTCTTCGACGCCGGCCTTTATCAACAGCGGCTTCTTCTCCGGACCGATTGTTTTCAAGGATTCCAATTTTTCTCCCGAAGTGTCGATCAAATATCAGGCAACGCCGGATGTAAATATCTACGCTGCGTTCAAAACCGGTTTCAAATCCGGCGGTATTGATAACAGCGCGTTGCCATCGAACAGCTTGCTGGGCTTCAACGATCCAGATCCGGCTGTGCGCCAGGCGGTTGCCGATGCCCTGAAGTTCAAATCGGAAACAGGCCTTGGTGGTGAGGTCGGCGTCAAGGCGCAGTTTGCAGACCGGACGGTTACTTTAAACACGTCCCTCTTCTATTATGTCTTCGATGACCTGCAGGTGCAAAATTTCGACGCTGCAACCGTTCAGTTCCAGACCTTCAACGCCAGTCAGCTGACCAGCAAGGGTGTCGACGTAGAATGGGGATGGCGGACGCCGGTGGAGGGTTTAAATCTGTCCGGTTCGCTCGCTTATACCGACGCCAAATTCACCGATCCGTTCGTGACAACGTCGGGTCAGGATATTAATGGTCGGGCAGCTGCACGCGCTCCGAAATTTGCCGCCAATGCTGCCTTTGACTGGTCCATTCCAATGGGAGATTCCATTGAGCTGGGGCTGAACGGAAACCTGCAATATAGCGGCTCTTATTTCACCAATGAAGATTCGCTGACTGACCTGAAGCAGGACAGCTACGTCTCTATCGATGGTGCGATTTCGGTTGGTGATCCAGATGGGAAATGGAAATTGTCGCTGGTCGGCGTCAATCTGACCGATGAGATTTGGGTGAACACCAGCGGTGGCCGTCCATTCCTGCAACCCGGCGTTGGCGATGACCTTGTGGTCACGCAAAACCGTGGCCGACAGGTTTTTGTGGAAGCTGCCTTCAAGTTCTGATCAACCTCCCGTTGATCAAAGTGGGCCGGGTTAGCGCAAGCTAATCCCGGCCCCTTTTTTTGTTTCGGCAGGTGCACAAAAATAGCGAAAGTGACAGTAGCAGGCATCAGCCGACCTGCTAGTCGCTCCACAATAATGACGGCAACAAAACGTCGTCATTTTGGATGTGCCTCAGATCTACAACTGAGGTATTTTTTTTGGAGAGAATGATGACTGCACAATCGACACGTCTTAATAATATATCCCCACGCAAATCCGTTCGGGGACTGCTTATGGCTACGGTCACGAGTTTGGCTTTTGCCGGTATCGTAACGCCGGCCCAGGCGCAGGACGCTGTCGATGAAATCGACGAAGCTAATGTAATTACCGTTGTTGCCCGCAAGCAGACCGAGACATTGCAGGAAGTGCCTGTAACTGTCACAGCCATCGGCGGCGATACGCTGGAAAAATTTCAGGTCAACGAAATCGCCGACGTGGTCAGCCGCGTCCCCGCGCTGAATGTTCAGGTCGGTGGCTCCGGCTCGGGCGGTCAGATCAGCCTGCGCGGCGTCGGATCATCCAATATTTCCGCTTCGTTCGATTCTGCGGTCGCTTTCGACTTTGACGGCGTTCAGGTCAGCACGATGCGGATCGTTCAGGCGGGCTTTTTCGATGTCCAGCAGATCGATGTTCTCAAAGGGCCGCAATCGCTCTTCTTCGGGAAAAGTGCCTCCGCCGGTGTTTTTGCTATTCGCTCTGCCAACCCAACACAGGATTGGGAAATGGCCGGCAAAGCGTCCTATGAATTTGAAGAAAAAGGGTACACGATTGGCGGACATATTTCCGGTCCGATCAGCGACACGCTCGGTATCCGGGTTGCGGCGCAATATCAGGACATCGAAGATTATGTGAAGCTCGCACCGGGCACCCCTGCTTTCAATCCCGATGGCACGATCCGGGACTCGCGCGGCATCAGCAGTTTCGTTGGCCGTATGACTTTGCAGTGGGATCCTGCTGACAATTTCAATGCCAATCTGAAGGTCAACTATATCAAGAATAAAAGTGATGGTGCCGTTGGTCATACCGATATCAACTGCGGTGCGAACGGCGTTGCGGATCCTGTTTATTTGCTGAGCGGGGCGGTCGTTATTCCGTCCAATGCAGACTGCAATGATCGGGACGGACTGTATCACACCTCGGACGGTGCCTCGGCTCTGGTGTCCAATGTACCGACCGGATCAGGTGGTGATCCACGCTTTGAAAATGGCGTCCCCTATGGTGAAACAGAAATCTTCTTTGGCCGTTTAAAATGGGACTTGGATCTTTCCGATTGGCTGACATTGTCATCGGTTTCTGGCTATCTCAGCCTCGATGCCATCGATACGGATTGTTATGCCTATGTGGGACAGTTTGCAAACGGTGCCCCGGGCAACGCGGGTTGTAGTGATCCGGTTAACAAGACGGAGCAGTTCACTCAGGAACTCCGCCTTTCCAGTGATTTTGACGGCATGTTCAACTTCATGGTCGGTGCGTTTTACGAAACGCGCGATATTGATTTCAATACCTCGCAACAGGGCGTGAACATTTCGCTCCTTGCGGCAGATCCGGTAACTGGCTTCACGTACGATTGGTACAAAAAGCAGAACACCAAAACAGAAGCGCTATCCTTCTTTGCCAGCGCGTCATTGGAACTGACCGACCAGTTGGAGCTTTCTGGCGGCGTGCGCTGGACGGATGAGAAGAAGGTTTCAAGAATTTCTGTTCCCTATGTGCACACGTTCCTGTCTTCGACACCGGCATTTATCAACAGCGGATTTTTCTCGGGCCCTATAACATTCAAGGACTCCAACTTCTCGCCGGAAGTCTCTGTCAAATATCAGGCGACGCCGGATATCAACATTTATGCCGCTTTCAAAACCGGTTTCAAATCCGGGGGTATCGATAACAGCGCGTTGCCATCGAACAGCTTGCTGGGCTTCAACGATCCCGACCCAGCCGTTCGTGCGGCGGTCGCCGATTCACTGAAGTTCAAATCGGAGACCGGTATCGGCGGCGAAGTCGGTGTCAAATCCCAGTTTGCGGATCGGACGTTTACCTTGAACACCTCGCTGTTCTATTATGTGTTTGACGATCTGCAGGTCCAGACGTTCAATGCCGCTACCGTTCAATTCCTGACGTTCAACGCCAGCCAGCTCACCAGCCAGGGTGTCGATGTCGAATGGGGATGGCGCACGCCGGTAGAGGGTCTGAATCTGTCCGGTTCGCTAGCCTATACCGATGCTGAATATACAGCACCGTTCGTGACAACATCTGGTCAGGATCTCAACGGTCGTCAGGCCGCCCGTGCGCCGAAATTTGCCGGTAACGCTGCCTTTGACTGGACCATCCCGATGGGAGACGCCATCGAATTGGGCCTGAATGGTAACGTGCAATATAGCGGATCCTATTTCACCAATGAAGATTCAAGAAACGACCTGAGGCAGGGCAGCTATGTGTCTTTTGATGGCTCGGTTTCGGTCGGCGACCCGGATGGCAAATGGAAATTGTCGCTGGTTGGCGTGAATTTGACGGACAAAATCTGGACCAATACGTCAAGCGGTCGTCCGTTTCTCCAGCCTGGCGTCGGTGACGATCTGGTCCTCACGCAAAACCGTGGCCGCCAGGTCTTCGTGGAAGCCGCTTTCAAGTTCTGATCATCCTCCCGTTGATCACTCTGGGCCGGGATAGCGCACGCTATTCCCGGCCCTTTTTTTAATGTCAGTGCCGGGATACCCATAATGAGAGTAGCGGGCCCGCAGCGACGGACTAATATGCAGCGATAACTAACAAACAGGTTGAGGAGCAGGGTTATGGGACGTCTGGAAGGAAAAAGAGCGGTCATTCTCGGAGCCGCCGGTCAGGGCAATATGGGGCAGGTGATTGCCCAGCGCTTTCGGGATGAAGGCGCGAATGTTCTGGTTGCCGGACGAAAAGAAGATGAGCTGAAGCGCTTTGCCGACGAGATCGGCGGTCACTATGCACTTTGCGATCTGACCAAAGAGGCGGACGTCAAGGCGCTCGCTGATTCGGCGAAGAGTCAGATGGGCGGCGTCGATATTGCGATCAATGCGACCGGCATCGGTCTGCTGAAACCCTTTCTGGAAAATACCCAAGAAGACCTCGAAATGATGTCGGCGCTGCAGCTGGTCGGCCCGTTTCAATTCTATCAACAAATGATCAAGGCTATGGCGGATGGCGGATCGATCATCCAGATCAGTTCGGCCACCGCGACGATCATGCTCAACGACCATGCCGCCTATATGGGGACCAAGGCCGCAACCGATCATATCATTCGCTGCGTGGCCCATGAATTTGGCGAAAAGGGAATCCGCGCGAACAGCATTTCTCCTGGCCTCACCCGCACACCGATGACGGCGGGGGTCGATCAGGTCCCGGGACTGGTCGAGTCCTTCGAAGCGCGCTATCCGCTCGGCCGGATTGGCACTAGCGAAGATATCGCCGCTGCCGCTGTTTTCCTCGCCAGCGACGAATGTTTCATGACTGGCGAGAATCTGCAGGTCAATGGAGGGCTGTGTCTGCGCGGCAATCCGACCCGCAAGGATCAGGAACTGATGATGGCATCCCTCGCTGCGGCGTCCTGACTCTAGTCGATCGGTTTAAGTCGCTTCTGGATGTGGGGGCGGACCTTGAGGAACTGGATATACAGCGCCTCGAGGATCGCCAGCACACCGGGAACGCGAGCGAGAAGGCCGATCGGTCGCAGCACCGGAATCGCCCGCCACATCGCAGCAAAAGCCGCTGCGCCTGACAATAATTGTCCATCTTCTGACGCATGAAAGCGGGCAAGCATCAATTGCCGGTCGATCGGGCAGGATGCCGTTGGCGCCGCAATATCTGTGAAGTTTATCGCGTCGCGGCGATCCAGCTTGCGCATCAGACCAATCTCCCGGATGCACAGCGGGCAGGCGCCATCATACCAGACGGTCACGCGGTTCATCGACGCTGTCCTAGGCTATGCATCATATCTGTCCTGCTATCATCACAGCAGAAACTTAATCGTCCGGGCGGTCTCCCGCCATATGGCCGAAAGGCCTAGTCCGCACCCGCAATGGGTCAGCGAAGATCAAACGTCCAGATTGGCGACATTCAGGGCGTTATCGACAATAAACTCGCGCCGCGGCTCGACCACTTCGCCCATCAGCTTGGTGAAGATATCATCGGTCACATCGGCCTGTTCTACGGTCACCTGCAACAGCGAGCGCACTTCCGGGTCCAGTGTCGTTTCCCAAAGCTGTTCGGCATTCATCTCACCGAGGCCTTTATAGCGGGAAATCGCCAGGCCCTTGCGGCCGGCGGCCAGCACCGTGTCGAGCAATTCGGAGGGGCGGGTGATCAAGGTACCGTCAGAACCGACGACGTCCTCGTCACTGGCATCCGCATCGCCAGAGGCCGATTTCACCAGCCGGCTGCCGCTGCCATAGGTCGCGGTTTCTTCCGAGGCGAGGCGGTGCAGCTTGCGGGCTTCCGCGCTTTCCAGAAATTTCGCCTCGATGATATGGTGATCGGTGACGCCGCGCCAGAAGCGCTGGAACAGATAGCCGCCTTCTTCCGAAACCTGACCTGACCAGCGGCCTTCCTCGTCAACCTTGTCCATCCACTCGGCAGTGGCATCAACGGCGGCCTGCCGCTCTGTCCGGCCATGGTCGGGATTGAGCGCGCCGGTGAGCGCCATACCCTCGACAATCGTGCTGTCGTAGCGGCGCGGCACATAGGCCATCAGACTACGCATCCGCCGGGCATGTTCGATCAGGCCGCGCAGATCCTCGCCGCTGCGCGCGCCTTCGCCGGTCTGCAGGATCATGCCGCTGAGGCCAGCCTCGACCAGATATTGATCGAGCGCGTTGTCGTCCTTCAGATAGACCTCGCTCTTGCCCTTGCCGACCTTGTACAGCGGCGGCTGGGCGATATAGAGATGGCCGTTGAGGATGATCTCCGGCATCTGGCGATAGAAGAAGGTCAGCAGCAAGGTCCGGATATGGGCGCCGTCGACATCAGCATCGGTCATGATCACGATCTTGTGATAGCGCAGTTTTTCCAGATTGAAATCGTCGCGGCCAATGCCGGTGCCCATCGCCTGAATTAGCGTGCCGACTTCCTTGGAAGAGAGCATCCGGTCAAAGCGGGCGCGTTCGACGTTGAGGATCTTGCCCTTGAGCGGCAGGATCGCCTGATACATGCTGTCGCGGCCCTGCTTGGCCGATCCGCCAGCGGAGTCCCCTTCCACCAGGAAGAGTTCGCATTTGCTTGCATCTTTTTCGCGGCAATCGGCGAGCTTTCCGGGCAGCGAGGCGATGTCCATCGCGCCCTTGCGACGGGTCAGTTCGCGCGCTTTTTTCGCCGCTTCCCGG
>JAGXGT010000180.1 GCA_024636595.1 Sphingomonadales bacterium | reverse complement strand
TTCATAGCCTGCGAACGGCACCATCCGCGCGCCGAGGCTGCGATGCCAGTCGCCGAGTGGCAATTGTTTCAGATTTTCGCTATTTTCACTCATCATATTTCCGGATCAAGAAGACAGCTCGCAGCAAAGCCCTGCAAAACTGCCCCCTCTGTCACGGAACCTGAGAGTTTCATTCTCCTTCGCCAAGGCTTCGGCGGACCAGTCCGCCGTCGCAAAAGCGACGAAAACTTACCCCTTCGGTGGCCCGCCGTCGCTAAAGCTAGGGCGAGCTCTTTCCAGAGTGCTTGTGAGACGGTTGCGGTCCGTTGGCCTGAGAGTTTCCGGGGCGGTTGCTCCTTCGGCGGATTTTCGGTCTTTTGGGACAGAAAAACACTCTCCCGCAACGCCTCATGATCCTTGCCTAAAGGCGCCGATCAAAAAGCAGTCTTATGAGTGGATGACCGGATGGGCGGTGTCAATGATTCTGTTGTGCAGTGCGGAATAAATTATAACGTCATCTTAGCGCAGGCTGGGATCAAAACCGAATTCGGATTTCAAACCGCCGGCGGGCTAGGCCCCAGCCTCCGCTGGGGCGACAAATTGGTGTAGATTTGGTACTTTAAGTGGGCCGTCCCTCCTCAGACCACCGCCCACACATCATCATTCTCGTGCACAAAATTGCCCGATGCACTTTCCCCCATCAGCGCCATGATCGCGTCGGCAACATCGCTGGCGAGGATTGAGCGGTAGCGGCGGAATTTTCCGTGGAGTAACAGGTCCATCACTGGGCTGGCGGCGATCGCCAGGCTCTCGCCTAAACGGCTTTCATTGGTCCGGTCCCCGCGCAACAGGCCGGGGCGGATGATGTCGAGGCGGTCGAATTTTTGCGCGCGGAGCAGGTCTTCGGCCTCGCCCTTGGTCTTGAGGTAGAAGCTCGATGCGCTGCTGTCCGCCATGACCGAGGATATCGAGATAAATTGCCGCGCGCCTGCGGCCTTGGCCGCTGCCGCTACGGCACCGACCAGATCACGGTCAACTGCGGCAAAATCTTCTTTTGTGCCCGACTTTTTCATCGTCGAGCCAAGACAGGATATCACGATATCCGGCTTGATTTTGGCGATTGTAGCGGGCCAGTTTTCCTGCAGCTGAACGTGGACTTTCGCTTTGCCGACATCCTCCCGATAGGGCCGCCGCAGGAGCAGATGCATCTGTTTGTCAACGCCCTGCCCGACCAATTTGTGGGTCAGCAAGCCGCCGATCAGGCCGGTGGCACCGACGATCAGGATTTTATCGGCCATGGTCAGGGTCTCCGCATTCTCTCTATATTTGGCATGTCATACCAGCGAAGGCTGGTATCTAAACCAATATTTGTGAGATTCGCTCGATTGGTTTAGGCCCCAGCCTTCGCTGGGGTGACCATGTCACCGCCGACTGTCCAGTTCGCCAAATATCTCGCGGTGCCGGTTGCGGGCATAACGGTCGGTCATACCGGCGAGGAAATCCGCGATATGGCGGATGCGAGCGGGCTCTTCTTCGGGCAGCGCTTCTGCCCAATCATCCGGCATCAGATCCGGCTGTTCGCGATAGGCCTTGACCAAATCGCCGACCATCATCTTGCCTTCTTCCGCCGCCGCCATCTGCTTGGGATGATGGTAGAGATTTTCGTACATGAAGCGCTTCAGCGCGCGCTCTTTCTCCGCCATGCTATCGGAAAAACCGCCGATCATCTGGCCCGCCTGCCGGATATCGGTTGGCGATTGCACGCCAAGCCTTGCGATACGCGCGCGCGTCGTTTCGAGAACGTCGTTGACCATCAACCCGATCTGGTCGCGTATCAGTTCCGGCAACAGTCGTTCCTGCGGGACATCGGTAAAGCGGTCGCGGATCGCGCGCCAGCGGTCGGCGATGAACGGCAGTTCCAGCAATTGGTCGAGCGTCAGCAGCCCGGCCCGCATGCCGTCGTCAATATCATGATTGTCATAGGCAATATCATCGGCAATCGCCGCAATCTGCGCTTCCAGCGATGGCCAGCTCTGCAGATCGAGATCCATCGCGTCATTGGCCGCCGCCAGCGCCCAGGTGGGTTTGTCCACCGGGCCATTGTGTTTTGCCAGCCCTTCAAGCATTTCCCATGTCAGGTTCAGCCCGTCCCAGCGGGGATAAGGGGTTTCCAGAAGCGTCAGGGTGCGAATGGTCTGCGCATTATGGTCAAAGCCGCCATGCTCGGCCAGCGCCTCTTCCAGTGCATCCTCGCCCGCATGACCGAACGGCGGATGGCCGATATCATGGGCCAGACACAGCGCCTCGGTCAGGTCTTCGTTCAGGCCCAGCGCCCGCGCCAGCGTCCGGCCAATTTGTGCGACCTCGAGACTGTGAGTCAGGCGGACCCGATAATGGTCACCGTCGGGGGCCACAAAAACCTGGGTCTTGTGACGCAAACGGCGGAAAGAAATAGAGTGAATGATCCGGTCACGGTCGCGCTGGAAATCGTCGCGCGGACCGCGGGTGACATCGCGCTTTTCATCGTGCAGCCGCCCCCGGCTGCTCGCCGGATCGCTGGCATAGCTTTGCAACCGGGTCATTTGGTGAGCTCGTTGACCTCGACACCATCGGCGCTGGCCCAGGCGAAACCGTCGCCGCCGTCCTTGCGCAATTCTGCTTCAAACTCCTTGGCGGATTTGAAATCGTCGAACGGCCCGACCACCATTCGCCGGGTTGATCCCCAAGGCGATGTCCATGCCTTTTGCTGCTTGAACAGCTCGGGCTGTTTTTTCGTCATCCGGCGATAATCAAATTTCAGCGCGTTGAGGTTCGAGCCTGTCGCAATCTGCACCCAATAGCGTTTGGGGTGAACCGGCTCCTTCGGTTTGACCGGCGTTTTTTCGACTGGTTTGGCGACAATTTTCGGTTGCGGCTTGGCCGGTTCGATTTCGTCCAAGTCAACCGGAACCACGGCGCTCTTCGTCTCCCGCTCGGGTATGTCGATGCCCTTGATAATATCACCCAGCGCTCTGGTCGTGGGTGCGGCTGCCATATCGACGGATGCAGATCGCGACTGCGCGAGATCGAAGTTGATCAAGTTGACTGGCCCACCGGCGCTGTTCTCGCTCGCAGGAGGACTTGCCACCACGGTCTTGGACGCTGGCTGGGACGTGGGCTGAGGAATTGGCTCGCGACCGGCAATTTCAACTTTGCGTTCTACCGTTTGCGATACCAGCACAGGCGGCTGACTGACACCAAGCGTCGTCGCGAAGCCAGCGGACGGACTTTCGCTAGCCGGTTCGACCTTCACAGGCTCCGGCTGCGACTTTACAGGCAAGCGCTCGGTCGCGCCTGGACGAGGTGTTGCAGATGATGGTGTTTTCTCTGATTTGGCTGATGCCAGGATGGTCGCACGTCGCGCGCGTTCACTGGATGGCGCTGGCAATTCTGTCTCGGACAACAGAACGACCTCTTTCTTTTTCGACCGTTTGCTGGATTGCCGGTCGGGCATTCTGCGATCTGTTGCACCGGGACGACGGCGCGGCGACTTGTCGGGCATCGCCAGCACGCGCGGCCGCTTCGTGTCAGCACCCAGGGCGTCTCCAACCGGGATCAGCCCCGCATCCGCTCCGTCGCCGCCTCTGGCGGCAAGAGAAGAAGCCAGTTGCACCGCCGCCACATCCACACCGATATTCTCGCTGGCAGGAAAATGACCAAAATGGACGGCTGCTGCCTTCTGGGCTGCGGTCAGTTTGGGCATGCGATCGAAGAACGGTTTGATTGCTTTCGCCATTCTCCGTTCCATGGTCTGGTCGACGATATTGTCCGCGTCTTTTTTCTTGCCATTCATGGCAAGGATGAACGCCCGGTTGCGCCAGGCATCCCGATCGCTCTTCTGCAGCAAGGGATTGAGTTGTGCTTCTGCCAGTTCAACATCGCCGCTGATCCCCAGCGAAATCGCATAGCGCTCGATCAGTTGATCGGAACGGTCATAGCCCATCGCCAGTACATAATCTTTCTGGGCATCCCGGTTCCGCCCGATCAAATCATAAGCGAGGCCGCGATCCGCAGCGATTTCACGTGCCGCTATGCCATTTTCAACCGCCTGATCGAAATAGCGGATTGCGCCAAATGGATTTTCCTCTGCCAGCAAAGCTCGACCGAGGCCGGCCTTGACCCTGCCGCTTTTGGAATAGATCTGATCCGCCTTGGCGAGAAAGCCGATCGCTGCGCGCATATCGCCCATTTCGAGCGCTGCCAGGCCGGCGTCGGCAAGAGCGGAGGAATCATTCGAGTCAATCGCGATTCGGCGCAGCGCATCCTGCAAATTGTCGCTATTGGTTTGGCCGCTATATTGGGCAAAAGCCGGACGATCGGGTACCCCCGCACTCGCAAGCACCGCGGATACCGCCAGTAAAATTCTATATCTATGTTTCACAAGACACATAAAGGAATGATCGCGCATGAAATCAATCGTTCCCGCAACCCAGCAAGGCCAGTGGTGGCACGCGAAAGACCAACTCCCTCGCGCCGCCCCATCAGTTCACAAACGGGCCTTGCCGGAACCGGACCTTACTGATTGTTCTGCCGGTTCAAAAAGCGCGGAATGTCGAGTGGATCACGGGATTTATCGTCCTCACCATCATCGTCCTCATCGCTTTTCGAGCCGCCACGAGTCAAATTGGACATCCGTTCAAACAGCGTCCCTCCGGTGGTCGCCACGCGCGGTGCTGGCGGCGCTTGACTGGTCGAACTGCTCGCCGGAGCAGGCGCTTCCTCGTCGGGATGAATGGCGTCGTCACCCAGCACCAGTTCGTCCTCTTCCGGCGCTGACTTTGCCGATGCTATGCCGGGCGTCAGCGATGCAAAGGATGGTTTTGCGCTCAGATCATCTTCGTCATCATCATCGCCGTAGGTTGCAACCGGAGTCGCTGGCGCCTGTGGCTCGACATGTGGTTCGGCTTCCGGGCTTGTTTCTGGTTCCGAGACCGCTTCCGGCTCTTCAACGGATTCCTCGTCGCTCTCGTCGCTAGCAATGGATGAAGCAAAGCTGGCAGGCGCCGGCGCCTCATCCGCCGGTTTGGCCGGACTGCTCATCGCAAAGGATGAAGGCGGCGGCGAGGCGGACCTGCTACCATCGCTGTCAATGCCGGAGGCCACGACCGAAACACGGATACGACCATCGAGATTCGGATTGAACGCGCTTCCCCAGATGATATTGGCGTCGGGATCGACCAGCTCGCGAATATGATTGGCGGCCTCGTCGACTTCCATCAGGCGCATGTCTTCGCCGCCGGTGATAGAGACGATAACGCCCTTTGCGCCCTGCATCGACACGCCATCGAGCAAGGGATTGGCGATGGCTTTTTCGGCTGCTTCCAGCGCACGTCCGTCGCCTTCGGCTTCGCCCGTACCCATCATCGCCTTGCCCATTTCGTGCATGACGCTGCGCACATCGGCAAAGTCGAGATTGATCAGCCCTGGCATGACCATCAGATCGGTAATGCCACGGACGCCCTGTTGCAGCACTTCGTCAGCCAGCAGGAACGCTTCCTTGAAGGTGGTGTTCGGATTGGCGACCAGGAACAGATTCTGGTTCGGAATGACGATCAAAGTGTCGACATTCTTCTGCAGTTCTTCAATGCCCGCTTCCGCCGCTTTCATCCGGCGCGTGCCTTCGAAAGTGAAGGGCTTGGTCACGACGCCCACGGTCAAAATGCCGCGGTCGCGCGCCGCTTTGGCAATCACGGGTGCAGCGCCGGTACCGGTGCCGCCGCCCATGCCAGCGGCGATGAAGCACATATGCGTGCCTTCGAGCGCCTGCTCGACCAGATCGATGGTTTCTTCAGCAGCGGCACGCCCGACTTCGGGACGCGATCCGGCACCGAGACCCTGCGTAATATCAGGGCCGAGTTGGATACGCCGTTCGGCAGTAGAGCTGTTAAGCGATTGCGCGTCGGTGTTGGTG
>JAGXGT010000179.1 GCA_024636595.1 Sphingomonadales bacterium | reverse complement strand
GATAGAGCCGCCCGGTCTGATAGGAGGTAAAGCCGATCGAGATATTGCTGGCGGCCAGAAAAGCCGTCAACCCGGGAGAAAAGCTGATATCGATCCTGCCGGCTTCTGCTGCGGCGGTCGGCCCGGCATCAGTGGGAACATTTCGGTTTTCCGGCGCGATGGTTTCGAAGCCTTCCGCGCTCGCCCTGTCTTTGCTCACAATATCGCTCCTGCCCGGCAATCCGCTCCGGCTCGCGATCTTTCCATAAATGCGCACGAGCGCAAAGACTTAAATGTGCATGGTCGTCGATCCGGCGCTTCAGGCTCGTCCGGGCGGCGAGTCAAAAATCGACCGCGATGCCTTTATGCTCCCAATCGCCGTAACGAGTAGGTCCCTTTGTCTCGGCAATCTCGTCTGCCTTTTCTAGCGGATCGGGCTCCGGCACCGGCTTGCTTTTGGAAAGATGCGCGGGTGCCTTCACATGGGCTGGTCGCTCGCCGGGTTTTCTATCGCTTTCGGTCATGTTTTTGCCTGTCCGCCAAATTGAATCGTCCCGCCTCAGACCCTATATTGAGCCTGTAACAGACATATTCAAGCGAGTTGAGACGATGAACTTCATGAAGACAACCATGCTATTGGCGGCGCTGACGGCGTTGTTCATGGTGCTTGGCTATTCGCTGGGCGGCAGCGGCGGTGCGATCATTGCCTTGCTGGTCGCGGCTGGCATGAACCTGTTCACCTACTGGAACGCCGACAAGATCGTGCTGAAAATGCACAATGCGGTCGAGGTCGATGCTGCCAGCCATCCCGAATTCTACAATATCGTCAAGAATTTGGCGCAACGCGCGCAGCTTCCGATGCCGAAAGTCTATATCGTCGATCAGGCCCAGCCCAATGCCTTTGCGACTGGCCGCGACCCCGAACATTCGGCCGTCGCCGCGACCACTGGTTTGCTCAAGATGCTCAGCCATGACGAAATTGAAGGCGTGATGGCGCACGAACTCGGCCACATCAAAAATCGCGATACCCTGATCATGACCATGGTCGCGACCATAGCCGGCGCGGTCTCGATGCTCGCCAATTTTGGCCTGTTCTTCCGCGACCGCAGTGCCGGGATCGCCGGCCTGATGGCAGTGCTGATCGCGCCCTTTGCCGCGAAGATCGTGCAAATGGCGATCAGCCGCACCCGCGAATTCGGTGCCGACGCCGCCGCTGCCCGAATCAGCGGCAAGCCCCTGTCACTGGCCGCAGCGCTCGACAAGATCTCCGGCGTCGCCGCCCGCACACCCAACCCCGTCGCCCAGCGCAATCCAGCCGCATCCCAGCTCTATATCGTACCAGGCGGCGTCCGGCAGATGTTCTCCACCCATCCGGCCACCGAAGACCGGATCGCCGCCTTGCAGGCAATGGCACAGGGAGGCGGCTCCGATGGCTGGTCGACACGGCCCGATGAAGTCGGCGACATGCGCCGCCTGCGCAAACCGAGCGCGCTTGATCCGACGCGATAGACTCGCCGCAACGGTCCCTCGGCTTTGCTTGCTGAGCCATTACGTCTTCCATTGGCATTCAATTATTGCGTTTCGGGGGGTCCTCTTTTGCCAGGCGCTTGGCGGTCTTTGCTGTTTGCACCACAAAAAGTGTGATCAGTAAAATCCCCACGCTGCCGACAAACATGTCGAAGCCGTTGAGCTGGAAGAATATCGGATTCTCGCGGCCCGCGACCAGCATGGCAAGCGTGAGGCCAATCAGGACCAGTCGCAATTCGGTAGGGCCCGCATTCAAATAGGAAAGCCGCAACTCGCCCAGCACGCGGACCGACAGAAAGGCATGAATGGACATCAGCAGATAACCGACCAGCGCAATCAGCGCGACCTCCATCTGGACATAGGGACTGATACCGATGCCGACCACGACCAGCACCGTGGCAAAGCCGTCGCAGCTGTGATCAAGAAAATAGCCGTAACGCGGCCGTTCGATCTTCCGGAACCGCGCCAGGCTGCCATCCAGCGAATCGCCAAACCAGTGAACGACATATCCGGCTATCGACAACAACAACCAGCCCCAATGAAGATTGCTGGCAACATATCCGCCGAAAACGAACAAAGCGCCGATCATGCCCACCAGTGTCAGCATGTCCGGAGTGGCCCACGCTGGCATGCCGGCGCAAAGCCGGTTGAGCGCGCGCCGTTCCAGCCGGGCGATCATATTGTCCTGGATACGCTCGATCGGAGCGTTGCTTCGTTTGTCGGTGGATTTGCTTTTCATTGGATTGCCTCTGGCCACGCGCCTTGTCCTGCAAGCATCATCTCATGCTCGGATATCAGACGGAATTTGCGATCTGCGGAGCAATTTTGACCAGCAGAATATCAAGCACCCAGTTCGCAAGATATGGTGTAAACGTCCGATATTCTTGTTGATATAATTGAGGGATCGCCCCTCCATCAGTCAACTATAGCCTGAAACCGCGTCATATCAATCAAAAGGGACCGGTCCCGTTGGCCCGCGGTCAGTCCGCTGCGACGCTGGTCTTTGCTGTCAGCCTGCGATTGCGCTGGATGATATTGAGCATTTCCACCGCGAGCGAGAAGCCCATCGCCGCATAAATATAGCCTTTTGGTACGTGGAATCCGAGGCCGTCCGCAATCAGGACCAGTCCGATCATCACCAGAAAGGCGAGCGCAAGCATCACCAGCGTCGGGTTTTTCTCGATGAAACCGGCCAGCGGATCCGCTGCCAACATCATCACGCCAACGGTGATGACGACGGCCGCGACCATGATCGGGATATCGTCGGTCATGCCGACAGCGGTCAGGATGGAATCAATTGAAAATACAAGGTCAATGGCAATGATCTGCACGATCACGGTACCAAAGCTGGCAACCGCGGCCGCTGCAATCCCCGGTGTCTTGTCGAGCAGTTCACCGGAATTGTCTTCCGGCTCCATCGTGTGGTGAATTTCGTTTGTCGCCTTCCACAGGAGGAACAGCCCGCCAGCCAGCAAAATGAGGTCGCGGCCAGAAAAAGCCGTCTCGAAGTTCGCCTTGCCATATTCGTTGGGAGCACCCTGCAGGCCAAGATCGAACAGGGGAGTTTGCAGAGTGACAATCCAGCCGATCAGCATGAGAAGGCCGATCCGCATGATGAGCGCCAGCGAAAGTCCGATCCGCCTCGCCTTGGCTTGCTGGTGTGCCGGCAGCTTGTTCGAAAGAATCGCAATGAAGATAAGATTATCGACGCCGAGCACGATTTCCAGAGCGATGAGCGTCAGCAGGGCGAGCCATGCGGCAGGATCAGACAATAGTGATAAAATTTCCATATCGTGCCTTTTGCCTAACAACAAACAAAAAACAAGCGTCTACATTTCAATATTGCGAATTGCGGCGAAGTCCAATTTCATCCCCCTAACTCCAGCATGATGGCGGGCAGATTTTGGCAGGCAAGGCCGATGTTGGGACCGACCGTTATCGGGGTGATGGCAATATGCGAACTCCTCTTTGCCCGGCCTCCGCTTTTCACCCCGACCCGACCCTATGGGCGGCCATTTGCTTAGCCGGGCTTTCAAACGCGCTCAAACCGCCAAGGTGGCTGCGTTGTTTCGAAGGGGAGGGATTGTCTCATCCCGTTCCGACAGATTTGTCTGCGCATCGCTCCCGGCCAGGCACCCCTGTGGCCCGGTTTGCAGGAATACTAAGCTCAGAAAATAGCCTATGATCGCGCTGGCGCCATAGCCAACGATCGGCGTTGGATAGGCGCCCATCGCGGCTGCGGCGATCAGGGTCAGCCAGCAGGATGCAAACACATAGTGCAGAACGGTGCGCTCGCCCTTTGGAACAAATGCTATCGGGCAGACCAGCAGCAGGCATCCGGCCCAGAGAGCCAGCCCAACCCAAAGGCCGATGTCAAAGGCAGACCATAATATAAAATCGACAAAGGGCACAGCGGGCAGGCGGTCCGGCAATACCAATGTTGCGGCGAAGGTCATCGTTGAGAATGCCGCGGCGCTGATGGTGAGCCTGTTCGACCGCATCATAGCGACAATCGCGACCGCGACAAACAGCATCGCCGCCATCGCCCGATCAGGCTGAGCCGCCATCGCAAAGGCTGCGACAAACACCGCCAATGTGGTCCGGAAACTTTGAATTCTGGCGAAACAGATCGCAATCAGCGGCAGCAGAATCAGGCTGGTCTGAATGAAAAACGGCCCGATCAGCAGCCATCGGCTGGCATCCTCGATCGCATAACCAAAGATCGCGGTCCCAAATAGAATGAACGCCCCGATCAAGGCGGTCGCAGTCACCGCCGAATCTGTAGCGCGCGCAGCGACCCTTAAGGACGGCACCAGCAAAATGCCGACAACAATCGCGGCACCATTGACGATCACCATTGTCAGCGGTGCACCCGAGACAAGCAGATAGGCCAAACCGATCAACCCTGCCACCACACCCGCGGTGAATGTCGAAACTACGAACCTGTCCTTCACAATGTTGCTCCCTGTTTTTGCGGATGAGATGTTCAATTCGAGACGAAAGCGACAGCAGGCAATCACGCAGCTCAATGCAAAAGCAATAGCTTCTCTGCCATTGCCGGTCGCCGATATTTCCGCCGCCATGGCCTGCGCCCATTTTTTGCGACGTTCAGGCGCTAACCACAGGATCAGCTGTTCCAGCGCGTCCCGCATCATGCCGGCTTTGCGCGCAAAGGTTGATTGGTCGCCCGGCGGTCTTCGTTGAGCAGGCTTTTTGCCAAAATGCGCCCCGCCTCGGTCAAGCTGTACATATGGCGGGGAGGGCGCCCGTCGACACTGGAATCCTGCCATTGCGAAGCCAACATTGCCTGGTCCTCCAGTCTTGCCAGCATCGGATAGAGCGTGCCCGGGTTGATACCGGTGATTTGCATGATCTCATAGCCATGCAGGCTTCCCGGCGCGTTGAGCAAAGCTATCAATGCCTGTTTCGTCGCCTTCGATGGTGCCCTCGTTTTTCGCATGCTCATTTATATCGATATATATCGACTTAATGTCAATCGCCTTGTTTGTCGAGCGGCCCCTGGTCGGCAAATATTGCCTGATTATCGAGCAGATTCGCGGACGGCGCGCTGTCCCGATTGAAAGATCATCGCGCCGTCGCTGTCGATCACCGCACCAATGTCGGGGCCGGCATGGGCGAACCCATCAATCCATAGGCCGCCATCGGCGGTAGCCCATGCGCGAACGCGGGTTGCCGGCATTTCGGTTTCCTGTCCCACGGGCTGAAGCCCGTTGATTTGGCCCTCTCCGTTATACACGATTCCGATGTCCATGGAGCCGCGATCAAATTCGATCCGAACCTCGGCGAAACGGTCGGTGACGGAATAGACGTGGTGACGATGATAGGCGCCAAACTGCGAGACGAGCTGGTTCCAGGTATCATCCATGGCTCCGGGCGGCACATTGGCGCGCATATCCGGGCTGAAGTATGACGCCAGTCCCGCCTGACCCTTTGTCGCCCAACCGGTGATGGCCTCGTCGGCATCCACAGCAAGTTGACCCTCGGCGCGGACCAGTTTGGGCAGTTGCAGAACCGACCAATTGCCGTCGGTGTCCAGCCAGAGCTGGCCTTGCTGGTCGGCTTGGAGCGTGAAGGCACGGCCTTCTGCCAGCTGGTAAGCACCTTCCAGAGCCTGGCCAGTCAGCGATGGCGCCAGCGCAGGGACGGTGGCCGGGGGACGACCCGCGACGACCGAGGAAACGACCTGCCGCAAATAGGCTTCGCTGTCCGTGATATGGTCAAGGCCATGCGTGCGATTAAGGTCTCCGAACACCGCGCGATGGTCTCCGGGGGTCAGGACCAGATAGCTGACCAGCCCCGGTATGGTGCCGTCATGGGCGACCTGACGCACACCGTCGACATCGCGAACAAGCCAGCCGAGCGCGAAGGATTCCCCGGGATTGCGGGTCTGTACCACCGGCTTCCACATGAGTTCCAGTGTCTCCGGGCGGAGGATACGACCGGACATCAGGGCTTCGCTCCATTTCAGCAGCCCACCCGGAGTCGCCCGGATACCAGCGGCGCTGAACGTCTGGGATGGATCGATAACGGGGGCGGGCAAGAAGCGGTCGCCATGCCGTTCGAAAGCGGTCGCGTTGGCGTGGCCCGGTAGCGCGCGGCATAGGCAGAAAGCGCTTGAGACCCCTGCGGGGGTCAGCACCAGCGCGTCCAGCGCCTCATAATAGGATTGGCCGGTCACAACCTCGATGATGCGCCCCAGCAGAATATATCCGGAATTCGAATAGCTGTAGCGATCGCCGGGTTCGAACAGCAAGGGGGCGGACGAAAACTGCTCGATCAGGGCAGCGGTGCTAGTCGGCAGCGCCAGGGCATCGAAGTCCGGCGGCCCATCGCCCAGCCCCTGGTCGTCCTTGAGAAGGCTTGGCACCCCGCTGCTATGGCTGAGAAGTTGGGCAATGGTGACATTGGCGAAAGGCCGGTCTGCATATTCCGGAAGATAGCGTTTCACCGAGGCCGTCAGATCGATACGGTCGTCCTCGACCAGCCGCATGATCGCGGTCGCGGTCAGAACCTTGGTCACCGATGCCAACGGATAGGCGACCTGGATACCGTTGGCGATGTCCCCACTGGTCCCTGCATCGCCGTGTGCGCCCACGATTTGGACGGTGCCGCGATCCGCCGTGGCCACGATACCGGAGAAGCGGCCAACCCGGGCATCGTCCGCGAGATCCGTGAGCGAGGCTGCTGCGGCCTGCCCGGGTAGGCAGGCGGCGATCAGGATGGCGGGGCCAATGAGGGGCATAGTTCGGCGGAAGCGGCTCATTGTCGAAACTTTCTGTGCTGGGAAGGTGCGGTGGCTAGTGTATTGCTGTCATACTACAGCGTATCGGTTAGTCAACAGTGTCCGGAAAAATCTATCATCCGCGGTCCCGGGCCGAACACACTCCATCCAAAAGCTTGATCGAAACGCGGGAGGGTCTATGCGGTTAGGCAGCGCGAACCATCCGGGTTCTCCATGCCAAGTCATCGCGGAATAAAAATGAACGAACCCAATAATAAAATCCCCGGCCTCGCCACACGCCAGTCGGCCATCCGCCTGCTGGACGCCGTATGCCGGCGCGGCGAGACGCTGGATCAGGCGATGCCAGCCGCCACCGGGAAACTGTCCCATCCGTCCGACAAGGCGCTCGCTCACAATATCGCCGCCAACGTCCTGCGCTGGATGAGCGCGCTCGACGCGATGATTGACAGAGCCACTCGCAACCGGCTGGCCGACGATGCCAAACCCCGGATGGCGCTGCGCATCGCGCTGGCTCAGGTGCTGATTCTCGACACCCCGCAACATGCCGCGATTTCCACCGCCTTGCCGCTGGTCCATGGCGGACCGCGGCGGCTGGTGCACGGCGTCTTTTCGACCGTCATGCGCGGTGTCGAATCAGGCGACCTGAAACTGCCCGAATTTCCCGAAATCCCCGGCGAACCGCTGGACCGCTGGACCAACAACTGGGGCGAGGAGGTCGCCAATGCCGCGAGCCATGCATGGGCGAAACCCGCGCCGCTCGACCTCAGCTTCCAGTCCGATGATAGCGGCGCGCTCGAAGGCGTAAAGCTGGCCCCCAAACATCTCAGGATGCTTCCAGCTCTTCCAGTAACCGGGCTCGCCGGCTTCGACGAGGGCCAGTTCTGGGTGCAGGATCTGGCGGCCTCGATTCCCGCCCGACTGTTCGGCGAAGGCAAGGGCCGCACCCTGTTTGATCTCTGCGCCGCCCCCGGCGGCAAGACCATGCAACTGGCCAGCGCCGGGTGGAAAGTCGTCTCCGTGGACAACAATGCCAAGCGGATGGAGCGCTTCCAGGACAATCTCAAGCGCACCAATTTGCAGGCGGAGGAAGTTATCGCCGACCTGATGCAATGGGAACCGGTTGAGGCCGCCGATGCTGTCCTGCTCGACGCACCATGCAGCGCTACCGGCATCTACCGCCGCCACCCCGATGTGCTGCACTGTATTGGTTCCCGACAGATTGCCGACCGGGTCGAAGTCCAGAGCGCCTTGCTCGACCGCACCGCGCCCTGGGTCAAGCCGGGCGGAAAGCTCGTTTATGCGGTCTGTTCGCTTGAGCCGGAAGAAGGTGAGGAGCAGATCGACGCCTTTCTCGAGCGCCATGACCAGTTTGCCATCGATCCGGTTTCCGCTGATGAGTTGCCGCAAGACATAATACCAACCGAAAATGGCTGCGTCCGCACCTTGCCAACGACGCTCGCCGAGCAGGGCCATGTCGACGGATTTTTCATCGCCCGTCTCGTCCGCAAAAGCTGATTTTCTACATATTGTGAACCTGTCCCCAATCTGTCCACAAGGGACTGTGGCACCAGCAGATTAGCGCCTTGCCTGCCCCGAGCAAAAATTCTAGGCCCGGGACAAGTTTAAGGAAGCGCCATGTCTGACAGCATTCGTATCGCCCCATCCATTCTCTCCGCTGATTTCGCCCGACTGGGCGAAGAGGTGCAGGCCATTGACCGCGCCGGCTGTGACTGGATTCATGTCGATGTGATGGATGGCCATTTCGTCCCCAATATCACGATCGGACCGGCGGTGGTCAAAGCGCTGCGTCCGCACAGTGCCAAGCCGTTCGATGTGCATCTGATGATTTCGCCGGTCGACCAGTATCTCGAGGCTTTCGCCGACGCCGGTGCCGACATCATTTCCTTCCACCCGGAAGCCGGCCCGCATCCGCACCGCACCGTGCAGACGATTCAGGCGCTCGGCAAGCAGGCTGGCCTGGTGCTCAATCCGGCAACGCCGCTCGATATACTCGACTATCTGATCGAGGATCTCGACCTGATTCTGGTGATGAGCGTGAACCCGGGCTTCGGCGGGCAGAGCTTCATCGACAGCGCGCTGCGCAAGTGCGAGGCGGCGCGCAAGATCATCGACAAGAGCGGCCGCGACATCCGCCTGGAAGTGGACGGCGGCATCAAGGTGGACAACATCCGCCGCGTGGCCGATGCGGG
>JAGXGT010000025.1 GCA_024636595.1 Sphingomonadales bacterium | reverse complement strand
GGGCGGGGACGAGATAGACCCCGCCATTATCATCCACCGATCGCGCCAACTCTTCACTCTCGCCGGCGAACTTCAGCAGCCCAATATCATCCCGAAGCCATTGCATCAGGCTACCGGCAACAAAAACCGATCCTTCCAGCGCGTAGGTGCGTTTGCCCTGATGCTGATATAGTACGGTCGACAACAGGCGGTTCTCGGACGTCGGCGGCGTGTCGCCGCTGTTGGTAAGAATGAACGCGCCGGTACCGAAGGTCGCCTTCGTTTGCCCCTTCTGCAAGCAGGCTTGGCCGATGGTGGCCGCTTGCTGATCGCCCGCCGAGCCGCTGATGGCAATGGCACCGCCAAATAGATCGACTGCGGTGGACGCCAGTTCGCCTGCGCAATCAACAATGCGGGGGAGGGCACTTTTCGGGATATCGAACAATGCCAGGAGGTCGTCGTCCCAGTCGTCAGCATCAAGCGCCATCAACATCGTTCGGCTGGCGTTGCTGGCGTCGGTAACATGCTGACCGCCGCTGAGACGATAGATGAGATAGGATTCTATCGTGCCAAACGCCAAATTGTCCCCGGCGTTGCGCACGTCGGGACAATTCTCCAGCATCCAGCCCATCTTGCTGCCAGAGAAATAAGGATCAAGCAACAGACCGGTTTTGGCCTGAACCATTGGTTCAAGCCCCTCGGATTTCATTCGGTTGCATGTCTCTGCCGTCCGCCGGTCCTGCCATACGATCGCCCGCGACAATGGCTCGCCGCTGCGTTTATCCCATGCAACAATCGTTTCGCGCTGATTGGTGATGCCGATGGTGGTTATCTTGTCGGCACCGCCGACCTGTTCGATCATTTTCTGGCAGCAGCGCAGGGTCTTGTCCCATATTTCCTGCGCATCATGCTCGACCAGACCCGGAGCCGGGTAATATTGCTGCAAAGCCTCCTGCTGGGAACCGTGGAGCTTGCCGAGCCGGTCAAAAAGCATCGCTCGGGTCGAGGTCGTACCCTCGTCGATTACCAGTATGTTCTGCGCCATGGTCCTGCTCTTTCCCCGCCCATATCCTATGAGGTCACGCTAAAAGCTCGCATCGAAAAGGCAAGCAAAAGCCATTTATATTGCATTGCAGCATTGCGCTCATCGCCGGTTACTTTATGACAGCCACGATGTATGATCTGGCTATAATTGGCGGCGGTATAAATGGCGTCGGAATTGCGCGCGACGCAGCGGGCAGGGGACTGAAGGTCCTGCTGGTTGAGCGGGACGACCTGGCATCGCACACATCATCGGCCAGCACCAAGCTGGTTCACGGCGGATTGCGCTATCTTGAACATTATGAATTTAATCTGGTGCGCAAAGCGCTCAAGGAACGCGAAGTGCTGCTGCGCGCGGCACCGCATATCATCTGGCCAATGCGGTTTGTATTGCCCGTTGATGACGGCATGCGGCCGGCCTGGCTGCTCCGTCTTGGCCTGTTTCTCTACGATCATCTCGGTGGCCGCGATATCTTGCCGGGCACCAAGAGCCTGAATTTGCTCAAGGATCATCGCGGTGATCCATTACAAAAGCGCCTCAAAAAGGGATTCGCTTATTCCGATTGCTGGGTAGAGGATGCCCGGCTCGTGTCGCTCACCGCCCGCGATGCGGCAAACCGGGGCGCAGATATCCGGACCCGTGCGGAATGTATCGGACTGGACCGCAGTTCCGATCACTGGAGCCTGAAGATCCAGCAGCATGGCGAGACAGTGACCGAGCGGGCCAAGATACTGGTCAATGCCGCCGGACCATGGGTCGATCCGGTCACGGCGATGTATGACCGCAGCAGCAACGCCGCCAAACTGCGTCTGGTCAAGGGCAGCCATATCGTTGTGAAGCGCAAATATGAAGGCGATCACAGCTATATTTTTCAGAATAGCGACGGCCGTATCATTTTCGCCATTCCTTACGAGCGCGAACATACGCTGATCGGCACGACCGACGAACCTTGGAGCTACGCCGAAGGCGAGGCGAAGATCAGTGCTGGCGAAATTGCCTATCTCTGCGAGGCGGCGAGCGAATATTTTGAAGTGCCGGTCACCCCGGACGACATCCAATGGACCTATTCCGGCGTGCGCCCGCTGTTCGATGATCACAGCCGCAGCGCCGCCACGGTGACCAGGGATTTTGTCTTCGACTATGATAATGAGAAGGGCGCACCGGTGCTGTCGATCTTTGGCGGCAAGATAACCACCTACCGCGTGCTAGCGCTACAGGCCATCCGCACATTGTCGGACGCGCTCGACATCGACGGCGATGACTGGACGAAAAAGGCCCATTTGCCTGGCGGCGATTTTCCGCCGGATGGGGTTGAAGCCTTGGTCGATCAATATGCCGACACATGGCCTTTTCTCGACAAGACCGTCATGCACCGATTGGTACGAGCCTATGGCACCGACACCGCGACCATGCTCAAACCTGTCAAATCTCTGGCGAATATGGGTCAGGATTTTGGGGCAGGTCTCTACGAAGTCGAGCTCCGCTGGCTGATTGATCACGAATTTGCCTGTACCGCAGAGGATGTGCTCTGGCGGCGCTCGAAACTGGGCCTGCATATGAGCGAGACTGAGCAGCAGGCGGTCGCTCTGTGGTTTGATCGGCAAGACCAGGGGACAAAGCCCAATCTCGCCCTTTCATGATTGACGGACCGCAAAAGCAGTGGCAATAGCGGCGCATCCGGTCGATCTGGAACTGCGGGTGTAGCTCAATGGTAGAGCAGAAGCCTTCCAAGCTTACGACGAGGGTTCGATTCCCTTCACCCGCTCCAGTTATTGTGCCCGAGAGTCACCAAATCAATATTCTCCCGAAACCTATAATATATTCGATCCAGCGCCGCGAAAGCGGTTACTGCTCAGATCATTGACAATCGCTCACAGAGCAATCGCATCTTGGCCGCTGCTGTTGTGACGGGATGACTAATAATGTAGCTCAAGTCTAGAATCACACTATTGACTTTGTTCTGATCGGATCCGCCTTGCACCAAATAACCGAAAAAACTCCCTTCAGGGATTTCGCGCCAGCCATTTCACCCGCAACGCCTCTGCGCAGTGCGATTACCGCTGCCTATCGGCGTTCCGAGTCCGATTGCGTGTTGCCACTGCTCGATCAAGCGCGCGTTGCCGATGCTGAGCGCAAGGCGATTGCACAGACCGCCCATGATCTGGTCGCGAGCATGCGCAAAAAGGGCCGTGGCGGTGGCATCGAAGGGCTGGTCAAGGAATATTCGCTCTCCAGTCAGGAGGGTATTGCACTGATGTGCCTGGCGGAAGCTTTGCTGCGCATACCCGATAACGCGACCCGCGATGCCCTGATCAGCGACAAGATAGCAACCGGTGACTGGCGCTCGCACCTTGGCGACGGACGTTCGGTCTTCGTCAATGCGGCGACGTGGGGACTGGTCGTCTCCGGCAAATTTGTCTCGCCGATCAACGAGCGCGGGCTTGGCTCATCCCTGTCTGCTCTTCTCCAGAGATCCGGCGAGCCGGTCATCCGGAGCGGCGTGAACATGGCGATGCAGATGATGGGCGAACAGTTCGTTACCGGCGAGTCAATCAAGGAAGCGCTCAAACGGGCCGGCAAAAAGGAAGCGGCGGGCTTCACCTACAGCTATGACATGTTGGGTGAAGCGGCGATGACGATGGCCGATGCCGACCGCTATTATGACGACTATGAGCGCGCCCTGCACGCCATTGGCAAGGCATCCAATGGTCGAGGCGTCTATACCGGCCCCGGCATTTCCATCAAGCTGTCCGCGCTCCACCCGCGCTATGTCCGCGCACAAGCCGGGCGCGTGATGGATGAGCTGCTGCCGCGCGTTCGCGCGCTCGCCCTTCTCGCCAAACGCTATGACATCGGACTGAATATAGATGCTGAAGAGGCCGACCGGCTCGAGCTGTCGCTTGATATCGTGGAAGCGCTGGCGCTTGATCAGGAACTCGCCGGCTGGCACGGGCTCGGCTTTGTCGTTCAGGCCTATGGCAAACGTTGCCCCTATGTCCTCGACTGGATCATCGATCTGGCGAAACGGTCCGGACACCGGATCATGATTCGTCTGGTAAAGGGCGCTTATTGGGACAGCGAAATAAAACGCACCCAGGTGGAAGGTCTCGCCGGATTCCCGGTATTCACCCGCAAGGTCCATACCGATGTCAGCTATATCGCATGCGCCCGCAAATTGCTCGCCGCCCGCGACGCTGTCTTCCCGCAATTTGCGACGCATAATGCGCAAACCCTGTCGACCATCTACCACTTGGCAGGCGATGAGTTCAGCACCGGCGATTACGAATTCCAATGCCTGCACGGCATGGGCGAAGAGCTGTACGATGAAGTGGTCGGGCCGAACAAGCTGAACCGCCCCTGCCGCATCTACGCGCCGGTAGGAACTCATGAGACTCTGCTCGCCTACCTCGTTCGCCGTCTGCTGGAAAATGGAGCCAATTCTTCTTTCGTCAACCGGATCTGGGACGAACACGTCCCGATCAGCGACCTGGTCGTAGACCCGGTCGACGAGGTGGAGGAAATTGATCCGGTGGGATCTCAGCACCCGCTGATCTCGCTGCCGGAAAATCTTTATCCAGACCGGCGAAACTCTCGCGGGCTCGATCTCAGCGACGAGATGGTCCTCGCCAACATTTCAGAAAGCCTGGTAGCAAGCGCATCGATCAATTGGCGCGCAGAGCCAATGATTGCCGGGATCAAAATTGCCCGCGAGCCGGAAGATGTGCTGAATCCTGGCGACGAAAGAGACATTGTCGGACAAGTGGTCTGGGCTACCCCGGAGGAAGCGACCGACGCCGCACGCATCGCGGCCGAGGCGTTCCCCGACTGGTCGCATTCCGATGTCGAAGAGCGCGCCCGCGCTCTCGAGAAGGCAGCCGATCTGCTCGACGAACGGATGGAGTCGATGCTCGGGCTGATCATGCGGGAAGCCGGCAAGTCACTACCAAATGCCATTGCCGAAGTCCGCGAAGCCGTTGATTTTCTGCGTTATTACGCGGAGCAGGCCCGTGCGACCTTCGATGAAAATGTCGAACCTCTGGGGCCGGTTGTTTGCATCAGTCCCTGGAATTTCCCGCTGGCGATTTTCACCGGAGAGGTTGCCGCCGCTCTTGTGGCTGGCAACACCGTGTTGGCCAAGCCCGCCGAGGAAACACCTCTGATCGCTGCGCAACTCGTCACCATCCTTTACGAAGCCGGTATTCCCGAAGCGGTGGTCCAGCTGGTGCCGGGCGACGGCTCGATCGGCGCCGCTTTGGTTGGTGCGCCCGAGGTCTGCGGCGTTATTTTTACCGGATCAACCGAAGTCGCAAAGCTGATCCAGGCGCAACTGGCCGAACGCACTTTGCCGGACGGTTCGCCGCTGCGGCTCATTGCCGAAACCGGCGGACAAAACGCGATGGTGGTCGATTCCTCCGCGCTGCCGGAACAGGTCGTTCGCGACGTTATTGCCTCTGCGTTTGATAGTGCCGGGCAACGTTGCTCGGCATTGCGCATCCTTTGCGTGCAGGAAGACATAGCCGACGAGTTGCTGTCCATGCTCAAGGGTGCGCTTGCCGAACTCAAGATTGGCCCGACCGACGAATTAAGCGTGGATGTCGGCCCGGTGATCACCCGGACGGCCTGCGAGACGATCACCACCCATATCGAAAAGATGCGCAAAGCTGGCCGCAAAATCCAGCAGCCAGTGCTCGGTGAGGCGACGCAGCACGGGACCTTCGTTTCCCCCACGATCATCGAGATCGACAATATCGACCAGCTGGGCCGGGAAGTCTTCGGCCCGGTTCTGCATGTGATGCGCTATGCCCGCAAACAAGTTGGCGAGGTCATGGAGCAGATCAATTCGACCGGATATGGCCTGACGTTCGGGCTGCACAGCCGGATAGACAAAACCATCGCCGATATTACCGCGCTGGCCCAGGTTGGCAATGTCTATATCAATCGTAATGTGATCGGCGCAATTGTCGGTGTGCAGCCCTTTGGCGGGCGCGATCTGTCGGGTACCGGGCCAAAAGCGGGCGGGCCGCTTTATATTGGCCGTCTGGTCAAAAATGCGCCGCGCAGCACCACGATGGAGCGCGGACCGGTTCTCGATCCCGATTATGAGGAGCTTGCCCGATTCGTGCGAGTGACCGAAGATGCGCCAGCACCCTATGGTCACAGGGCGCCGCGTCTGGATAGCTTCGTCGAGCTTCCAGGTCCCGTGGGCGAGAAAAACCTTTACGGCGTCCATCCGCGCGGCCGCGTTTTGCTGGTCCCCGAAACTGCAGAGGGTCTGCGCGACCAGCTGCTCGCCATTTTCGCAACCGGCAACTTGCCGTTCCTGCCCGATACGGAAAACACACGCGCCATTGCCGCTGATCTTCCACCGAAGGTTTTGCAGCGTCTGCAATGGACCCCGGACTGGGAAACGG
>JAGXGT010000024.1 GCA_024636595.1 Sphingomonadales bacterium | reverse complement strand
ATCGACGTCGGTTCCGTCCGGCGTCCGGAGAGTCACATGTTGAATCAACGTATTGAAGCCGCCCGCCCCATTGCCCAAAAAATCCACGAGGTCGAAAAATCGCTGAATTTGACCATGGTCCAGATGGGCGAGCTGATGAGCAGCATCGCTGCTGCCCGCCTTGCACCGGGCACGCGCTTTTCCCTGACCGCAGGGATGGATGCATCCGAAAAACTGATCTCTGCGGCGGCTCAGACAGCGCGCTGCTACCGGGAAGTCGTGGAAGCGCACGGACATCTTGCGGAAGACCGCGAAGATGCCGGATTGCGGGCTGTCAGTCTTGGAGACGTATTCGAATGCCCTCCTGCGCAGGCCGAGGGTAAAGATCAAATTGCGGCCCCGCTGCGCGTGGTTGAAAGCGCTTAACGAAGCTTGGGGACTTGACCGCGCCGCTGTTATTTGGTCCGGTTAAGATATGTCCCGGATTGATTTTTTCCTCGTTCTCCTGATGGCCGTTTGTTTCTATGCGGCCATCAGGGGCGGGCAGCCTGAAAAACGGGCGGTAATAATTTTCATTGTCGGAATCGCACTGACAATCCTTGCGCCTTCTCCTTCGGCACCTAGATTTACACACCCCGAAGTAGGTATTTTGATTGTTGATTTGGCAATTTTATCAGCTTTTGCGGTGCTTGCGCTTAATGCAGAAAGATATTGGACGATATGGATATGCTCGATGCAGGTAATTCAGGTTCTTTCACATATCCCGATGATGCTTATCCCGGATCTTCTTCCGCAAGCCTATTATGTGATAGCAGCGTTCTGGGTCTATCCGATGCTCATTGTTTTGACCATCGGCACGTACCGGCATCAGCAGCGCCTTCGGCGGTTCGGGGTCGACAGATCCTGGAGCGACTATTCGTCCTTGCCAAGATAGACAATGCATCTGCGGTCGCGGCGTCCTTGATCGCCGAATTCGGTTCCATCGGGGCCGTCCTGCACTCTGATTCACGAACGACCAGAAGCAACCCCGCCCGGGCAATCTTGTCCCTGGTGCGCGAAGCCATGCTCGTATCGTCAAAGGACAAGATGCTGGAACGCATTTGCCTGTCGAAGGCCACCGACGTGATCGAATATCTTATCGTCGCGATGGCCCGTTTGCCGGTCGAAGAAGTGCGCGTCTTGTTTCTGGACAGCAAAAACCGGCTGATCAGCGATGAAGTCGTCAGCCGGGGCACGGTTTCCGAGGCCCCCATCTATCCGCGCGAGATATTGAAACGATCGCTCGCCCTGGACGCATCGGCCATGATCCTGGCCCACAATCATCCGTCCGGCGATCCAAGCCCGAGCGAAGGTGATATCGAAGCCACGCGCAGGCTGCTGAAGGCTTCAGAGGAACTCGGGTTGACCGTTCACGATCATATCATCGTTGGCAGCGATGGCTGGATCAGCCTGAGAGACCGGGTCGCATTCCCATGATCATTTTGCTGCTTCGGGATTTGACCAGAACTGATAACCATATCACCAAAGGGAAACACGAATGATGTCCTCTCCGATTTCGGATGAGCGGCGAGCCCAGTTGCTCCGCGCGGAGACCCATGCGCTCCTGCAATCGCCGGATTTCATTCGTTCGCCAGTCATGTCGCAACTGTTGAGCTATCTGGTGGAAGAAGCCATTTCGAATCCCGGCAACCCGCCAAAGGCTTATCAGGTTGCCGTTGACGGGCTTGGTCGTACCGAAGATTTTGACGTTCAGGCCGACAGCTATCCCCGTGTTCAGGTAGGCAGACTGCGCAAAATGCTCGCTGCCCATTATGCTGCTGGCGGCGGCGCGACGCGCTTGCATATCCCGATTGGCCATTATGCCGTCGAGATTGAGGTGGACGATACCAAACCGGAAGACAAGCTGAGCGGGTCAGGCCCTGATAATATTGCTCTCGATGGCGCTTCGCCAACCACCAATGGCCCGCTTCGGTGGTTCAATGACCGCCAGACCATGATCGGACTCGCCGCACTTCTGCTGATCATGGCGATCGGATTGATTTGGTGGCTAAATGCCGCAACCCCAGATCCAGGTAGTAAAACAATGGCTTCGGATAGCTATGCGCAGCCGCCGAAAATATATATTGCGGCCACTCAACAAGAACCATCGGCATCAACCAGTGCCCGTGCCTCCGGCATAGAGCTTTTTTTCGAAGATGCCTTCGCCAGTTCGTCGCAAGTGCGTCTGGTGGCCGCCAATGGGTCTGACCTCACCTCCGAAGAGGGTCGAAACGCCTATCTGTTTGAAAGCCAATTGGTAAGCGGTTCGAGCGGGCCAGAGGTCGCCTTCTCGCTGACCTCGTTGGTGCAAAACGAGAAAATCTGGTCGACGACAATCGCTTTGCCTGGCTCAGCCTCTGAATACCCCGAAAAACTTGGGCCGATCGCCAGCCGCATCGCCAGCATCTATGGGGTAATCGCGACCGACCAGCGGAAACGCCTGCCCGATGATGCGATGATCGGCTATGCCTGCCTGCTGCGGTTCGAGAGCTACCGGGCCAACCGCGACCCCGAATTATTGCCTGTTGTCGAGTCTTGTGTCGAGAAATCGCTGGCGGCCGATCCTCTGGATAGCCGCATTCTTGCTGCAGCTTCCTTCCTGTCCTTTTTGCGCGAAGAGGCATCAGGCAGAGAGCCGGACCCCGAGGCAGGATTGGAATATGCGCGCCGTGCGATGGTTCGGGGAAGGGAAGATGCATCGGCAAATTTCGCTCTCGCCAGATCCAGTTTTTTCAATGGCAATTGTAGCCGCGGGAAAGATTTTGCCGAAAAAGCCGCAGCACTCGACCCCTATGAGGCGACTATCCAAGCCCAGACCGGTGCCTATCTGTTCGCTTGTGCCGACCCAGACGCGCTGCAATATCTGAAACGGGCGATCGCTTTGGATCCACGCGGCTCGATCCTCGCAGAGACAGCACTGGTGCTGACTCTGCTAGCTGAAGGCAAAAACAAGGAAGCGCTGGAATTTGCTGAGAAAATCGTTCCCTCCAGTACCGGTGTCGGTCCATATTATGATGTTGCCATGGCGATGGTCTATGCCAAAAATGGGCGGATTGAGGAAGCGAGGGTTGCATGGGATCGACTCGTTGCAGCTTATGGAAACAAGAAAGACGAAACGCAGGAGCAACTTCTCCGGCGGCTGATTATTAACCCGTTGCTGGCCGACCGAGCTTTGCAAGTGCTCGTGCAGACCGGAGTGATCAGCGGATGATAGGGAAGCGCTAGCTGGTCATTCGCTATAGTTCAGCAAACCGATGTATACAAATTGGCGGATGCCGGACGGCGGAAGTTTTGCATGCGGATCATCCGCTGCACTATCGGGACGATCAAAAGCTGGCGATCAATCCGTCGACCACGAATTGCACCGCAAGCGCGCCCAATAGCACACCCAATACCCTGGTGATGACGGCCTCGACCTTGTTACCCAAGATCCGCATCAGCGGCCCGGCCGCGAGCAGTCCGATCAGCGTCAGCAAGAGCACCGATCCGAGCGCACCAAGAATGATCATCGCGTTGTCGATGCCGTCATTCTGCGATGTCAGTAGCATGACCGCAGCAATCGATCCCGGTCCGGCGATCATTGGCATCGCCATCGGGAAGATGGAGACATCCTCGATTTCCGGCTGTTCGATAATCTCCTGCGCCCGGTCCTCGCGCCGTTCCGTGCGCTTCTCGAACACCATTTCCAGGGCGATCAGGAACAGCATGATGCCGCCAGCAATCCGGAAGCTGTCCAGGCTGATGCCCAGCGCCCCCAGCATTTGTTCCCCGAACAGGGCGAACACCAGCAAAATGATCGCGGCAACGAATATCGCACGGATCGCCATGATCCGGCGGTCGCGTGGCGGTGCATCGCTGGTCAGGCTGGCGTAAATCGGCGCGCAGCCCGGCGGGTCAATCACCACGAAAAAGGTGATGAAGGAAGAGATGAAAAGTTCGATCATGAGGTTGGTGCAGGGACCCTATATTCATGCACCCGTTTGAAGCTGCCATCATCCTGTGCCAGATCGACATAAACGACGCGCGAACCGTCTGCGGTGAATGCTGCATGCCAGACCAGACTGCGATCGGGGGATGTCGCTGTCATACCCGTTGCGGTCAGGCCCGTGGGCACGGTGCCAACCACAATTTTGGCCTTGCAGGACGCAATATCGGTTTCCACATAGTCGGGTTCCGCAAGCGGCGTATCCAGCGGTTCGCCATCGTCAAAAACCCATTTCCACTCGATCTTCTTGTCCAGACGACGCTGACCGAAGTCCTGCTGCTGCCAGATGGTGGTGAAATGGCCGGATTCGCCTTTGGCATTCTGCCAGGCGCCGGTGGAAACCGCCGTACTGCCGTCGCAGGACATATAGATATGGTGCGGTTGCCAGGTTACAGCCTGTGCCGGATCAGCCATGCTCTTCAGCCATTCTTGCGCATTGACCAGATCGGGCGTGAACATGATCGCGTCATCACTGGCGGTTTCGCGGAAAGCTGTCCATTGCCCCTTTTCCTGTGCCAGTCGGGCGAAGGCCAGTTCTGCCTGCACAATCGCACTGGGATTGGCGACGGGATTGCCCATCACGCGATTATAGCGCTCGCGATCGTTGGGGCGACCACCACCAGCGGCGCAACCGGCCAGCAGCAGTGCGATTCCGAGAGCGGCAAATATTCGCATTAGAGACCCTTTGGTTTGTCCAGTCCGGCGCGCGCGGATGCCGCGACCAATGTATTGCGCAATAGCACCGCAATGGTCATCGGGCCAACCCCTCCTGGCACAGGGGTGATCGCCCGGACATGATCAAGCGCTTCGGCGGTGGCGACATCGCCGACCAGACGGCCCTTTTCCTTGCCCGGTTCGGGGTCCAGTCGGTTGATGCCGACATCGATCACGACGGCCCCGTCTTTCAGCCAGTCGCCCTTGACCATCTCGGCGCGGCCAACAGCGGCGACGACAATATCGGCGCGGCGCACGACATCGGGAAGATTGCGGGTCCGGCTATGCGCCATGGTGACGGTGCAATTTTCGGCGAGCAGCAGCTGAGCCATCGGTTTGCCGACAAGTATTGATCGGCCGACGACAACGGCGTCGAGGCCGGTCAGATCGCCCAACGTGTCCTTAAGCAGCATCAGGCTGCCGAGCGGGGTGCACGGAGTCAGCGCCTCTTCGCCATTGGCCAGACGGCCGGCGTTGATCACGTGCAGGCCATCGACATCCTTGTCCGGATCGATCGCCATGACCACGGCTTTTTCATCGAGGCCTTCGGGCAGAGGCAATTGGACCAGTATGCCGTCCACCGTTTCATCGGCGTTCAGTTGCTCGACCAAGGCGATCAAATCTGGCTGATCGACATCGGCGGGCAGCCGGTGTTCGAAACTTTCCATCCCGGCAGCGATGGTGGCCTTGTGCTTGGACGCGACATAGACCTGACTGGCGGGGTCTTCGCCGACGAGCACGACGGCCAGACCCGGCGCACGACCGGTTTGCTTTAGAAAAGCGGGAACCGCATCCTTGATCCGTTCGCGCAGATCGGCGGCAAAAGCCTTGCCGTCAATGATCTGCGCTGCGGTCAACCGAGAAGTGCCTGGGCCAGCGGCGGCAGGATCGCATCCTGCAGGATGATGATACCGATGATCACAACCATTGGAGTAAGGTCGATCGCGCCGAAATCGGGCATGATCTTGCGAATAGGATTGTAAATCGGTGCGGTCAGCGCATCCAGTGTTGTCCAGATCGCCCGAACAATATCGTTTTGCAAGTTGATGACGTTGAAGGCGAGCAGCCAGCTCATGATCGCTTGCACGATGATGACTGTGATCGCCACGTTGAGCAGAATCGAGATAATCTGAAGAATTGCGAATGCCATGGTCGGACCCTTTATCGATGTTCTGGCAGAGCGGCCAGAGATTTGTCGCCGGTTCCACCAATAAATTGCTGTATCATATATATAAGACAGCTGGCGGTTTAATCAACCGATTCAAAATCGTCCCGGACCAACGTACCCGCGCCCTTGCTGGTGAAGATTTCGAGCAGCATCGCGTGCGGTATCCGGCCATCGAGGATGACCGCGGCATCGACCCCTTCCTGCACCGCTTTTACGCAGGTTTCGAGCTTCGGGATCATGCCGCCGGAGATGGTGCCGTCCTTGACCAGTTCGCTGATCGCGCGCGGCGCAAGATCGGTGAGCAAATCGCCCTGCTTGTCGAGCACACCGGCTACGTCCGTCAGCAGAAACAGGCGCGCGGCGCGCAGCGCCGAGGCGACCGCTCCGGCCATGGTATCGGCGTTGATATTATAGGTATGGCCGTCGTCGCCGACGCCGATTGGGGCAATCACCGGGATCATGCCGGACGATGAGATCATATCGACGACGCGGCGGTTCACCGTCTTCGGTTCGCCAACATAACCAAGATCGATGATCCGTTCGATATTGCTGTCGGGGTCGCGTTCGGTCCGGCGCAGCTTGGCCGCCTTGACGAAACCGCCGTCCTTGCCGGAAATACCGATCGCATGGCCGCCTGCTTTTTCGATCCAGCTGACCAGTTCCTTGTTGATCGCACCGGAAAGCACCATTTCGGCAATCTCTGCGGTTTCTTTGGTGGTGACCCGCAAACCATCGACAAATTTGCTTTCCACGCCGATCCGCTGGAGCATCGCACCGATTTGCGGACCGCCGCCATGGACGACGACGGGATTGATACCGACCGCCTTGAGCAGCACGATATCCTCGGCAAAGTTGCGCGCCAACGCGGGATCACCCATCGCGTGGCCGCCATATTTGACGACAAAGGTCTTGCCCGCATAGCGCTGCATATAAGGCAAGGCATCGGTAAGCGTTTCAGCCTTCGCGAGCATGGCGGGATCGGGTGAATGATCGGTCATGGGCGTCTTTCAGTATAGAGGTGCGGCAAAAGCAAGCCTTTAATCAGCTTTTGGAGAGCTCTTTCACTTTTTCCAGTGTGCCGGTGACATGGCCCTGCGGTTTCATGGCGCTGTGGACAAAGGCGATCTTGCCGTCCTGGCCGATGACATAGCTGGTGCGGTTGGTCATCGCGAGGCCCGGCGCCATGCGGACCTGATAGTCGGCGATGATCTTGTCATCTGCCTGCGCGACCGCGAACTTGTCGCGGCATTCGGAGACCGAGAATTTTTTCAGCCCGTCAATATCGTCGCCTGACATGCCGATCACGGTGGCACCGGCCGCATTAAAATCGGCGGTGGCTTCGGCGAACATATTGGCCTCGATCGTGCAGCCCTCGGTAAATACCTTGGGGAAGAAATAGAGCACGACGGGACCGTCTTTCAGCTTGTCGGCAAGCGAGAATTGAAACTCCTTTCCGGCGAGAGCGCCGGTTGTGGTGAAATCAGGGGCAGTTGCGCCAATTTCCAACGGTTCGGCATTGGCGCTCCGGGCATAATAGACAAAGCCACCGCCACCAACGACGACTACGGCCAGCAAAATCAATATCCATTTTTTCATAGCGTCATTCCTGTTCGAGCTGCGCCTTCAGCGCGTAAAGTTGGTCCAGTGCCTCGCGCGGCGACAGCGCATCAATGTCGAGCTTGCCCAAAGCCTCGCGCAAGCTATCGGATCTTTCTTCGACTTCTGCAAGGCTCGCGGCGAATAGCGGCAGATCGCCAAGACCGGCGGCGAGACCGCCGGTTTCCGCCTTGCCGGCTTCCAGCTTGTCGAGCACCGACTTGGCGCGGTTGAGGACGGGCTTCGGAATACCGGCGAGCTTGGCCACGGCAAGACCATAGCTGCGGTCGGCCGGGCCTTTCGCAAGCTCGTGCAGCAAAACCAGATCGCCTTTCCATTCGCGGGCGCGAACATGGTGCAGCGATAGCGCGTCGAGACGGTCGGCGAGACGGGTCAGTTCGTGATAATGGGTCGCGAACAGGCAGCGGCAGCGATTGGTCTCGTGCACCGCCTCCACCACCGCCCAGGCCAGTGCCAGACCGTCGTAGGTCGAGGTCCCCCTGCCCACTTCGTCGAGAATGACGAAGCTTTTTTCCGTCGCTTGCGACAGGATCGCGGCGGTCTCGACCATCTCGACCATGAATGTTGAACGGCCCTGCGCGAGATTGTCGGAGGCGCCGACGCGGCTGAACAGGCGGTCGACGAGACTCAGCTTCGCCGACGATGCGGGAACAAAACCGCCCGCTTGCGCGAGAATGACGATCAGAGCGTTTTGCCGCAGAAAGGTAGATTTGCCGCCCATATTGGGGCCGGATACCAACCACAGCCGTTCGTCATTGGCGAGCGCACAATCATTGGCGACAAAAGCCTCGCCCTTGGCGGCCAACGCCGCCTCAACCACCGGATGCCGACCTGCCTGAATATCGAGAATGTTGCCGTCGACGAATTGTGGGCGGCACCATTGGGCTTCGGAGGCCCGTTCGGCCAGAGCCGCAGAAACGTCGATCCGGGCGAGCGCATCGGCGCTTTCGCTGATCGCTTGCTTGCGGAGCAGAACCTTGTCGACCAGTTCCTCGAAATGCGCGGTCTCCGCAGCCAGCGCATGGGCACCGGCCTGAGACACGCGGACGGCCTCTTCGTGCAGATCGGTCGAGTTGAACCGGACTACCCCGGCGAGCGTCTGACGGTGGGTAAAACCACTGTTCTCGGCCATCAGACTATCGCCATGCCGGGCGGGCACCTCGATGAAATAGCCAAGTACCGCGTTGTGCTTGATCTTGAGCGTGTTGATCCCGGTGACTTCGCGGTAGCGCGCCTCCAGTATTGCGATTGCCTTGCGGCCATCGGAACCAGCGCTGCGCAGCTCGTCCAGCGCCGGGTCATAGCCCGCCGCGATATAGCCGCCGTTGGTCATTTCGGTGGGTGGTGTCTCTACCAGCGCGCGCTCCAGCAAGTCGACCAGTTCGCCGTGGCCATCCAGCGCAGGGAGCAGATTTTCCAGCAGCTCGGGGAGGCCGAGCGCCAGCGCCAGCCGTTCGCGCAATATCCGCGCACCAGCCAGACCGTCGCGAATCTGTCCAAGATCGCGCGGACTGCCCCGCCCTGCCGACACCCGGCCTAGCGCCGACCGATATCGGGCAGTGCCTTCAATTCGGTGCGGACATCGTCGCGGATCGCCGGGCCGTCATGGAACCATTGCACCAGTCCGAGCCGCCGGTTGATCGGCTGCTCCGCGAACAGGGGCGCGGAAAGATCACGCGCCAACAAGCGTGCCCCGGCGGGTGTCACAGTTCGATCAATAGAGTGAAGCAGGCTACCCTCGCGTCCGCCGGCCAGTGTCCGGTCAATCTCGAGGCTCGCCCGGGTGGGTCCGTCGATCGAAAGGAACTCCCGCGTTTCCCGTTTTTTAGGCGGATGCAGATAAGGCGCGTGACCTTGCGAGACATGGTCGACATAGGCAACCAGCCCGCCAGCGGTCGCCAGTTCGGCGCGCGAAAATTCACCCATACCGTCGAGCGTCGCTACCCCGAAATGTTCTTGAAGGCGCATTTCGGCGCGCGTGCTGTCGAAATTTTCCTTGGCCCAGCCGGTTGCCTTGTGCAGGCGGGGCAACAAGGATGGCGGACAGATGATTTCCGAGGGCGCCAGCCGGGCCAGCTCTGCGTCGAGCGCATCATCGGAAATCGTTGTCAGTTCGAAATTTCCAGTTGAAATATCCGCCGCCGCCAGTCCGATTTCGCCCTGCACTTCGGCGAGCGCGACCAGCATATTGTCGCTGCGGGCATCGAGCAAATTGTCTTCGGTCAGCGTTCCGGCGGTGACATAGCGAATGATGTCGCGCGCAACCAAAGCCTTGTAACCGCCCCGCGCCTTCGCCTCGGCCGGCGTTTCGATCTGCTCGGCGATCGCCACCTTGAAACCGGCGCGGATCAGTTTTGCCAGATAGCCTTCCGCCGCATGCACCGGCACGCCGCACATCGGGATCGCATCGCCGGCGTTTTTGCCGCGCGACGTCAGCGCGATATCGAGCGCCGCCGCCGCCAGCTTGGCATCGTCGTAGAATAGCTCGAAAAAATCGCCCATACGGTAGAACAGCAGGCAATCGCCGGCCTTTTCCTTGAGGCCGAAATATTGCTCCATCATCGGCGTCACCTTTTCCGGCGCCGAGGCGACCGCTTTGGCGGGCTTTCTTGCTTTGTCCTGAGTCTGGGTTGCCATGGTGCCGCGATAGCCGAGTGCAGCCGGACATAAAAGAGTGGCGAACCTATCCTATCGAAATTTAGTTGATATTGCAGCCCTGCGTCAAAGCGGGTAAGCCTCTCGGAAGGGACGTGACCATCCGAGTGGCGCATGCACGCCAACTACCTGATATACGGAGATATAATTTGGCCGATAAGAATGATAGCAATCTGGAATTTTCCGAACGGGAAGCCCTGCTTTTTCACTCCCACGGCCGACCCGGAAAAATCGAGATTATCGCTTCCAAGCCGATGGCGACACAGCGCGATCTCAGTCTCGCTTATTCTCCCGGCGTTGCTGTCCCCGTTCGGGCGATCGCCGAGGACCCTTCAAAAGCGTATGACTATACCGCCAAGGGCAATCTGGTCGCCGTGATCTCGAACGGCACCGCCATCCTCGGCCTCGGCAATCTCGGAGCGTTGGCGGCCAAGCCGGTGATGGAAGGCAAGGCTGTCTTGTTCAAGCGCTTCGCCGATGTGGATTCGATCGATCTGGAACTCGACACCGAGGACGCAGATGCCTTCATTAATGCGGTGCAGATCATGGAACCCAGCTTCGGGGGCATCAATCTGGAAGATATCGCGGCACCCGATTGCTTCATCATCGAACAGACATTGCGCGACCGGATGAATATTCCGGTATTCCACGATGACCAGCACGGAACCGCGATTATCGCTGCTGCCGGGATCATCAACGCCTGTCTGCTAACCGATCGGAAGATTGAAGATATCAAGGTGGTCGTCAACGGCGCCGGCGCCGCTGCCATCGCCTGTGCTTCGCTGATCAAGAGCCTGGGTGTTCCACACGACAATTTGACGATGTGCGATCGGACGGGTGTCATCTATCGCGGTCGCGACGACGTCGACCAGTGGAAATCCGCCCATGCGATCGACACCGATGCGCGCACGCTGACCGACGCGTTGAGCGGTGCCGATGTGTTCCTCGGTCTGTCCGCCGCTGGCGCCTTGAAACCGGAAATGGTCAAGGACATGGCCCCGCAGCCGATCATTTTTGCGATGGCCAATCCCGACCCGGAAATCACCCCGCCCGATGCCAAGGCTGCTCGGCCCGATGCGATTATCGCCACGGGACGCTCCGATTATCCCAATCAGGTCAACAATGTCTTGGGCTTTCCCTTCATCTTCCGCGGCGCGCTGGATGTGCGCGCAACCCGGATCAACGAAGAAATGAAAATCGCTGCCGCCCACGCGATTGCGGAACTGGCCCGCGAACAGGTTCCGGAAGAAGTCGCCGTCGCCTATGGCGGATTGGCACCGAGCTTTGGCGTCGACTATATCATTCCCGCCCCCTTTGATCCGCGGTTGATGGATGTGGTTTCGGCTGCCGTTGCCAAGGCAGCGATGGATAGCGGCGTAGCCCAGAAGCCAATTGAGGATCTGGACGCCTATAGACAGAGTTTGAAGGCGCGCCTCAACCCGACAACATCGGTGCTTACGCAAGCGTATCAGGCCTGCCGTGTGGCGCCAAAACGAATCATTTTTGCCGAAGCCGAGGAAGACGTCGTGCTACGCGCGGCGATCCAGTTTCAAGATGGCGGCTATGGTACTCCGGTATTGGTCGGGCGCGATGACCGCGTCCGCGAGAAGCTCAAAGAACTGGGCGTGAGCGATCCCGACAGCTTCGAGGTGCACAACAGCCGCAACAGCCCGCTGGTACCCAACATGGTCAGCATGCTCTATGAGCGCCTCCATCGCCGCGGCTATATGGAACGCGATATCAAGCGTATGGTCAATCAGGACCGGAATATCTTCGGTTCGGCGTTGCTCGCCATGGATCAGGGTGACGCGATGATCACCGGTGTGACCCGCCCATATTCGCAATCTTTCCGCGATGTCGCCAAGGTGATTGATGTTGAGAAAGGCCGTACCGCCTTTGGTATTCATGTTATGGTCGGTCAGCATCATACGGTTTTCATGGCTGACACCACGGTCAATGAACGCCCAACCGCCCACGAACTAGCGGATATTGCCGAACAGACGGCAGCGGTCGCCCGTCAGATGGGGCACGAACCGCGTGTCGCCTTTCTAAGCTATTCGACGTTCGGCAATCCAGAAGGCCGCTGGCTGGACAATCTGCGGGAAGCGGTGGCGTTGCTTGACCAACGGCGTGTCACTTTCGAATATGAAGGCGAAATGGCACCCGACGTCGCGCTCAATCCCAAACTGGCGGCGAACTATCCGTTCAGCCGCCTGTCGCAGCCAGCCAATGTATTGGTAATGCCCGGCCTGCAGTCGGCCAACCTGTCGGCAAAATTGCTACGCGAACTGGGCGGTGATTCGGTGATCGGGCCGATGCTGGTCGGACTGGAAAAGTCGGTCCAGATTGCCACCATGGCATCGACCGCATCGGAACTGGTCACGCTGGCGGTGCTTGCCGCCAGCGGCATTGCTAAATAGGGCCAAATAGGCGAAGCCGCTAAGGCCGGGTGCGATCGTTGCTGGGGCCTTGCGCGCCGGGAGCGCCAACCGCGCCGATATTGCCAAACAGCTCTTGGAAAAAGGAGCGATTGCGGCCCAAGGTTGGCGTTTTGTCGCCGTCCGGGCTGATGCTCGCGACCAGTTCAAGACCGGTGCGATCGACTGAGGTCACATTGCCGTCGGCATCAAATATCACGCGCATCACCTGCTGATCACGAGGACGCGGGTTGTTGAAACCATATTGGCGGGTGTCGCGGGACAGATAATACCAAGTATTTTCGTCAAACTGTCCGGTGAAAGTCGGACGTCCGAGCGAAGCTTCGACCGATTGGCGGTTGTCAACGCCTGCCTGAACCGAGGACATCAGCACTTCATCGGCAATATATCCCTGATGACCGCGCACCTGCGTACAGCCCGCCATCATCATGGTGCCAGCCATTAGCCCAAGCCACAGACCGTGTTTTTTGATATTGCCGACCATCGAACTCATTCTCCACTATACAGCCAGCACCATATCGGTAGCTGACCCGTCATCGCCCATTGCATCTCGCGCGATAAATATCAATATGCCCTGTATGCAGACTTAACAAACGACCCGATCGACCAGAAACTTACGATTAACCAGCGGAACCAGCAATGTCCTTTTTCAGCAAGATTTTTTCCCGAGACAATCCGAACGCAAAAATGCAGTCGCTGTATAATGCGATTGTCAGCGAGGGACGGCAATTGGGATGGTATGAAGAGGGCCAGGTGCCGGACAGTCTCGATGGCCGTTTCGATATGATTGCCGCGATATTCTCGCTGGTTCTGATCCGGCTGGAAAAGGATGATGAACGGGGTCAGGACATGGCCTGGCTGACTGAGATTTTCATCAAGGACATGGACGGTCAATTGCGGCAGATCGGGATTGGAGACATGATTGTCGGCAAGCATGTCGGTCGCATGATGGGCGCGCTCGGCGGTCGGGTCGGTGCCTACCGGGAAGCGCTGGAACAAGGAGCTGACCTGCGCGAGGCGATCGTGCGGAATATTTTTCGCGGCAATAAACCGCACGATGCGGCGCTGGATATCCTTGCCAGCCGTTTGACCGCTTATCATGCGGCGCTGCAAAATTATCCGACAGATGCTATCATTGCGGGCGAACTCCCGGCCAGCGGAACGACCGCATGATGGAAAGGCCCGAATTTTCCCATATCGTCAAGCTTTCAGAAATCGGATCTACCACACGCACTGGCAAGCTGTCGGCAAGCGAAGAAGAACGGGCCAAGCTGGCCCAGAGATTTGATCTGCCAAAAATAACCTCGCTGGACGCCGACTATAGTTTGCTCGGCGGCAACAACCGGATTGTCTTTCGCGGGCGGCTAGAATCCGACCTGCAACAGCTTTGCTCTATCACCGGGGAAAGCTTTCAGGTCCGCCTGCGCGAAGAATTTGATATTGCCTTTGTGCCCCAACTGGAACTTGAAGGGACGGAGGAAGAAATCGAGCTGACCGAGGAAGATTGCGACATTATCGAATATGAAAATGGGCAAATCGACCTCGGTGAAGCGATTGCCCAGACCCTCTATCTGGCACTCCCGCCTTTTCCGCGCGGTCCCAATGCCGATGTCGTGGCGCGGGAAAAGCTTAAATCGGAAGAGGAAGCGGGGCCGTTCGGTGTGCTGGCAGCGCTGAAGGACAAGCTGCCCTAGGCTGTTTCCTTATCGGTCTTGCGTTCCGCAGCGTTGATGAGGCGCTTTTGCAGGCCGTTCAGCCGCTGCTTGCTGGTAATCTTTCCGCCCAGCAGATCGGTAATGTAGAATGTATCGACCGCGCGTTCGCCGTAAGTGGCGATGTGGGCGCTGTGCACCGTAACCTTGGATTCGAATAGCGCGTAGGATAGCTCGTTGAGCAATGCCGGACGGTCCTGCGCGTTGACCTCGATAACGGTAAACCGGTTGGATGCGTCGTTGTCGGCCAGCGCAAAGGGTGTGATGGCAAAGGCGCCAGCGCGCGAGTGCGCCAGCGGCCGGGCTTCCAATTTGGTCGATAGCTTGCTCCGGTTGGCCAGCGCATCTTCCACGGCCTGTTTGAGCCGGTCCATCTGCCCTTTCTCGGAAAACGGCTTGCCGTGGGGATTCTGGACGAGAAAATTGTCGAGCGCCATGCCGTCGCGGGTGGTGTGAATGCGCGCGTCGATAATATTGCCGCCCGACACGTGGATCCCCCCGGCAATCCGATAGAATAATCCGGGGTGATCCGCCGCATAGACGGTTATCAGCGTGGCGCCGCGTTCGGGATAGACATCGGCGAAAATCGCGAGGTCTGTGTCCCCTGCGTCCAGAACGAGCGTGGCATTTTGAGCGATGATATCATCGGGCTCGGCGATCCAGTAGGCATCGGTGAATCGCTTGGCCAGTCTCTTGAATTCGGCCTCCGGCAGCTTCAGCGTCTCGGCCAGAACCGCCTTTTTCTCGTCGATCCGTTCCTTGCGGCCACGCTGCTTGTGACCGAGCAGCAGCATTTCCTGCGCGGCTTCGAACAGGTCGGTCAGCAATTGCCGCTTCCAGCTATTCCAGACGCCGGGTCCGACCGCGCGAATGTCGACCACGGTCAAAACGGTCAGTTGGCGCAAGCGCTCGACGCTCTTCACCTGGCTGGCGAAATCCTGAATCGTCTTGAAATCCGAAAGGTCGCGCTTGAAGGCAACCGCCGACATCAGCAGGTGATTGCGCACCAGCCAGGCAACCAGTTCGGTTTCATGCGGTTTCAAGCCGAGCCGCGGGCAAAGCTTCATCGCCACTTCCGCACCCAATATGCTGTGGTCGCCGCCGCGGCCCTTGGCAATGTCGTGCAGCAGGGTCGCGACAAACACCACCCGCCGGTTCTGCAGTTTCTCCATCGTTGCCGTGCTGTTGGGATGATCGGCAACCAGATCCCCCCGACCGATTTTTGCCAGCAGGCCGATCGCCCGGATGCTGTGCTCATCGACGGTATAATGATGATACATGTCGAACTGCATCTGGCCGACGACGCGGCCGAAGTCGGGGATGAAGCGGCCAAAAATTGCCGCCTCGTTCATCCAGCGCAACACCAGCTCAGGATCGCGCGGCGAGCAGAGCACATCAAGAAACAGCTTGTTGGCGCGTGTATCTTTGCGGATTTTATTGTCGATCAGTTTGGCATCCCGCCGCGCCGACCGCATCGCCAGGGGATGGATTTCGAGGCCGTGCTTGTCGGCAAGCCAGAAAATCTCGAGCAGCCGGACCGGGTCGTCCTCAAAGAAGTTTTCATTCGGTAGCGCGAGCCGCCCGCGATCGAGGACAAAGCCATTGAGCTTCTTTGGCTTGCGGGTCAGCGAGGGCAGGAATCGGCGGACACCGGCATTGTGCGTTTCGTCAAGGTGAGCGAGGAACACACCGGTGAGGTTGCCGACCACTTTCGCGTTCAGGAAATAATACTGCATGAACCGCTCAACCGAGGATTTGCCGGGGCGATCGGCAAAGCGCATGCGCCGCGCCACCTACGGCTGCAGATCAAAGGTGAGCCGGTCTTCGGCGCGGCCAGTGATGTCATGCATATGGCAGCGCACCGCCCAGAGAAAATTGGCGGCTTTGCGAAAGCGTTTGAACTCGTCGGCGGTGAGCAGTCCGACATCGACCAATTCGGCCGCAGAGGTCACCCGATGGATATATTTTCCGATCCAGTAGAGCGTCTGCAAATCGCGCAGACCGCCCTTGCCCTCTTTGACATTGGGTTCGACAACATAGCGGCTGTCCCCCATTTTCAGGTGCCGGGCGTCTCGCTCGGCCAGCTTTTGCGCGACAAAGCTGCTATCGGTTCCGGCGACCACGTCGTTGAAGAACCGCTGCTTGGCTTCTTCGTATACGCCGGTGTCGCCCCAGATATAACGACCCTCCAGCAGGGCGGTGCGGATCGACAGATCCTCCCGCGCCATGCGGACCATTTCATCAATCGAACGGCTGCTCTGCCCGACCTTGAAACCGAGATCCCAGAGCCAGTAGAGCATCGCCTCGATCGCCTGCTCGGTCCAGCTGTTGGTTTTATGGGGAGTCAGAAAGGCAATGTCGACGTCGCTGTGCGGCGCCATTTCGCCGCGTCCGTAACCACCGACAGCCATCACTGTTATCCGCTCACCCGACGAGGGGTTGCTTACCGGATATTGGTGATGCACCGCGATATCGTGGATCAGCCGGACGAGCTGGTCGACCAAAAAGGACTGGGCGGCCGCCATTTCGTGACCGGCCGACGGCCGTTTCAGCAAGCGGGCGCTGATTTCCGCCCGACCCGCGTTGAGTGCATCCTGCAGCAACGGCAGAATTTTGGCCCGCGCTTTGGGCATGCCGTGCTCGGCAATCAGGCTATCGATTTCCCCGGCCAGCACCCGGCGATTGATGATCTCCCGCTGCCGCGTGATCCGTGTCGCCGGGTCAGCCGGCGCAGCGGGGATATTGGCGCGTATGTTCATCCGGTGGCGGCCAGCTCGTCACGATGCTTTTTCGCCAGCACGATTTTTGCAATTTTCGCGGTACCCAGTTTCGGCAACGGCTCGTCATATTGCCAGATATGGACCGGCATCTTGAACGGGGCGAGCTGGTGCTTGAGCGATTCCAGCAATTCGTCCTTCGACAGGCTGTGACCGTCCTTGGTGTGATAAACCAATGCCGGGACTTCCCCGAACCGTTCGTCGGGAACACCAAAAATACAGGCTTCTGCAACCGCCGGATTGGCATATACGGCGGCTTCAACTTCCTGGCAGCTGATATTTTCGCCGCCGCGGATGATGATCTCTTTCTTGCGATCGACAATGAAAAGATAGCCTTCGGGATCGAGGTAGCCGATGTCACCGGTGCGAAAATAGCCGTCATCGGTAAAGGCGTCCTTGGTCGCCTCTTCGTTATTCCAATAGCCGGTAAAATTGGCGGCGGTGCGGATACACACTTCGCCGCGCTCGCCTTGCACCATTTTGTTGCCGTCATCATCGAGGATCGCAACATCGACAATCGGCGGGGTCGCCCGACCGGTGCTGTCCGGCTTCTCGAGATAATTTTCATTCTGGTTGGAGCAACCGACGCCGTTGGTTTCGGTCAGGCCGTAGCCGATCACCGGATAACCATCACCCATTTTCTCCTTGATCCGCCGCACATGCTCGACCGGACGCGGCGCTCCGCCTGCGGCCATGGTGACACAGCTGCTGAGATCATATTTGTCGAAATGCGGGTGCGAATAGATTTCCATGCTCATCAAGGGCACACCGACAAAATAGGTGACGCGTTCCTTCTCGATCAGGCGCATCGCCTCTTCCGCGTCCCATTTGTTGAGCAACACCAGCTTCCGTCCAATCGCATAGCTAACCAGCACCAGCGGCACCGAGGCGGTGACATGGAACAGCGGCACGCAGACCATCGCGGTCGGCTGGCCTTCCGGCATCTTGCCGGCTTCGGTCATGATATTGACCAGCACCAGCACCGTCCCGACGAAGCTCATGGCGCCCTGCACCACCGAACGATGGTCGGAATAGGCGCCCTTGGATTTCCCGGTAGACCCGGACGTGAACAGGATCGTCGCATTGTCCTCGGGGGCCATTTGCGGCAGCGGCGTTTCCGCGCTACCGCCTTTTTCGAGCATGACTTTCAGTCCTTCGAGCGGCAATTTGTCATGTTCAAAGACCAACAGTTCTGCACCGTGATTACGCTTGGATTCGACCAGTCGCTGGGCCCGCTGATAGTCGGCGAAAACGAATGAACAACTGACATCCTCAATCCCGTCGGCCAGCTCATCGCCGCGCCACCAGCCGTTCAGCTTGGTCGAGACACCGCCCGCCATGGTGATCGCCATGTCGAGAATGACCCAGTTGGCAGAATTGCGCGCTGCGATCCCAATCCGGTCGCCTTTCTGCACGCCATAGCCTTCGACCAGACCGCCGGCCAACGCGCGAGCGGCTGCATATGCTTCGCCGAAGGTCAGGCGGATGTCACCGTCGACCAGAAATTCCTTGTCCGCATTCTGGTGACAGAAATAGGCGAAATAATCCGAAACATTCTGCGGTGCGTTCTTGAAGATTGGCATATCGACGCCGTATTTATTGATCGTGTCGAGTTCCAGCAACTGACCGGGCTGGGTCAGCGCCTCCAGCGTTTTGTCGATTACCAGATCCAATTCAGAGGTCGCCATTATTCAAGTCTCCCGTTGTTCCCTCTTGGTATAGGGGAATTTCCCTTTATATGGACAGGAAACCACACGGGGAAAAGAGTTGATTGATATTATCTTGGCCAATGCAGCGCAATTCACGCGGTTTGAGGAGCTTGGCGTCTCTCCCAATGCGCTCGACCTCGGATTTTTTCAGCTCAAATGGTACTCACTCGGCTATCTAGCCGGAATTCTCCTCGGCTATTGGTATTTGCTAAAATTGATCGCTCAACCCGGCGCACCGATGGCCCGTCGTCATGCCGATGATTTCATTTTTTGGGCAACGCTCGGGATCATCGTCGGCGGGCGTCTCGGTTATATATTTTTCTATGATCCCTCTATCCTGTCCAATCCGCTCGACATTTTCAAAGTCTGGCAAGGCGGGATGTCGCTGCACGGCGGCACGCTGGGGGTAATATTGGCGATCTGGTGGATGACGAAAAGAGAGAAACTCAGCTTCCTCAGGTTTTGCGACTATATTGCCGTCGTGGTCCCCTTTGGCCTGTTCCTGGTTCGGCTGGCCAATTTTGCCAATGGCGAACTGTGGGGCCGGGAAACCGATGTTGCCTGGGCTATCATCTTCCCGATGGGCGGCGAAGTCGCGCGCCATCCGAGCCAGCTTTATGAAGCGGGACTGGAAGGTATCGTCTATTTTCTGGTTCTTTCCTTCTTGTTCTGGAAGACCGATGCCCGCTATCACCCGGGCAAGCTCGTGGGTAGCGGATTGCTCGTCTATGGCTTCAGCCGTTTCACCGTCGAATTTTTCCGTCAACCCGATGCCCAGCTCATATGGCTGGTCGAGCAATCGGGCTTTAGCATGGGCCAGTGGCTGACGGTGCCGATGATCTTGCTTGGCCTCTATCTAGTGATCACGGCGAAAGCTCGACGCGAGCGCGTCGAACCGGTGGCCGGAGACAAGAGCATTGCCTGACGGCAGCAAAGCAGATCACCCCAGTGCAGCGCATATAATCGCGGACAAGATCGACCGCGAAGGCCCGATCCCGCTCGGCGACTATATGGCGATCGCCAATGCGCATTATTATGCCAGCAAGGACCCGCTGGGCGAAGAGGGGGATTTTGTTACCGCTCCCGAAATAAGCCAGATGTTCGGCGAGATAGTCGGCATCTGGTTGGCCGATCTGTGGCTGCGCAAAGGCTCCCCTGCCCATAGTCACTATGTCGAGCTGGGTCCGGGGCGTGGCACATTGGCCCATGACGCGCTGCGATCGATGCGCAAATTCGGGTTCAGCCCCACAGTCCACTTTGTCGAGACCAGCCCGGTTCTGAAGGCCAAGCAGGAGCAGCTTCATCCTGAAGCCATTTGGCATGACGACATTGCGAGCCTGCCCGAAGACGGGCCGCTGCTGATTGTCGCCAACGAATTTTTCGACGCTTTGCCGATCGAGCAATTTGTTGCAAGCTCTGAAGGCTGGTGCCAGCAAATGGTTGGGCAGGATCGGAGCAAATTTGTTCCGGTTCCACGCGCTCAAACGGCAGCGGATCAGATCAGCGGCTCCGCCATCGGATTTCCAGACGGCACGATATTGGAACGCTCTCCGGTCAGTGTGGAACTGGCGGGCGACCTTGCCAATCGTCTGGCGAAACAGGGCGGCACCCTGCTGATCATCGACTATGGCTATGCCAGGCCGGGCACTGGCAGCACTCTGCAGGCGGTGAAAGATCATATGCCGATCAGCCCGTTTGACAGCCCCGGAACTTCCGACCTCACTGCCCATGTTGATTTTCATACGCTGGCGAATATCGCGCGCACCCGAATGCTGGCGGTGCATGGCCCTGCGGAACAGGGTCAATGGCTGAAATCTCTCGGTATCGATCAAAGAGCAACCGCCTTGATCGCGGCCACTCCAAAACAAGCCGAAGCGATTCGGGCTGCGCATCAGCGGCTGACCCATCCGGAAGAGATGGGATGCCTGTTTCAGGTGATGGCGATGACGGCGATAGACTGGCCAGAACCCGAGGGGTTCAGCTATGGCGAGCAATAGCGCGCCTTGCTAACGTCCTAGCCGACCCATTCGGCGACATCGACAGCCACTTTATTGGCCGCCTTGTTCAGACCTTCTCCAACGGCCCCCGGTTCAGCGGCAAATACCGTTTCGCTAGCCTCGAAGCGTTTTTTCGCCACCGGCTTGTCCTCGGTCATCTTTACCGCATCATAGGTCACGGTGACGGTCAGGCTGGGTCCATCCAGACCGAAATTGACCAGCTCGCCGGTGATATAGGTTTCCGCCAGTCCGCCCGCTTCGGTCGCCGTTAAGACCAGCCGGCCGTTACGGGCAGCAATTGTCTCGCTCAGCAAATCCTGAAACAGGCGAGCCGGTTTGTCGACCCAGACAGCGTCCTTGAGATAGGCAATGCCGGTGCCGCTGGTCTGTACCGGTACACGAACGGTGTTCAGTTTTTGCGGCGCAGCTGGCAACGCGATGACCAGTGACCCGGTCTGGGGGCCGGTCTGTGTCGTGCCGGCAGAAACTTTTTGATCCGGGGATAATGAAAGCAAGGACGGCGGTGGTTCAGCGCCGCCGAAACTGACGCAGCCGCCAAGCGTCCCGGTTGCGGCCAGCAGACCGGCGGCTGTCAAAAGTTGAAATCTGCGCATCATATCTGCCCCTTCATTGTCCTGGCTCATAATCGGGTAGCGCCGGTGCCGACAACAAGGACCCTGCCCCGCCCTGATCCAGCCGCTCGGTCACGTTGGTCATGGACTTGGTCAGTGCCTGCATATCTTCGACCAGCTGGTCCACTTCCGGTAGCGTCTTCTTGGAAAAATGCTCTGCGCCGGGCTGGGCGTTTTTCAGGACACCTTCGAGCGCCCGCAGGCTCTTGTCGGCGGCGTCCAGCGTGTTCGCAAGATTTTTGGCCAGCGGCTGGCCGTTGTTGGTTAGGAAATCATTGGTGCTGTCAGCGACAAGCGAGAGCTTTTCTGCGGTCTCACCCGCATTGCGAATGGCGATCCGTGCCTCGGTCATCAAGGCTTCCAGCTGAGGCGCCTGCTTCGTCAGGCTGCCGGTCAACTCGCTGGTATTGGCCAATATGCCGCTGATCGATTTCTGATTTTTGTCCGACAGCAGCTCGGTCAGCCGTTCGGTCAGCGTGGCCAGCCGTTCCACCACCAGCGGCGCGCTATTGAGCAGTTCGCCCAGCGCGCCCGGCTTGGTTGGGATCACCGGCACCCCTTCGGGGCCGAGCTCGGTGATCGGCGGTGCCCCTTTTTTGGCTCCGTCGAGCTGAATATTGGGCGGCGCCGTAAAGCTGACGCTCTGGATCGTGGCCGTGGTGCCTTCGAGAATCGGGGTATCCTCGCTCACCGCGATCCGCACCCGCACGAAATTCGGGTCTTTTTTCCACAATTCCACCTTGATGACCTGCCCGGAGGGCACGCCAGCAAAGGTTACGCCGGTTCCCGATGCAAGTCCGCCAACGGACTGGGAAAAGAAAATGTCATATTGTTTGGTCTCACCGTCGCCAAAGCGGACGATCCAGACCAGAAAGGCGGCGACAAGGGCCAGCATCGCCAAAGTCACGGCGCCGACAAGGATATGATTAGAACGGGTTTCCATCTATTTCACCTCTATGACGAGCCGTGCCGTCACCTGCAACAATTCTCTGGCTTGTTTCACTCTTCTCATCCCAGCGACTTTTTCCCGGCAGATGCCATCCGGCCCCGCGGGCCGTTGAAATATTCCTGTATCCACGGATGATCGAGCGCGAGCAGTTCGTCAATCGTGCCGACTGCGATCACGCGCTGATCCGCGAGCACCGCGACCCGGTCACAAATTGCGTGCAGCGTATCCAGATCATGGGTGATCAGGAATACCGTCAGTCCCAAGGTTTGCTGCAATTCCTTGGTCAGATTGTCGAACGCCGCTGCGCCAATCGGATCCAGTCCGGCTGTCGGTTCATCAAGAAACAGCAGTTCCGGATCAAGCGCCAGCGCCCGGGCAATGCCAGCTCGCTTGCGCATCCCACCGGACAGTTCGGATGGATATTTCGGTGCTGCGTCCGGGGGCAAGCCGGACAAGCAGACTTTATACTTGGCGACTTCGCGCCGGAAGTCGCGATCCATATCGGGATAGAATTCGCGGATCGGAACCATCACATTCTCGGCTACGGTCAGCGTCGAAAAGAGCGCCCCGCCCTGGAACAACACACCCCAGCGCTTGCGAATTTCGATCGTCTCGGGTTCCGCTTTGCCCAGCAGCGGCTCTCCAAAGACCTTGATCTCCCCTTCATCCGGCGTCTGCAACCCGATTATCGAGCGCATCAGCACGGATTTGCCGGTACCCGAACCGCCGACGACGCCGAGAATCTCTCCACGGCGCACATCCAGATCCAGGCCTTCGTGCACCACCTGATCACCGAAGCTGTTGCGCAAGCCCTCTACGCTGACAATCGGGCCCTGATAGTCGGGTTGATAATCGATGGTCTGTGAATCGGCCATCAGTTCCACCCGATCCAGGTGAAGAAGACGGCAAAAAAGGCATCGAGCACAATCACGAGAAAGATTGCCTGGACGACGGCCGCAGTGGTCCGCTGACCGACGTCCTCGGCATTGCCTTTGACCTGCATCCCCTGATAACAGCCGGTAATGGCGATAATAGCGCCGAAGACCGGAGCCTTGACCAGTCCGACATAGACATCGGTCAGCGGCACGACCTCACGAATGCGCGAGAAAAAGGTAGCTGGCGGGATATCGAGTTGGGCCCAGCTCAGCAGACCGCCGCCGATGATCGCGACGATCGATGCGTAGAAACCCAGCAACGGCAGCATGAACACGGCAGCGATAAAACGCGGCAGCACCAGTGCTTCGATCGGCGACACGCCAATCGTGCGCATCGCATCGATTTCCTCGGTCAGCTTCATCGTGCCGATCTGCGCGGCAAAGGCCGAGCCGGACCGACCCGCCACCATGATCGCGGTCATCAGCACGCCCAGTTCGCGCAACGTCAGCCGGCCAACGAGATTGACCGTGAACACTTCCGCACCGAATTGCCGCAATTGCACCGCGCCTTGTTGCGCAATCACCAGCCCGATCAGAAAGCTCATCAGTCCGACAATGCCCAGCGCCCGCACGCCAACGACGTCGAAACGCTGGATGACCGCATTCCATCTGATCTGCCCAGGGTGCCGGACCAATCGGAAGAAAGCGACGATGATCGCGCCAAAAAAGCCGACCAATCCGGACATGGTGGAGAAGGCTATAGCGGTCGCTTCGCCAACTTCGCTAACCACGCGGATGACCGGGTTGAGCGCTTGCGGCCGGATTTCGGCAGGCTGGTCTGCGCCAGCAACGGCGGCAATCAGCCGTTCCGCATCATCATTCGCACCGACAATTTCAGCTTCCATATCGCGTGCTGTGCGGTGGATCAGCCAAGCGCCTACGGTGTCAATATAGCCGGTGTCGGATATATCCAGCCGCTCGACGTTGCTGCCATATTCTCTCAGTCGCTCGGGTAAATCGCCAACACTGGCAATCGACAGGTCGCCGGAAAAGTACAGCGTAACCGCTCCGTCTTCGGCTGTATCTTCGACAAAATCGCTGGGTATCGCCATCACCTCTATAAGTGACCGAAATTGCGGCAAAGCTCAAGTGATTAAACGGCTCAAATATTTAGCGCTTTTGCGGTCGGACTGCTATGGAACCGGTCGAACGGGACCCACAGGACAGCATGCAGAAAATTTCGCTTTACGACATGGACAGGACGATCACCGTGCGCGGCACCTATACGCCCTTTTTGTTTCACATGGTTTTTGAGCGCGAACCATGGCGACTGATTTTTCTGCCGATACTGCCGCTCGGCTTTATCGCCTACGGGCTCAAGCTGATCAGCCGCGGGCAATTGAAGACCTTTAACCAGCGGATGTTGCTTGGCAGCGCTCCCCATCTGGCCGCGTTGCAACCGCATATCGAGCGGTTCGCGGAGAACGTCCTGCGTTCCAACCGCCACCAGAAAGCGCTCGACCAGATCGAAACGGATCGCGTTGCCGGGCGCACTCTGGTTCTGGTGACGGCATCCTATGAACTCTATGCCGGAGCGATTGCCCGGCGCCTCGGTTTTGATCATCTGATCGGAACGCGGCTGGAAGTCGATGGCGAAGGACGCGTGCGGCCACGCATTATCGGTGAGAATTGCTATGACGACGCCAAGATCGAGCGGATCGAGGCGCTGTTTGCCGAGCAGGGCTGGCAGCGCGCCGACACCCATGTCCGTGCCTATTCCGACCATGTCAGCGATCAGGCGATGCTGGAGTTTGCCGACGAGGCCATCGCCACCACACCGACCTCCAAAATGCGCCATCTGGCCGAGCAGCGCGGCTGGCCAATCGTCGACTGGCGCTGATCCGTCCGGCACCGGGCGGTTGACAGTGCGGCCGTTCCGTCGCTAGCGGCCTGCCATGTCTATCATTGCCACCATCATGAACAGCGCCACCGGGCAGCCGATCCAGAAGATGACCTTTGGCCGCATGCCCAAGCCCTGGGCCTCTTTCACCCTCGAGAGCGGCGAACGGGTGACCGCCGAGCGCGTCGATGTCGGCACCCCGGCGCATGGCAAGTTCGTCGCGCCGGTATCGATCTGGGTGACGCCCAAGGCCGGAACCTGATCAATGAGCGTGGCGTTCCGCAGAGAGGGCGATGACGAGCATCTCGAGCCCAAGTTCGAGCTTCCGATTCCGGTCGGCCCCAATCTGGTCACGGCGCGCGGATTGCGGTTGATCAAGGAGCGAGTAGCTACCCTGCAGGCCGAGGTAGCAGCGCTGACCGACGAAACGCGCTAAAAATCGCCAAGCGCGACCTGCGCTACTGGAACACCAGACAATCCACGGCCGAACTGTCACCGGTTCCAAGCGGCGACAAGGTCGAATTTGGTACCCGCGTGACCTTCCTGCTCAATGGCAAGGAGAAGGTTTTGTCGCTGGTCGGAGATGACGAAGCCGATCCGGCGAGCGCGCTGGTGTCTTTTTCCGCACCGATCAGCCGGGTGTTGATCGGATTGGAGGCCGGAGACTTTGGCGATTTCGCCGGTCGGGAGGATGCGATTGAAATTTTGTCCATCGCAGTCCTGCTACAGGATTAATGGGACAGAATTCAAAGAAAGCTTACAAAAACGCGTCCCTTTGTTTTCCGTAACCTTTGCCGAAAACCGCCAGATATCTGCGCTTTTACCGTCGCCAGCCTGGTGCCTAGTGTAACCTTTCGTCTCGCGTCGAAATTGCCATCTTATGTTACGCGCGAACGCTGCAAGCGATCAGGTCCATTATGTCAAAGAGCCAGACTAGGATAGATGATCAGTCAGAGTGTAGGAAAGAGTGAATATCGACCTTGGCAGCGATTATTTCACGCAATATTTCCCGGACGTTTTCAAGCCGCTGGCACAGCTGCCACTTTTGACTTCAGCATAGTCGCCCTTGTCTCCCACGCAATAGTTGGAGGACGATTTGAAACCGGTGGGGCAGGATCCGATCTTTTTGATCGCAACCGCTCCCGAGCTGGATTTGCAGGAACTGCCCGAGGACTTGAAGCCGGTCGGACAGCTGCCGTCCTTGGCGACGGTCGTGCTGCTCGATTGGGCAAAGGCCACCGGAATGGCGAGGCTGGACAGGATCAGGGATGATAAAGCTATGGCGGTACGCATGATGCGTCTCCTTCTCAAAGTTCGTGGAAAAACGGGATCCGCAGCTATCGAGCGGGCGCACTCAGATATTCGAAGGCGACCAAGCTTTTGCCCGATCTTTTGTTATAATATTGGCAGTACAGCTTTTCTGTTCTCGCATCGCTGTGCTCGTTTAGGCGGGCCAGAAAACTGATGCCGTATTTGCCGCGTTTTTTGCGGTCCGCCGAATAGGCAGATGCGCGGGCCCCGTTGCTGCCGGTGGCGCAATCACTGACCTCCTGATCGTTGCCGCAATGCAATTTCATATGGGAATCGCCGAGATATTGATCGCTGTTCCACGTCCAGTAATCGGTCGTACCGGCACCGGGATTGTCCGACTGCACGCACTGCCACGTCCAGTCACCGCCCTTGTCCAGCGCTTTATATTGCTTCTCATCGACTTCAAAATAGAGAATTTCCTGTGGCTGCAGCGATGGTGCAATGCACGAGCCGGACACTTTGCCGGGCCGCCGGTTGATGAAGCCGGTGCGCTTTTCTTTGCTGAAGCCCTGCTGGAACGTATATTCACCCAGATTGCCGACGGTTACGTTAGACAGGGCGAGGCCCGTACATTGCGTTTGCGATGTGAGGCTTGCCGATGGGGTCCCGAGGGTTGTAGACCCGCTGCTACCTCCACTGCTGCTTGCGATTTTTATCCTTCTGCCTTTTTTGCCGCGTATTGCGTTATCAATCGCCTGCTCCGCTTCCTCCACAGCCTGTTTTTCGGCCTCGCGTTTGGTTTTCTTTGCTTCCTTCTTGATCGCGTTACCCAAGCCGCCAAACTGCGCCTGTGCGGTTCCGCTGCCGATCATGGAAATAGCAAATAGTGCCGCAATTGCCGATTTCGAAAATTTCATCGTTGATCTCCATTTCAGTCACCGGGCGACTAATGGAGCAGGGCCGACATTAGAATATACCATATGGTACAAATCGGCGGATTGTCCGTAAAAGATAAGCTCACGAGGCTTGGCTCAACCCACCCGTATTTTGGCAGCCTCCTGGAATATTTTCTCCGGGACTTGCTGGATCGCCAGGCTACCGACATCTTGCAACGGGCCAATTAAATTGAAATCATATCGATCACAAAAATGCTCGACCAACTGAGGCGGCGCCAGGCGGTCTTCCGCGCCGCAGATAACCGTCACAGGCACTTGCAGATCGCAACACCATTTCGACCAGTCGCTGGCCGTCAGGATTGCCTGTTGCGCGGTTGATTCATAGCCATCTTCAAAGGTGCGTTTCATCGATCGCTGCATCAGTTCTGCGACATCGGGCCGGTTCAGCGTTTTCATATCTGCTTCACTATCGCCATAGATGCTCTGGAAATAGGCCATGCTTTTGCCGCGCCGGACCATGGTAGACACGGCGGCAAAATACAGCCGCACAAAGGACGGTGCAATTCGCGCCAGCCGAAGCGGCGCGCGATAGCCGAGCGCCAGATGCGAGAAATCATTGGCATCATCGGCTGGCAAAATTGCGCCGGCCATCACCAGTCCGCAGAACCGGTCCGGATGCAAGCGAATGGCCGCCATGCCATAAGGGGCCGCCACTCTGGCCGAAACAATGGCACAATTTTCAATCTCCAGCCGATCAAGCAAATAGACCAGCCGTTCGACGAATTCGTCGACCACCGCCAAACCGCTACTGGCCATTTTGCTGCCCGCGTAAAACGGCAGCCAGGGGGCAATGACGCGCAAATTTTGCTGCGCCGCCGCGTCCTGTTGCCTTGCCGTCAGATAGGCGCCATCGATGGTCGCATGGAGATATAGCACCGGCGTCGCTGTCGGATCGCCATAGACCTCAAACGGCAGATCGCTGCCATCTTGCAGCTTCAATTTCTGACTGGACCCGGCGGGCACGAGATGTTTTTCCCTTAACTCGGCGGTCGCGAACGCATTGCTGAACCCGGCGTAAAGCGCAATGAGCTCGGTTTGCGAGCCAATGCCGAGCTTGCGTAGCAACGACTTGAGCTGATTCCTCGCGGTGCCCAGCGCCCGCTTTCGATCCTCGGCAAATTCAAGGACAGACTGGCCGTTGATCAGATATTCCGCGAGTTGCTGTTCCGTTGCGGTGAGTTGGAGCGACTGTGCAAATGCGCTACCGATGGCGGCATTCCACCGCAGTCGCATCACCCGAAAAGCCAGCTCCACCTCCGCTGCGCCCGCCAATTGCGCGGCGAACAGGACGCCTCTGTCATCATCCTGATCGATATAAAGGCGAACGATGGCGGGGTTGGCCTTGCCCTCCCCTTTGATAAGTTTTTCCATCTGGGCATAAGGCTCTCCATCCATGCCGAATAGCCAGTCGGGCACCGGTTGGCCGGGTTTCAATTCCGCGCCTTTGAACAATTGTTGATCGATGCTCAGAACGGTCATCGATGTACTGAGTGTCAGGTCCGGCGGGATGAGCTGGTCGCTGGAACCTTCCAGATCACGGGCGTAGGTGGAGAAATCATCGCCAACGCTGTTATCGATTTCACCAAGCAATTCGGTAACGTTGGCGAAATGGGCCTGAAGAGCGCCCTCGTCTTCCGCAGCCGGTTTCTGCAACAATGTCAGCAATTTCATCACCCGTTCCGGCTGGGCGGCGATCGCATAAGCGTCGCGGATCATCGGATCGAGAGAATCATCCTGCATTTTTCCAGCCTATAGCAGGTTGCAACGCACGGAAAGTCACTCGCGAGAATCTCGCCCATTTATCAGTTGGTTGTATCGGCCAACGATGGCACCGCCATCAGACGGCCGCGAGCGCCTGATCGAAATCGGCGATCAGATCATCCGGGTCTTCGACACCGATCGAAATCCGCACCAGATTATCGGTGATGCCGAGCGCAGCGCGGCGTTCGTCGGGGACCGAGATGTGGGTCATCGCGGCTGGCAGGCTGGCGAGGGTTTCGGTGCCGCCGAGGCTGACCGCCAGTTTGGCGATTTTCATCGTGTCGAGGAAGCGGAAGGCTTCGGCTTCGCCGCCCTTGATGAAGACCGAGAAGGTCGAACCGGCGCCGCTGCAATGGCGCTGGTAAATGTCCTTCTGGCGCTCGTCCTCGATGAAGCCGAGATAGCCGAGACCGTCGACCTTGGGATGGTCGCGCAGGAAGGCACAGACTTTTTCGGCATTTTCACCGGCGCGGGTCATGCGCAATTCGAGCGTCTCGAGGCTGCGCATCAGCATCCAGGCGGTGTTGGGGTCACAAATCGTGCCAATGGTGTTCCGGATCGCACGGATCGGATCCATATGGGCCTTGCTGCCGAGGACACCGCCGGCAACCAGATCGCTGTGCCCGCCGACATATTTGGTCAGGCTGTAAATGACGATATCCGCGCCGTGCTTCAGCGGTTGTTGCCAGAGCGGGCCGAGGAATGTGTTGTCGATGGCAATGGGTGGTAAGTCGTCCCTGCCGAAAACCTGTTTGCGGGCATCGGCGACGCCTTCGAT